>JAGWAI010000019.1:59559-61683 GCA_021296485.1 Acidobacteriota bacterium
GTCTATTGCCACAGGCTGCTACAATTCGGCAGGTGACGTGGACTCAGGCCGACGCGCAACATGCCGGGCCGCCGGAGCGTGCGGCGGTAGTTGGTCTGGCGTTCGGGGCGCGCAGCCGCCGCGTCGTCGAATCCTCCCTTGAAGAGCTGACGGGGCTGGCGGTCACGGCTGGCGCCAGCGTCGCATTCCGTGCGGTCCAGGAGCTCCGTAACCCCTCTCCGGCGTTGTTTCTGGGACGCGGCAAGGCGGCGGAGCTGGCGGCCGACTGTGAAGCGTCGGCGATCGATTTAGTCATCGTGGATGAGGAGCTTACGCCGGTCCAGTTGCGCAATCTCGACGCGGCGCTGCCGTGCCGGGTAGTGGACCGGACCCAGCTCATCCTGGATATCTTCGCGTCGCGCGCCCGCACGCGGGAAGGCCGCCTGCAGGTGGAACTGGCGCAGTTGAAGTACCTGCTGCCGCGTCTCACGGGCGCCGGTGTCGCCCTCTCGCGGCTGGGCGCCGGCATCGGTACCCGCGGGCCGGGCGAAACCAAGCTCGAGAGCGACCGGCGGCGGATACGCCACCGCATCACGCGGCTGACGCGCGAGCTCGACGCCGTGCGCCGCCGCCGTGCGCGATCGCGCGGCCGGCGGCAGAAGGACGCGGTGCCGACGGTGGCGCTCGTCGGCTATACGAACGCCGGCAAGACCTCGCTGTTCAACCGCCTGACGCGCAGCGATGCGTTGGCGTCCAGCAAGCTGTTCGCGACGCTCGATCCACTCGTTCGTCCGCTCCGGCTGCCGGACCGCCAGACGGTGCTGCTGTCGGACACGGTCGGCTTCATCGACCGGTTGCCGCACACATTGGTCGCGGCGTTCCGGGCGACGCTTGAAGAGGTGGCCGAGGCCGACCTGCTGCTGCACGTGATCGATGCGAGCCACGCGGACCGCGAGGCGCGGACGGCCGCCGTGCACCGCGTGCTCGAGGAAGTAGGTTGTGAGGGGTTACCGCAGTTGCAGGTGTTCAACAAGTGCGATCGCGTGGCCGAGGCAGATCTGGCGCGGCTGGACCGGACGGCGGGCGACTCGGTGTGCATCTCGGCGCGCACCGGTCTCGGCACGGACGAGTTGGTGCGGCGCCTGATGCGGCTGGTCGAGATGGATACCAGCCGCGTAACGCTCGAATTCGACCACACGACGCACGACGATCGGGAGCGACTTGCCGCGTTGCACCGTCACAGCCGCGTACTGCGACAGGTCACGGAGGGCGACCGCGTTTCGGTGGAGGCGGACGTGCCGCGCCGGCTGATCGCGCGGCTGCGGCCGCGCAACACCGCGGCTTCGGTGGCGGAACGCGAGAAAGCGGTCCGGCTGTGAGGCGAACCGTTCTGCGGGGAGCGCTGATAGCCGCTCTGCTCGGCGCCGGCTGCGCCGTCCGGCCGCCCGTGGTTTCGTCGCCGGCCTTTCCCGATTATCTGTACCCCACCGTGCCCGCGGAGTTGCGCGGGTCGGAGTCGGCGCGTCGCCTCGACGACGCGTGGGCCTTCTTTCAGGCCGGCGACCTGGCCACCGCCGAGCGCCGCTACGTGGCGCTGGTCGAGTCGAGGCCGGGATTCTATCCGGCGACAACGGGCCTCGGCTGGCTCCACCTGGCGCGCGGCGATGCGCGCGGCGCGGCCGATCATTTCGACCGGGCGGTGACGCAGTCGGCAGACTACCTCCCGGCGATTGTCGGTCACGGGGAGTCGATGCTGGCGCTCGACGATTCGGAAGCCGCGATCCGGTCGTTCGAGCGCGCCCTGGCGATCGACGCCGGCTTGTCGCATCTCCAGCGCGTTGTCGCGGAGCTGCGCTTCACGCTGGTCAGCCAACGCATTGCGCAGGCGCGGGAGAGCGCGGCCGCCGGGCGGCTCCCGGATGCGCGGTCGGCATACGAGCAGCTAATCGCGTCGTCGCCCGACAGCGCGTTTCTGCACCTGGAGCTCGGGCAGGTCGAGAGCGAGCTCGGCGACACGGCGGCCGCGCTCGGCCACGCCCGGCGTGCCATCGAGCTGGACCCGTCGGATCCCGCCGCATTCAGGCTCGAAGGCGCCCTGCATGAGCGGTCCGGGGACCTGGAGGCGGCCATCGCGGCCTACGAGCG
>JAGWAI010000019.1:61694-62918 GCA_021296485.1 Acidobacteriota bacterium
ACCGCGCGGCAGTTGGAGCGTCTGCGCGAACAGTTGCGGCTGGCGGCGCTGCCGCCGGAAATTCAGGCGATCCCTACCCGGCCGGCGGTCACGCGCGGCGAGCTGGCGGCGCTGATCGGCACGCGGTTCCCCAACCTGCTGTCCGCATCGGCCTCCGAAGGGCGCACCGTCATCGTTACCGACACCCGCGGCCACTGGGCCCAGCGGTGGATACTGGACGTGACCCGCGCCGGGGTGATGGAGGTGGATGCGGCCTACCGCTTCGACCCGGCGCGCACGGTGCGGCGGGCGGACCTGGCTGAGACGGTCGGCGCCCTGCTGGACCTGTTCGAGGCCGGCAATCCCGAGGCGGCCGGACGCTGGTCACGCGATCGGCCGGCGTTCAGCGACATGTCTTCCAGCCACCTGAGCTATCCGTTCGCTGCGCGTGCGGTGAGCGCGGGTGTGCTGCCCGTGCTCGACGGCCAGGCCTTCCGGCCGACTGAGGTCGTTGACGGCGCCGGCGCGGTGCGCGCGATGAATCACCTGGCGGACCTGGCGCGAGAGGATCGCTAGTACTCATGGCTACGCTCACGCTGGCCAATCAACTGACGCTGGTGCGGCTGCTGCTCGTGCCGGTCCTGGTCATCCTGGTCATCTACGGCCGCAGCGGATGGGCGTTGATCACGTTCATCCTGGCCGGCGTCACCGACGGGCTCGACGGCATCATCGCGCGGCGCTCGGGCGGCCCGACCAGCCTCGGGGCGCTGCTCGACCCGATGGCGGACAAGCTGCTTCTTGTGTCGACCTTCGTCGTGCTGACGCTGCCGAGTCTCGATCTCGCCAACCGGTTCCCGATCTGGCTGACCGTCCTCGTCATCAGCCGCGACGTGATCATCGTGCTGACGGTGGCGGTAGTGAATCTGGCGGTCGAGCGGTTCACGTTTCCGCCGTCGCACCTGGGGAAAGTCGCGACCTTTGTCTACATCCTCACCGGTAGCGTCACGCTGCTCTTCAACTACCTCGACCGGCCTTCCCTGGTGGTGGAGGCCGCCATCTGGGCCTCGCTGGCGGTGACGCTCGCGTCCGGATTCCACTACATCTTCCACGCCGCGCGGCTGGTGAACCGGTAACGCCGCCGGGGCCGGGCGCCGAGGGGAATCCCGATTAGCCCGCATTTCTCACCAACCTTCTGCTGCGGCCGCCGATCCGCTCGCTGTGGCGGGCCGTACTCCCTCACGCCGC
>JAGWAI010000019.1:62935-68030 GCA_021296485.1 Acidobacteriota bacterium
GTCCGTGCGACCCACCACACCGGCGCCTCGACGCCCTCGCGACGAACGCTGGTGAGAAATGCGAGCTAGCGGAGCTTGCGGCGGACGTACTCGATCGTCTCGCGGAGCCCGTCTTCGAGCGCGACCCGCGGTTCCCAACCCAGCAATGTGCGGGCGCGGGTGATATCCGGCCGGCGCACCTTCGGGTCGTCGACCGGCAGCGGTTCGTGGATGATCCGCGAGCGGGAGCCGGTCATCTCGATGATGCGGGCGGCGATCTGACTGATCGACAGCTCGTCCGGGTTGCCGATGTTCACCGGTTCAGCCGTATCCGCGTGCATCAGCCGCATGATCCCGTCGACGAGGTCGCTGACGTAGCAGAAGCTGCGCGTCTGACCGCCGTCGCCGTAGATGGTCAGGTCCTGTCCCTGCAGGGCCTGGACGATGAAGTTCGGCACCGCGCGGCCGTCGTCCACGCGCATGCGCGGTCCGTAGGTGTTGAAGATGCGGACAATCCGCGTCCGCAGCCCATGGTGGCGGTGGTAGGCGGTCGTCATCGCTTCGGCGAAGCGCTTGGCCTCGTCGTAGACGCCCCGCGGCCCGATCGGATTTACGTGGCCCCAGTACGTCTCCGGCTGCGGGTGCTCCGCAGGGTCCCCGTAAACCTCCGACGTCGACGCCAGCACGAAGGTCGCGTCTTTCGCCCGCGCCAGCCCCAGCGCGTTGTGCGTGCCGAGGGCGCCCGCCTTGAGCGTCTGGATCGGGAACGTGAGATAGTCGGTCGGACTCGCGGGACTGGCCCAGTGCAGCACCCAGTCCACCGGGCCTTCGACCTCGATGTGGCGGGCGACGTCCTGCTCGACCAGGCGGAAGTCGCGCCGCTGCAGATGCTCGATGTTCTGCCGGTCGCCGGTGAGGAAGTTGTCGATGCCGACCACCGCGTAGCCGCGGTCGAGCAGCGCGTCGCTAAGATGCGAGCCGATGAACCCGGCGGCGCCGGTGATGACGACGGTCTGCCCGGCGCCCGCATTGGGGGTCGCGCCTGATTCCGGTGGCACTGGGAATCCGGCTCTTCAGTACGCGTGCCGATGGAAGAGAACGCGCACGACGGTCAGCCACAGGATCTTGAAGTCAAGTGCGAATGACCAGTTCTCGATGTAGTACAGGTCGCACTCGATCCGTTTCTCGATCGAGGTGTTGCCCCGCAGGTCGTTCACCTGCGCCCAACCCGTGAGCCCGGACTTCACCTTGTGGCGCAACATGTATTGCGGCACGCGCTCCCGGAACTGCTCGACGAAGTACGGCCGCTCGGGCCGCGGGCCGACGAGCGACATCTCGCCCACGAGCACGTTCCAGAACTGCGGGAGCTCATCGATGCTGAACCGCCGCAGGACGCGTCCCACGGGCGTCACCCGCGGGTCGTTCTCGCGCGTCCACACCGGCCCGGTCTCGCGTTCGGCGTCGTCGTACATCGACCGGAACTTGAGCACCATGAACGGACGCCGGTCCAGTCCCATCCGCTCCTGCCGGTAGAACACGGGACCGGACGACGTGAACCGGATGACGGCGGCAATGGCCGTGAACGGCAGCGCCAGTCCCGCCAGCACCACGGCCGATACGGCCATGTCGATGATGCGCTTGACCAGACTGTTGAGTCCCTGCAGCGGGACGTCGTTGATATTGATGAGCGGGACGCCGTCCAGATCCTCCAACCGCGCCCGCAGGGCGATGACGTGCAGGATATCGGGTGCAATCTTGACGTCGATGCACTCGCGGTTCGCCACCTCGATCAGATCGAGCATCTTGACGTGCTCTTCGAGCGGCAGCGCGACGTACAGCTGATCAATCCGCTCGCGGGGAATCAGCTCACCGGTATCCGCAATCCGGCCGAGCACCGGCAGCCCGCGGTGTCCGGCCGTATCGGCGCCCGCCGAATCATCGATGAATCCGACGACCTCGTAGCCGAACTCGCGGTGCTGGAGCAGCTTGTCCGCCACGTGCCGGCCGAGGCTGCCGGTGCCGGCAATCAGCACTCGCTTGAGCCCCACGCCCGCCTCGAAGCGGCGCTTCGTCTCGATGCGCACGACCGTGCGCGAGGCGTACGTCATGCTGATGCTGAGGACCAGGTACAGCAGCCAGACGAGCCGCGACACCTCGTAGGTGCCGGCGGCCTGCGCCTGCGGACCGGCGACGTACACCTGGAAGTACAGCGTGCCGAGCAGGCCCACCACCACCACCATGACGTTGCTGACCAGCGCCGAGAAGAAATCGTCGACCCGCGTGCGGATCCGCGGCAGGCGGTAGGCGCCCTGCAGGTTGAAGGCCAGCGGCACGAGCAGCCCGATGAAGGGAATCAGGATCAGATATTGCGCAAACGGAGGCTGGCCCTTCGGCGCCGCGAAGAGCGGCAGTTCGAAGCGGATGACGTAGGCCAGGGCGAACGCCAGCATGCAGAGCAGCGAATCGCTGACCGCGTGCAGCGTGACGAGCCGCCGACTCAGCCGGGTAATCATGAGGCTGCGCCTCCGACTTGCCGCACCGTGTCCTCGATCAGGCGGCGCATCTCGTCATGAAAGCGACGCCGCGAGAATCGCAGCGCCTGCTTCCGGATGTATTCCGCATCGAACGGAAGAGCGGCGGCGCGGGCAATGCCCGCGGCGTATGCCTCGGCAACAGGTTCATCGACCAGGACGCCGGTGGCGCCGTCGGACACGGTCTCCGTGACGCCTCCGCGGGCCAGGCCGACCACCGGCCGGCCGCAGGCGAGCGCCTCGACCGGGGCGATGCCGAAGTCTTCCTCGCCCGGCAGCAGGAACGCCCGCGCGCCTCGGTATCGCCATCCGACAAACTCCACCCCGGGACCCGCGAGCGCCTGCAGCCGCGCGCGTTCCGGGCCGTCGCCGGCTATGCGCAACTGGACGCCCGCGAGACGGCACGCTTCCATCGCCATGTCGATCCGCTTGTACGGCACCAGCGCCGAGACGATCAGGAAATACGAGCCTGGCGGCGATCCGTTCGGACAATAGAATGTCGTGTCGACTGGTGGATACACGACCGTAGATTCACGATTATAGTATCGGCGGATTCTCCCAGCAACGTGGTTCGAATTCGCCACGTACCGATCGACCCGCCCCGCTGTCGCCGCATCCCATCTCGCCAGACGGCTGAACGCCAGCCGGAATACTCGATTGCGCAATGGACCGACCCGCTGCCGGCCGAAGTAGTTGTCGAACTGATCCCATGCATAGCGCATCGGAGTGTGGCAGTAGCACAGGTGCCGGGCGCGCCCGGTCGCCACGACTGATTTCGCCGCGCAGTGGCTGGTGCTGAGCACAAGGTCGAAGGCGTCCAGGTCGAACTGCTCCACGGCCGTGGGGAACAGACCGATGTACCAACGATAGCGGCGTTTGGCCGCCGGGAGGTACTGCACGAACGAAGCGCGCGGGCGGCGCGCCTCGATGCGCGGCGAGACGGCGCCGGCAACGTGCAGCAGCGTGAATACCGCGGCATCCGGCAGGAGCTCCAGCAGCGCGTCCAGCACCTTCTCGCCGCCGCGCATGCCAGTAAGCCAGTCGTGCACCAGCGCCACGCGGACGCCGCGCAGGTCGGCCGGCTCCACGTGCGGGAGTGAGCTATCGGTTGCGTCGGGCGCCGTTGCGCTGGATGACATCGCCACAATCGCCGTTACCGCGCGGCGATCTCCTGATAGATCCCGTGGATCCGCTTGACCGAAGCCGACCAGGAAAAGGACTGCGCCCGGGCCAGGCCGCGCACCCGCAGCTGCTCGCGCAGCTCGGCGTCGTCCAGGGCCCTGTGGACGCCGTCCGCAATTGCGCGCGGCTCATAGGGATTGACCTGGATGGCGCCGTCCCCGACCACCTCGGGCAGCGAGGAGACATTCGACACGACGACCGGCGTGCCGCTCGCCATGGCCTCGAGCGGCGGCAGGCCGAATCCCTCGTACAGCGACGGAAACACGAATACGTCAGCCAGCCGGTAAAGCGCCGCAAGCGTAGTCGTGGACTGATAGCCGAGGAAACGGACGTACTGGTGGAGGTTGTGCCGGTGCACGGCCCGCCGCAGCGACGAGTAGCGTGAGACTTCGCCGCCCGTTACGAGCAGCTTGAGATCGTCCAGGCCGTCCTGCCGCAGCAGCACGAACGCCTCGATCAGCCGCTCGACATTCTTGTGGGGCGACACGTTGCCGCCGTACATCACGAACCGGTCGTGGAGCTGATACCGCTCACGCACGCGCACGATCTCCGCTTCGGGCGGCTCCTCGAAGAAGAGGTCGTCGATGGCGTTGTAGATGACGGTGACCTTCGATGCCGGCACGTCGAAGAAACGGAGGATGTCGTTCTTCGACGCCTCCGAGACCGTCAGGATGCGGCTGGCGCGATGCACCGCCGTCCAGAACATCGTCCGGGCATAGAGGTACGCCATGCGGTGCGGCAGGTACTGCGGAAATATCAGGTGGATGCAGTCGTGAATCGTGACGACCGAGCGGCACGGCGCCAGCGGCGGGAGCACGTAGTGCGGGGTGTGGAACAGGTCGGGCGAAAGGCGCGCGAGATTCAGCGGGATCGACAACTGCTCGCTGACCGAGTAGAGCCCCGACGCTTCGTTAACGCCGCGGAAGTTGCGCCCCAGCCGGTCCGCGAACTGCTGGTCACTGCGCCGGCACAGCAGCACGTACTCGGTGTCGTGGTCGATACGCGCGAGTTGCCGCAGCAGGTTGCGCAAATACGTTCCTATGCCGTAATCGTGCAACTTGCGAATGTCGATGACGATGCGCATCGTGATTCCACTATAGCGCGGCGCCGCGCAGGCAATCCCGCGGCGTGCCCAACGCCCGCCGCCTGACGCGCGCGGTCTGGATTATCCGTGGCGGACACACAGCGGATTTCTCCATTCGGTATCATGGCAGGCTGGCGTCCGCGCGTCGGCGGAGTCCGTTGCGCGCGCGTGTGCTCGGGGAGTCTGCGGCAATGAAGATCGCGGTGGTGGGGACCGGATACGTCGGGCTGGTAGTAGGCGCCTGCTTCGCGGAGAACGGCAACACCGTTATCTGTGTCGACAACGACGCCGCCAAGATTCGGGCGCTCGAGCAGGGCCG
>JAGWAI010000020.1:0-5569 GCA_021296485.1 Acidobacteriota bacterium
AGCCCCAAGTAGGTGATGCCCACGGAGTGGGGCAATGGGCCCCCCCGAGTGGCCGGCGGGGGTTTGGGGCGCAGCCCCAAGTAACAAAGATGCAGCACACGCTGGAAGCAACCGCCACCGATCGCCTGCGGACCGCCGCTCGGGTCGATCCGGAGATCGCCCGGGCGGTCCGCGATGAAATCAACCGCCAGAACACCGGCCTGGAGCTGATCGCCTCCGAGAACTTCGTCAGCGCCGCGGTGCTAGAGACGCTCGGGTCGGTGCTCACCAACAAGTACGCCGAGGGTTATCCGGGCCGCCGCTACTACGGCGGGTGCGAATTCGTCGACGTTGCAGAGTCTCTCGCGATTGAGCGGGCGAAAGCGCTGTTCGGCGCCGAGCACGCCAACGTACAGCCGCATTCGGGCGCGCAGGCGAACATGGCGGCCTACTTCGCGCTGCTGAAGCCCGGCGACACGGTGCTCGGCATGAACCTGGCGCACGGTGGCCATCTGACGCACGGCCACCCGCTCAATTTTTCGGGGCAGCTGTACGACATCGTGCCGTACGGCGTGCGGCGGGACGACGAGCGGATCGACTACGACGAGCTCGACCGGCTGGCGCTGGAGCGCAAGTCGCAGATGATCATGGTGGGCGCCAGCGCCTACCCGCGCGTTATCGACTTCGAACGCATCGGCCGGACCGCACAGCAGGTCGGCGCGGCGATGGTGACGGACATGGCGCATATCGCCGGACTCGTCGCCACCGGCGTGCATCCCAGCCCGGTGCCCTACTCCGACATAGTTACCACCACGACCCACAAGACGCTGCGGGGACCGCGCGGCGGGCTGGCGCTGTGCCGCGCCGACCACGCGAAGAACCTCAACCGCGCGTTGTTTCCCGGCGTACAGGGCGGGCCGCTGATGCACGTCATCGCCGCCAAGGCGGTGTGTCTGAACGAGGCGGCCGAGCCGGGCTTCGCGGTCTACCAGCGGCAGGTCGTCGCCAACGCGAAGCGTCTCGCCGCCACGCTGGCCGGCAGCGGCTTCCGGCTGGTCAGCGGCGGCACCGACAATCATCTGCTGCTGGTCGATGTCTTCTCGCAAGGGCTGACCGGCAAGGTCGCGGAGGCGGCGCTGGGACGCGCCGGCATCACGGTCAACAAGAACGCCATCCCATTCGACGAGAACCCCCCGATGGTGGCCAGCGGCATACGCCTCGGCACCCCCGCGCTCACCACGCGCGGCATGGCCGAAGTCGAAATGGAGGCAATCGGCGAGTTGATCGCGCGCGTGCTGGCCGCGCCCGAAGACGAACGGGTGGCGCGCACGGTGCGCGACGAGGTCGAGGCGCTCTGCCGGAAGTTTCCGCTGTACCCGGACTAGCCGTCCGCCGGAGGCAGCCGGCCGGAACCGATGTGAGCAATACAGCAGGCGAGACGCTCGGCGTGCGCGTAGCCGCGGCGTTCGCCGACGGCGGTGCGTTGGCCGCCGCCCTGCCCGCTTTCGAGCCGCGCCCCAGCCAGCGCGCAATGGCGGAGGCGGTCGGAGACATCTTCGCCGCAGGCGGCGTGCTGCTCGCGGAAGCGGGCACCGGCACCGGCAAGACGCTGGCCTACCTGGTGCCGGCCATCCTCAGCGGGCGCCGCGTGCTGGTATCAACCGGCACCCGCAACCTCCAGGATCAGATCTACTACAAGGACCTGCCGGCGCTGCGCGACGCGCTGGGCGTGTCGTTCACGGCAGCCTACATGAAGGGCCGCGGCAACTACCTCTGCCTCCAGCGCTTCGAGAACGCGCTGGAAAGCGAAGAGCCGCGCAGCCGGTCCGACAGCGCCTACCTCGGCACGCTGCGGGAGTGGGCGGAGCAGACCGAGACAGGCGACCGGTCGGAGGTGGAAGACCTGCCGGACGACTACCCGCTCTGGAACGACATCTCCGCGTCGTCGGAGAACTGCATCGGAACGGATTGCCCGCGCTATGACGACTGCTTCGTCACGCGCATGCGCCGGCAAGCGCTGGAATCCGATCTGGTCATCGTGAACCATCACCTGCTGTGCGCCGACGCTGCCGTGCGCCAGGGCGCGTACGGCGAGGTCATCCCTTCGTGCGCCTTCACGGTGATCGACGAAGCGCACCAGCTGGAAAACGTCGCCACCCAGTACTTCGGCATCAATGTCAGCAACTACCGGCTCGAAGACCTGGTGCGGGACGGACGCCGGCTGCTGGCGCCGGACGGCCTCGCCAGCGGTCCGGAAAGCGACGCGCGCCGCTCTGTCGACGATATCCACTACCGGGCCCAGATTTTCGTGGAGGCGCTCAAGGGCCTTGTCCTCGACGGCGACCGCATCCGTGTGAACGCCGAGCAACTGTCGCCGGCGGCCGCACCGGCGGCCGGCCTGGCGGAGAGTCTCGCCGGCCTGGAGCATGGCCTCTCGGGCCTGGCGGACGCACCGGAAGAGCTGGCGGCATTGGCGCGGCGCTCGGTAGAACTGCGCGACCAGATCCGTTTCCTGCTCGCCGCTGGTGACGCCGGCTTCGTCTATTTCCTCGAGCGCCGCGGCAACGGCGTGTTCCTGCGCGCCGCCCCGATCGATGTATCGGACATCGTGCGGACCCTGTTGATCGACCGTGCCGAGGGTACCGTCCTGACGTCCGCAACGCTGGCCGTCGACGACACCTTCGACTACGTCCGAGGCCGGCTCGGCATAACGGACGCGCTCGAGAAACGGTTTCCGCCGGAGTTCGACTTCAAGGAGCAGGCGGTGCTGTTTCTCCCGCCCGGGATGCCGGACCCGCGCAGCGCCCGCTTCGCCGGCGCCATGGCAAAACAGCTCGAGGAGCTCCTGCGCGCCACCCGCGGTCGCGCCTTCGTCCTGTTCACCAGCTACGCCAACCTGCGGGCCGTGCAGCGGCAACTCGACCCCGCGCTGCCCTATCCGCTGCTGGTCCAGGGATCGGCGCCGCGGTCGGTGCTGCTGCGCGAGTTCCGCTCTACGTCGCAGGCGGTGCTGCTGGCCACAGCAAGCTTCTGGCAGGGCGTGGATGTGGCGGGGGAAGCGCTGAGCTGCGTCGTGATCGACAAGCTGCCGTTCGCATCTCCGGGCGATCCGGTCACGGCGGCCCGTATCGAAGCTATCGAGGCGGCCGGCGGCAACCCGTTTGCGGACTACCAGGTGCCGCTCGCCATCCTTACGTTGCTGCAGGGGTTCGGGCGTCTGCTCCGGCACCGCAGCGACCGCGGCGTGCTGGCGCTGTTCGACTCGCGGGTGCGCAACCGCGGGTACGGGCGGCGGTTCCTGGCCAGCTTGCCGCCCGCGCCGGTCACACACGAAATCGACGACGTGCGGCGGTTTTTTGACCCGCACGGCGATGCCGGCACCCCGGTGTAGACTGGGTTCGGAATGCAGGCTGCTCGTGTCTTCCGCGGGGCGCGGTGGGCCTGGGCCGTGGCGCTGTGCGGTGCAACTCCCGTATTGCTGGCGGCACAGGACGCGGGCACGCTGCGCGGACGCGTCGTGGACGAACAGCGCCTCCCCGTGGCGGCCGCGCAGGTTTCCATACGGCCGCTCGCAGGCGACGGCGCAGCCGTTACCGTCGAGACGACGGACGACGGGACCTTTTCGCGCGGCAGCATCCCGTCCGGGTTGTATACCGTCACCGCCGGCAAGGACGATCTGCGCGGCGACATGTTCCGGGTCCGCATTCGCGCCGGCCGCACCGTGCGGGTGAACGTCGAGCTCGCCGCCGGGCGACGCGACGCGGCGTGGATCGCCGAACTGGGCGACCGCGAGGCGGCATCGCGAGCTTTCGCGGCCGGCGTGCGCGCCAGCCGCGCCGCGGACCACGCCACGGCCGTCGAGCAATTCCTGCGGGCGATCACGCGGACGCCGGATTGCGCCGCATGCCACTACAACCTGGCCATCGCCTATTCGGAGCTCGATCGGTTCGCGGACGCCGAGACGGCATTCAGGCAGGTCGTGGAGCTGACCCCCGACTACTCGGCCGCCTACTACGGTCTGGCCAGCATCTACACGCGCCAGGGCCGTGCGGACGACGCCCGGACAGCCCGCGACGAAGCCACGCGTCTGGCGCGTGAGCGCCTGGCGGACCGGCGCCGGCGGCTCGAGGAAACCCTGCAACAGAGTGTCGCGAGGCTGGACGCCGGCGATACGGCTGGAGCGTTGGCCGCTCTCGAGATGCTCCTGAAGCGGGATTCGAGCTTTGCGCCGACCCGCTACTGGCTTGGCGTGGCCCTGTTGGGGATCGACGCGCCCGACCGCGCGGCAACCCAGTTCCAGCGCTACCTGGAGCTGGATGGCGACGGTGAGCACGCGGCGCACGCCCGCGCCGCGCTGGCGGATTTGAACCGCTGACGGAGCGGCCTGTGGTACAAGCCCCGCTGCATTCGACCGACGATGCATCCTGCCTGAACTGCGTTGCTCGTCGCTCACATATGCCCAATATGCTCGCTCCTCGCGCCTTGTCAGGCAGGCGCCTCATCGGTCTCGGTGCGACGCGCGGTTTCACCACAGGCTGCTAGACGATGAGCGGATCCGCCGGCCAGCTTGAAAAAGCGATTGCTCGCAATCTCCGCAACGTCCGCGAACGCCTGGCGCGCGCCTGCGAACGCGCCGGGCGCGACCCGGGAGCCGTCCGCCTGGTGGGCATTTCCAAGACGTTTCCCGCAAGCCACGTGCGTGCGGCGGCGGCGGCCGGGTTGACCGACCTGGGCGAGAACCGCGTGCAGGAAGCGCTCGAGAAGATCGCCGACACGGCCGACCTCCGTGGAATCACGTGGCACCTGGTCGGACATCTGCAGTCGAACAAGGCGCGCCGCGCGGCGGCGGCCATGGCCTGGATCCAATCCGTGGACAGCGTCGGGCTGCTGCGGCGACTCGACCACGCGGCCGCGGCTGAGCAGGCCACGCCGCGACTGCTGGTACAGGTCGACCTGGCGGGCGAGCGCACCAAGCATGGCGCGCCCGCCGCGGCGGTCCGCGAAATCCTCGACGCCGCGACCGCTTGCGGGGCGGTCGACGTTCGCGGCTTGATGGCGCTGCCGCCCTGGTCTGACGATCCGGAGCAGGCCCGGCCCTGGTTCAGGCGGCTGCGGGAGTTACGCGACCGGCTGATCGATGCCGGCGCACCCCCCGCGTGCCTGCGCGATTTATCGATGGGGATGAGCCACGACTTCGACGTGGCTGTCGAGGAAGGCGCCACGGTTGTGCGCGTGGGGACAGCGATCTTCGGCCGCCGCGCTCCGCGCCCGGCGGCAACGACGGCGTCGTAGCCGCTTGCCCGGATCAACCCACCTGGCGGAACATCCGTTCCCAGCGGGTGCCGGTGAAGAAGCGCCCGACCACCGATGCAAAGCGGCGGATTCCCGACTCGCCCCCGGCAATGACCGCGGGCCGCGCATCGTACGACCAGTAGATCATCATCGCCTTCCCCTTCAGATGGCCGTGCGGCAATGGACCCCAGTAGCGGCTGTCCTGCGAGTTGTCGCGATTGTCGCCCATCATGAAGTAGTGGCCGTCGGGAATGGCTATCGGACCGAAGTTATCGCGGCCGTCAACCGGCGCCGGGGG
>JAGWAI010000020.1:5616-46534 GCA_021296485.1 Acidobacteriota bacterium
ACCTGCTTGCGCCGCACTTCGAGCGTCTCGCCCGGCAGGCCGATGACGCGCTTGATGAAGTCGCGCTCCGGGTCTTCGGGGAACTTGAAAACCAGGATGTCGCCGCGCTCGACCCGACCGATCGGCAGCAGCTGTTCCTCCATCCCGCCCCGGGCCGGACCGAACACGAACTTGTTGACCAGGAGGTGATCCCCGATCAGCAGGTTATGCTCCATGGATCCGGTAGGGATCTTGAACGCCTGCACCACCCACGTGCGGATGAAGAGCGCCAGAATCACCGCGATGACGATTGACTCGAAATACTCGCGGGCGGTCGACTTGCGCGCCGGTAGTGACATGATCAGCCGTTTCCTGTCGGATCGTCCCCGATCCTGAGCACCGCCAGAAACGCCTCCTGCGGGATCTCGACCCGGCCGACACGCTTCATGCGGCGCTTCCCTTCCTTCTGCTTCTCCAGTAACTTGCGCTTGCGGGTGATGTCGCCCCCGTAGCACTTGGCCAGAACGTTCTTGCGCAGCGGGCGAACCGTCTCGCGCGCGATGACGCGCGTCCCGATGGCCGCCTGAATGGCCACCTCGAACATCTGGCGCGGAATCAACGCCCGCATGCGGGCGGCTAGGGCGCGGCCCCGGACGTACGCCATGTCCCGGTGCACGATGATCGTAAGGGCGTCCACCGGCTCGCCGTTGACCAGCAGGTCCAGCCGCACCAGGGGCGACTCCCAGTACTTCGACACATGATAGTCGAGCGACGCGTAGCCGCGCGACACGGTCTTCAGGCGGTCGTAGAAGTCGAGCACCACTTCGTTGAACGGCAACTCATAGGAGATCACAACGCGCTGCGTTCCGTGGTACTCCAGGTTCTTCTGAACGCCGCGCTTCTCCTGGCACAGCTTCAGGATCGCGCCGACGCAGTCGGCCGGCGCCAGGATCACGGCGTCTATGACCGGCTCCTCCACGCGCTCGATGCGGCCCGGATCCGGAAGCTTGGCCGGGCTGTCGATCTCCGTCACCTCGCCGTCGGTCGTCGTCACGCGGTAGAGGACGCCCGGCGCCGTCGTGACGAGGTCCATGTCGAATTCGCGCTCCAGCCGCTCCTGCACGATTTCCATGTGCAGCAATCCGAGAAAGCCGCAACGGAAGCCGAACCCCAGCGCGCCGGACTTCTCCGGCTCGAAGACGAGCGACGCATCATTGAGCCGCAGCTTGTCGAGGGCGTCGCGCAGATCCGGGTACTGATGGCCCTCGACCGGGTACAGACCGGCGAACACCATCGGCTTCAGGTCACGGAAACCGGGCAACGGGACGGCCGTCGGGCGCGCCGCCTCCGTAAGCGTGTCGCCTATGCGCGCATCCTCGACGCGCTTGATGCCGGCAATGACGAAGCCGACCTCGCCGACGCCGAGCGCATCGGTATCCACCGGCTTCGGCGAGAACACGCCGACCTGCTCGATCTCGCACTCCTGCCCCTGGGCCATCAGGCGCACGCGCATCCCGGGCTGGATGGCGCCGTCGACGACCCGGATGAGCACCACGACGCCGCGGTACGCGTCGTACCATGAATCGAATATCAGCGCCTTCAGCGGCGCGTCGGGCGCGCCCCGCGGAGGCGGCACGCGCGCCACCACGGCCTCCAGCACCTCGCGCACGCCCGTCCCGTCCTTGGCGCTCGCACGAATCGCCGCCGTCGGATCGAGACCCACCAGCTCCTCGACCTCGCGCGCGGTGACCTCCGGCTGCGCGCCGGGGAGATCGATCTTGTTGATGACCGGGATGATCTCCAGGTCATGGTCGACGGCAAGGTAGGCATTCGCCACCGTCTGCGCCTCCACGCCCTGGGACGCATCCACCAGCAGCAGGGCGCCCTCGCACGCCGCGAGCGAGCGGGCGACCTCGTACGAAAAATCGACGTGGCCCGGTGTATCGATCAGGTTCAGGATGTACGACTCGCCGTTCTCGGCCGTGTAGGACAGACGTACCGCGTGGGCCTTGATCGTGATGCCGCGCTCGCGCTCGAGGTCCATGCTGTCGAGCACCTGCGCCTCCATCTCGCGCGGGCGCAGCGCTCCGGTCAGCTCGAGAAAGCGGTCGGCGAGCGTCGACTTGCCGTGATCGATATGGGCGATGACGGAGAAATTGCGGATGCGAAGGTGGTCCATCAAGACGGTAACCGGCCCGCCAGCGGGACGAATGTCTGGGGATACGGCGGACCGTCGTACTCGGCGCGCGGCCGGATGAGGCGGTTGTTGGCATACTGCTCCAGAACGTGCGCGGTCCAGCCCGAGACGCGGCTGACGGCGAACACCGGTGTGAACAGCTCGACCGGAATACCGAGGAGCGAGTAGGTGGAGGCCGAATAGAAATCGACGTTCGCGTTTATCTGCCGCTCCTCCTTCATCGCCGCCTCGATGCGCCGCGACATCTCGTACCACCGCGTGCGGCCGGCCCGTTCGCCCAGTTCGCGCGACATGCGCCGCAGGTGCGTGGCGCGCGGATCCTCCGTGCGGTAGACGCGATGCCCGAACCCCGGCACCTTCACCTTGCGGGCCAGCATGTCACGGACGACGCGGTCCACCCGCTGATCGTCCGCGTCCTCGCCAATCTCGGCCAGCATCTTCATCACCGCCGCGTTCGCCCCTCCGTGCAGCGGGCCCTTGAGCGCGCCGATGCCGGCGACCACGGCCGAGTGGATGTCGCTCAGCGTCGCGGCCGTGACGCGCGCGGCGAACGTCGATGCGTTCAGCTCGTGATCCGCATGCAGGATCAACGCGATGTCGAAGGCGCGCGCGGCAACGGCGCTGGGCCTTTCACCGGTCAGCATCAGCAGGAAGTTCGCGGCATGTCCCAGGGTTGGATCGGGATCGACCGGGCGCTTGCCGGCCGCGACGCGGCCCCAGGCCGCCACGACGCTGCCAAGCTGCGCCGTCAGGCGCACGGCCGTGCGCAGGCGGGCCTGCGGCGAGCCGTCGCCGGCGTCCGGGTCATAGTGCGCCAGCGCCGACGTGAGCGTACGCAGCGCGTCCATGGCGTCGCCGGGCGGCAGCAGCCGAACAAGGCGCTGCAACGGCTCGTCGAGCGCCCTCGCGCCGGCGAGCTGGGACTGCAGGTCCCCGAGCTCGGCGCGCGTCGGCAGCCGCTTGTGCCACAGCAGGTGGCATACCTCCTCGAAGGTGGCGTGCTCGGCCAGATCGTGTATGTCATAGCCGGCGTAGGCGAGCACACCGCGGGCGCCGTCGAGATAGCAGATGCCGGACGAGGTTGCGACGACCCCTTCGAGGCCCGCCTTTGCCGGGGCAGCAGGCGCAGTCATCAGGAAGTCCGCGGGCGGGTCATGTGGAGCAGACTATACACCGACAATCCGGCTCCGGCCCGGCGTTGCTGCACCAGCGAAACGCCGCCCACGTAAAGGAAACCGCACATGAAGATGCAGAGCACGGGTACGGCCGCGAACAGGCCGGCCGCCAGCGCGCCAATCGCGGCAACCGCGAAGTACAGCCCCAGCCCCAGCTCGACGAACGGCTGTCCGGCGCGCGTCTGCCGGTACCGTTTCGCCCGCCATTCGTCGCTCCGATCCACTACGCCGTATTTTGCCGTGCGCCGAAAACCGGGCCGGCCGCCGCGCAGCGCGCCGAGCACGGCGCGCGTGTTGTTGACGGACAAGCCGAAACCGACCGCGATCGCCAGTGGAACCCACTTCAATTGCGATAGCCAATCGCGCCGCACGGCGCGCTGGCTGACTGCATAGAAGTTCACCATCGACAGCGCGGCCGCGCAGAACAGCGGCAGGTCGAACGCCAGGAAGCTGGGCGCGCCGCCTGGCGCGCGCACGAACAGCGCCGGCACCATCAGGACGGCCGCCAGCAGCAGCAGCGGGTAGTTAAGGTTGGCCGTGAGGTGAAACAGCGCCTCCAGCTTGAGCCGCCGGCGTATGCTGCTGCGCAGCACGTCCGGCAGCACCTTCAGGCAGGTCTGAATCGAGCCGGTCGCCCAGCGTTGCTGTTGCAGCTTGAACGCCGTCATTTCGACCGGCACCTCGGCGGGAGCAACCAGTTCCGGCAGAAAAACGAAGCGCCAGCCCGCCAGCTGCGCACGGTAGCTCAGGTCGAGATCCTCCGTTAGCGTATCGTCCTGCCAGCCGCCGGCATCCTCGATCGCCTGCCGGCGCCAGACGCCGGCCGTTCCGTTGAAGTTGAAAAAGCAGCCCGCGCGGTGGCGCGCGCCGTGCTCCAGGACGAAGTGCGCATCCAGCAGCAGGGCCTGGACGCGCGTCAGCCATGAGTAGTCGCGGTTGACGTGCCCCCAGCGCGCCTGGACCATGCCGACGCGCGGCTGGCCGAGCGCCGGGATGGCGCGCCTCAGGAAATCGCGGGGCGGCAGGAAATCGGCGTCGAAGATGGCGATTGCATCGCCGCGGGCGCAGCGCAGCCCGGCAGCCAGCGCGCCGGCTTTGTAGCCCGCCCGCACGACGCGCGGCAGGCGGCGAATCGTTATCCCGCGCGCGCTCCAGCGGGCGACGGCCCGCGCGGCGACCTGCCGGGTCTCGTCCGTCGAGTCATCCAGGACCTGGATCTCCAGGCGCTCGGCCGGATAGTCGAGGCGCGCTGCCGCGTCGATGAGGCGCTCGACGACGTACAGCTCGTTGTAGATCGGCAGCTGCACGGTGACGTACGGAAGGTCCTCCGGCGCGCCGCCGGGCGGCGTTCCCCGCGCCCTATATCTTGTATAAAGGTAGAGCAGATAGCAGCGGTGCGCGCCGTACGCGCTCAGGCAGATCAGGAGCGTGAAGTAGAACCCGAGCAGCAGCAATTGTGCTGAAGGATTGAAGACCGCGTCGATGCTAGCCTGCATTTCTCACCAGCGTTCGTCGCGAGGGCGCCGAGGCGCCGGGGCGCTGCAGGCGTAGTCGTAACTACGTCGAAGCGGCGTGAGGGAGTACGGCCCGCCACCGCGAGCGGATCGGCGTCCGCAGCAGAAAGTTGGTGAGAAACGCGGGCCAGGCACGCTGCGACGCACGGTACAGGCCACGGTTCTGCAAGTCAATCGCGCACCGCCGCACCGCCGGCATGGACCAGGATCAGCTGCGGGACGTTCTCGAACGGGTTGCGCGCGGCGCCGCAAGCGCCGATCAGGGAACGGCCGAGCTGGCCGCCATGCTGCGGCGCCTGCCGTTCGAGGATCTCGGTTTTGCGCGCGTGGATCATCACCGCGCCATCCGCCAGGGCTTCCCGGAAGTGATCTTCGGCGCCGGCAAGACGCCGGATCAGATCGCGGCGATCGCCGAGCGGATCGTGGCCGCCGGCCAGGCGCTGCTGGTCACCCGCACCGACGAGGCGGCCTACGCAGCCGTGGCGCAGGTAGTGCCCGAAGCGCAGTTCCACCCGGCGGCGCGCATCATTGCGCACCGCGCCCGACCCGCCCCCGGCGGACTGGGCACCGTCCTCATAGCCGCCGCCGGAACCTCCGATCTCCCGGTAGCGGAAGAGGCGCGGGTGAGCGCCGAGGTGCTCGGCAACCCGGTGGACACGTTGTATGACGTGGGTGTCGCGGGCCTGCACCGCCTGCTCGCAGAGCGCGAACGGATCGACCGCGCGCGGGTTATCATCGCCGTCGCCGGCATGGAGGGTGCGCTCCCGAGCGTGATCGGGGGGCTGGTCGGCGTGCCCGTCATCGCGGTGCCGACGAGCATCGGCTACGGCGCCAGCTTCGGTGGCCTGGCGGCGTTGCTGGGGATGTTGAACAGTTGCGCCGCCGGCGTGGCGGTGGTCAACATCGACAACGGCTTCGGAGCGGCGGCGATGGCCAGCCTTATCAACCATCCGCCCCAAGCCGCGGACGGATAGCCGCCCGCGGCCGATTGGCCGCGCTCTTTTGCGGAGGATTAAGCATGCGCGAGAACACGGTCCGGTCGCTCGAGTTCGATCGGATCGTTGAAGTCGTCCGCAGCTTCGCACAGACGCCGCTCGGATCTGCGCGTCTGGCCGCGACTCGGCCGCACGCCGACATCGGCAGCGCGCAGGCCATGCTGGCCGCGACCGGCGAGTGCGTCGCATACGTTGCATCGAACGGCCCAATCGGGCTCGAGGCACCGGCTGACCTCGATCGGATCCTGACGGTCCTGGCGGTCGAGGGCCAGCCGCTCGACGCGGCGCAGCTGCGCGGAATAGCCGGCTTCCTGGAGTCCATCGATGCCGTCCAGCGCGCGGTCGGCGAAGCGGACGGCGGACCGTTCCCGCGCCTGCGGGAGACCCTCGAGGGTTGCTGCTCGTTCAGCCCCGAAATAGCGGACATCCGGTCCCGGATCGACGACGCCGGCGAGGTGGTGGACGACGCATCTTCCGAGCTGCGTTCGTTGCGCGAGCGCTTGCGGCGGCAGCAGGGCCGCCTGCGGAGGACGCTCGATTCCTATCTGCGCGGCAAGACCACCGCCCGCTATCTGCAGGATCAGGTCGTAATGGAGCGCGCGGGGCGCTGCGTCCTGGTGGTCAAGGCCGAGCACCGCGGCGCCATCCCGGGCATCGTCCACGGCAACTCGGGCAGCGGGGCCAGCCTCTTCCTCGAGCCGCTCAGCACGGTGGAGGTCAATAACGAGATCGTCACGCTCCGCGATCGGGAGGCGGCGGAAGTCCAGCGGATTCTGCTGGAGCTCGCCAATGCCCTGCGCAAGCGGGCCGCCGATCTCCACATGACGCTGCAGGCCGCCACCGAGATCGACGCGCTGCAGGCGCGCGCGGCGTTCGCGCAACTGAGCGGCGGTTGCGCGCCGGAGCTCGTCTCCACGCCGCACCTGGAGCTGCTGGACGCCAGGCATCCGCTGCTGATCCCGGCCGTGCGCCGGCGGCTCGGCGCCGGGGACCCGGAAACGGACGCACCGCCGGTGCCGGTCGAGATCCGCATCGTCCCGCCGCAGTCGGTGCTGGTGATCACCGGCCCCAACACCGGCGGCAAGACCGTGGCGCTCAAGACCGCGGGGCTGCTGGCGATGATGGCGCAGGCCGGTCTGTACGTCCCGGCGGCGCCCGGTTCGCGGGTGACGGCCTTCCGCACGGTGTTCGCCGACATTGGGGACGAGCAGTCGATCACCGCCAGCGTCTCGACGTTCTCGGGCCATATCCGCAACGTGGTCGCCATGGACGAGCAGCTGCAACTGCCGGCGCTCGTGCTGCTCGACGAGGTCGGTGCGGGCACGGACCCGCTCGAAGGCGGAGCGCTCGGGGCGTCGCTCGTCGACCATTTCCGCCGGCGCGGCGCCGTCATCGTGGCGACGACGCACGACGACATGCTCAAGACGTACGCCGCGACCACCAGCACGGTGACGTGCGCCGGATTCGGTTTCGACGCGGAGACGTACGCTCCGAACTACCAGTTGATCTACGGCACGCCGGGACGCAGCCTGGCCCTGGAGATCGCCGCCCGGCTCGGCGTCCCGCCGGCAGTCATCGAAGCGGCGCAGCAGCGGCGCAGCAAACGTGAGGCGCAACTCGCGGAGCACCTTGCCAAGGTGGACCACGACCTGCGTGCGCTCAACGAGGAGCGGGAGCAGCTCGCCGCCGAGCGCAAACGTCTGGCGGACGACGGCGCTGCGCTCCAGGCGGCGCAGCAGGAGCTGCGATCCCGCAGCCAGGAGTTGCGTCAGCGCGCCGGCGGCGCCATCGACGGACGCGTGCGGGAGGCCCGCAAGGAAATCGATGCCGTCGTCGAGACTCTGCGGGCGCGGGCGGCCGAGCTGGAACGCGCCGCCGCCGGACGCGTCGCCGCCGGAGCGGCGGCGTTGACGACGGGGGACGCGGGAACCGCGCGCGCCGCGGCGCAGGCGGCGATAGATGCCGTCGCGGCGGCGGCCCGCAGCACCGCCGGCGCCGCTGCGCCCGCGCCAGCTGCCGTGCGGCCGCGCCGGACGGCGGCGCTGCGCGTGGGATCCACCGTCAGCGTCGCGGGCCTGGGCCTGCGCGGCCAACTGCGGGCGCTGTACCAGACGGAGGCCGAGGTGGACGTGCGCAACAAGCGGCTGCGCGTCCCGCTCTCGGACCTGCAAGCGGCCGACGGCGGCAAGGCCGCGACCACGGGACGCGTCACCACAAACACCTCGGCCTCATCCGAGCTGGCGAGCGAGCTGAACGTCATCGGGTGCTCGGCCGACGAGGCGCTGGCACGCGCGGAGCGCTATCTCGATCAGGCTGTGCTGCACGAACAGCGGCAGGTGCGGATCATCCACGGACGCGGCTCCGGGGTGCTGCAGCGATCGATTGCAGGCCTGCTCGCGGCGCATCCGCAGGTCGACCGGTTCGCATCGGCGCAGCGGGAACAGGGCGACGACGGCGTCACCGTCGTCGAGCTGAAAGAATAGCTACTCATGGGCCGTTTTCCGCCGCACTTCATCGACGATCTCAAGACGCACGCCGACATAGTCCAGGTCGTGCAGGACGTCGTCCCGCTGAAGAAGGCCGGCAGCACCTACAAGGGGTTGTGCCCGTTCCACAACGAGAAAACCCCCTCGTTCCATGTGAACCAGGAGAAGGGGTTCTTTCACTGCTTCGGCTGCGGCACCGGCGGCGACGTCGTGAAGTTCGTCGAGTTGCAGGAGAAGCTGGCGTTTCCCGAGGCCGTCAGACTCCTCGCACAGCGATTCGGCCTGCAGGTGCCCGACTCGGGCGATCCCGAGCGCGACGCGGCCGCCGACGCCAGGCGCGAGGCGCTGCTCAAGGTCCACAGTCTGGCCGCCGCGTTCTTCCAGCAGCAACTGGGAGAGCCGCCCGGCCGCGGCGCCCGCGCAAACCTAGACGCTCGCGGCATTCGTCCCGAGACGATCGAACGACTTGGTCTCGGCTATGCTCCCTCACAGCGCGACAGTCTGCGACGGCACTTGGGCGACGCCGGCCAGCCGCTCGACGTGCTGCTCGATAGCGGCCTGGTCGTGGAGCGGGACGGTGGCCGCGTGGTGGACCGTTTCCGGAACCGCCTGATGATTCCGATCTGCCGCGACAGCGGGTCCATCGTGGCGTTCGGCGGCCGGGCGCTTGAGAGCGGCCAGCAGCCGAAGTACATGAACTCGCCGGAGTCGCCGCTGTATACGAAGAGCCGGACATTGTATGGTTTACATCTCACCAAGGCCGCGATCCGGCGATTGGGCTACGCCGTGATGGTTGAGGGGTACTTCGACTTCGCACAGATCGTGCAGGCTGGAATTCAGCCGGCGGTGGCTTCGTGCGGAACCGCGGTGACCGCGCAGCAGGGGCGACTGCTGCGCCGGTTCGCGTCGAAGGTCATCGTCAGCTTCGATCCCGACACCGCGGGTCGCACCGCGGCCGCGCGCACGGGCGAACTGCTGATCGGCGAAGATCTGCAGGTGAACATCGCTACTCTGCCGGAGGGCGAGGATCCGGACACCTGCGTGCGTCGGCACGGCGGCGCACACTATGCCGAGGCCCTCCGATCGTCACGGCCGTACCTGGAATACGTGCTCGACGACGCGGCGGCCGGACGCGACCTCTCGCGCAATGCGCACCGCAGGGCGTTCCTGTCAGATATGCTGGCAGTGGCCCGCAGCATACCGAACAGCGCGGAGCGGGAAGAATTCGCCGACAGGATCATGCACAAGGCCGAGATTAAATCGGAAACCGTTCGATCCGATTTCGTGCGCGCCGCTGTTGCGCGGCAGACCTCGCTCGGCGCCGCCACCACGGTATCGGTCGGGCAGGCGGTCACAACCGTCGAGAAGGACCTGCTCTGGGCCATGATGAACGACACGCGTGCGGCGCTGGACGCGCTGACGGACGCGGAACCGGCGGATTTCGAAGGCCTTGCGACGGAGTCGATCCTGCGGGTCGCCCGGACGCTCGTCGAGTGGCCCGCCGAGACGGTGCGGCAGGCGCTGCTGGATCGCGTGAGCGGCGAAGACGCCGCACTGGCGGAGGGTATAGCAAGTGAATCGCGGAAGCCGGCGGCCGCCGGCGACTGCGTGCTGGAGATGCAGCGGTGGCGGCTCGAGCGGCAACGCGTCACGCTGCAAGACGAGATAGCGCGCCGGCAGCAGATCGACTCCGACGATGCGGCCGCGGAGATCGATTCGCTTCTGCGGCGCAAGATGGAATTGGTACAACGCATAGAGCAACTGGGAGGAAATGATTCGCGACACGTGCCGCGCGCACCGGGCGTCTGACCGCGCGTAGCGGCGGCAGGCAGGGTGCAGACGCCCCCTACGGGGCGGCGGCGCCTGCCTTCGGCTCCTGGGAACCAGGAGGACAGCTGTTGTCAATCGAAGAGAAGTACGACGAGATTCGCCAGCTTATCGCCCTCGGCAAGGACAAGGGATTCCTGCTCTACGAGGAGGTCAACGATATGCTCCCCGCGGAGCTGACCTCCTCCGAAGAGCTCGACGACCTGTTCAGCGTGCTGGGCAACGCCGGCATCGAGGTCGTCGATTCCGATCGCAAGTATCGCGACGAGAAGTTGCACGAGCTGCGCAGCGACGGCAGCGAGGAAGTCGAACTCGATCTGACGCCGGGTGCGATTGACAAGACCAACGATCCCGTCCGCATGTACCTGCGGGAGATGGGCACGGTGCCGCTGCTGACGCGCGAGGGCGAGGTCGCCATTGCCAAGCGCATCGAACGCGGCCGGCACTCCGTCATCAAGACCATCTCGCGTACCACGACCGCCGCGCAAGTCATCATCGCGCTGGGAGAGCAGCTTCGGCGCGGCGAGCGAACCCTGCGTGAGCTGGTGACGCTGCATGACGACGATCTGAGCGAATCCCGCATGCTGCAGCGGCAACAGGCGCTGCTCGGGCACATCGATCGGATTGGCGCCAAGCACTGTGAGGTCCAGGAGGCGGAAGGCCGCCTCGCCGCGGTCGCCAGGCGCGACAGGCGGCAGTACCGGGAATGCCGGCGGCAGCGGCTGCGTGCGGGCGTGGAGCTGTCGCAGCTGATTCGCGGCATCGAGTTCACCGAGCCGATCCGGCGGTACTTGATCGAACTCATCAAGACGGTCGCCCAGGGCGTGCAGGGCGTGCGGCTGGAAATCGAGACCATCGACCGCCAGCTCAAGATCAAGCCGCGGCCGGAGAAGCTGAATGGGGACTATCGGAAGCAACTGACGCGACGGCTGCGCGAGTTGCGCGCGGAGCTACGGCACCGCATGGCCGAATTTCAGGAGACCCCGGACGAGGTCAACAGGCTGCTGCTGACCATCGTCCGCGGCGAAGCCCAGGCCGGTCAGGCCAAGAAGGAGCTCGTCGAGGCCAACCTGCGGCTCGTCGTATCGATCGCCAAGAAGTACACCAACCGCGGGCTGCAGTTCCTGGACCTGATCCAGGAAGGCAACATCGGATTGATGAAGGCGGTGGACAAGTTCGAGTACCGGCGGGGCTACAAGTTCTCGACCTACGCAACCTGGTGGATCCGGCAGGCGATCACGCGCGCAATCGCCGACCAGGCGCGGACCATCCGCATCCCGGTGCACATGATCGAGACGATCAACAAGCTGGTTCGCACGTCGCGTGCGCTCGTGCAGGAGTTCGGGCGCGAGCCGACGCCCGAGGAAGTCGCCGAGCGGATGGACATGCCGGTAGTGAAGGTCCGCAAGGTGTTGAAAATCGCCCAGGAGCCGATCTCGCTGGAAACGCCGATCGGCGAGGAAGAGGACAGCCATCTCGGAGATTTCATCGAGGATCAGCAGGTGATCTCGCCCGCCGAGGCGGTGATCAACCTGAACCTGAAGGACCAGACCGAGTCGGTGCTCAAGACCCTGACGCCCCGCGAGGAGAAAGTGATCAAGATGCGCTTCGGGGTCGGCGACGGCAGCGAGCACACGCTGGAGGAGGTCGGACAGAATTTCGCGGTCACCCGCGAGCGGATCCGGCAAATCGAGGCGAAGGCGTTGCGGAAGCTGCGCCATCCGTCGCGCAGTCGAAAGCTCCAGGCGTTCCTCGAAGGCAGCACATAGCGTGACGGGGCCCATAGCTCAGCGGTCAGAGCCGCCGGCTCATAACCGGCTTGTCCCAGGTTCGAATCCTGGTGGGCCCACCATTCGATACGCCCCGCGCCGGCGGCGCCGGGCGGCTTCCCGAACCGTGCTAGGATGTGGTCCCGTGCTGGCAACCTCGCGCCTGCTCTGGCGCCAATCCCTGCGTGACGTCGCCTGCCGGACCGCACGCCGTCCGGCCGCAGCGCCGATGCCAAGAACCTTCACGCCCCGCCCCGCGGGGCTTTTTTTTGCCCGGAAAGCTGCCTCCGATGCTGGCCGACCTTGAACAACTGATCAAGCTGCAGCAAATTGAAGACGAAGCGGCGGTAGCCCGCGCGCGGATCGAAGAACTCCCGGCCATGGTCGAAACGCTCGGCGCGCGGCTCGAGGCGAGCGAGGGCGAGCTGGCGCTCACGCAGCAGAAGCTCGACGATTCGCGGAGCGCCCGGCGGGAGCTGGAGAAAAACCTCGCGGCGGTGCAGACCCGGCTCGATCGTTTCCGCGAGCAGTTGATGCTGGTCAAGACCAACAAGGAATACCAGGCGATGCAGGGCGAAATGTCCGCGGCAGAGGGCGAGATCCGCCGCCTGGAGGACGAGATCCTCGAACGGATGATCGAAGGGGACGACCTTACGGCGGAGGTAGCGACCGCCAGCGCCGCCCTGGCCGCGGAAAAGAAGGCGGTCGCCGAGGAGCGCGCGGCCCTGGAACGCGAGCAGGATACGTTGGAGCGCCGGCTCGGCCAGATCGTGGACGAGCGCGCGCGCCACGTCGGAACGCTGGCGCAGGAAATGTTGTCGCTTTTCGAGACGGTCGCGGAACGCCGCAACGGCAGCGTGGCCGTACGGGCCCGCGACGGGCGCTGCTCGGGCTGCCAGGTCCGCCTGCGGCCCCAGCTGTTCAACGACGTGCGGACAAACAGCCACCTGATCCAGTGCGAGAGCTGCCAGCGCGTCCTGTACTTCGAGCCGGAGGCGGCCGCCCCGGAGGGCGGCACGGCGGCGTGAGCGCCGGATCGATCGTCGCGTATATCGACGGCGGCTCGCGCGGCAATCCGGGCGTGGCCGGCTACGGCGTACGCATCGAGGCGGACGACGGCTCGCTCATCGACGAGCTGAAGGGCGCGATCGGCATCGCCACCAATAACGTCGCCGAGTACCGCGGCCTACTCGCCGCGCTTGCCTGGATGGACCGCAACGGCTTCCGCGACGCGATTGTCCGGTCCGATTCCGAGCTGCTCACCCGGCAGATGACCGGTCGGTTCAAGGTCAGGCATCCGGGACTCAAGCCGTTGCATGCCGAGGCCATGACGATCGTCCGGCGGCTCGGTCGCGTGCGGTTCGAGCACGTGCGGCGATCGGCCAACGTCGAGGCCGATCGGCTGGCGAACGAGGCCATGGACCGCGCCGGCGCGGGCGGCAGCGCGGAAACGCCGATTCCGGCGGCACCGCCCACCGCGGCATCCGCCGGACACGGCGGCGACGTTGTCGGGATCGGCATCGACATCGAATCCATCGCACGTGTAGGCGGTTTGCTCGAACGCTACGGCCCACGATTCGTCGAGCGGGTCTTCACGGCGCATGAAGCCGCGTACTGCCTGCGCCGCGCACGCCCCGCGCAACATCTCGCCGCCCGTTTCGCCGCCAAGGAGGCAGCGATGAAGGCGCTGGGTACAGGTCATGCGCGAGGCGTCATCTGGCGCAGCGTCGAGGTGGTACGCGAGGCAGGTCCGCCCCGGTTGCGGTTCCACGGGACGGCCGCCCGCCATTTCGACGCGATCGGCGCAACGCGTGCGCTGGTGACCATCAGCCATTCGGGCGACTTCGCGCTCGCCCAGGTCATGCTGTTCAGCCGCTGACGCCCGCGGTTGACGCTTGGCGCGACGCCGGCGGCGCCATGCCGGTCGCGCCGCCAGTCAGGTCCCGCAAGTCACGCCATATGTAGCGGTTGCGCCAACACCGCGATCCTGGCCGCAGACGGAATGTGGTTTGCTCTCCCCACGAGAACAACTAGCCCGCATTTCTCACCAGCGTTCGTCGCGAGGGCGTCGAGGCGCCGCGGTGGTGGGGCGCACGGACTGAACGACGCCGTCGAAGCGGCGTGAGGGAGTACGCCCCGCCACAGCGAGCGGATCGGCGGCCGCAGCAGAAGGTTGGTGAGAAATGCGGGCTAGTGGAGGGAGAATTACATGACTGTGAAGATCGTGCAGAGCACCGCCGGGGCGCCGGCGGGCAAGCTGGCGGACGCGGAGTTGCACTTCTCGGAGGGCATTCTGGCGGGCCTGAAGCTCGTGGGCTTCACCGTGTGGGACGGGCGCGACGACCGGGGCCGCGGAGTGACCTTTCCCGCCCGGCAGTACCTCATCAACGGCGAGCGGCGCCACTACGTGCTGCTGCGCGCGGCCGGGGACACCGGCAACGCGGAGCCGCTGAGAGAGTTGATCCTCAGCGCGTACGCCGCCTGTGAGCAGGGCTCTTCCGCGGGTGATCCGGCGGGCGAGCGCTGAGACACGCGCGCCCGGCGGGAATCACCTGCGGGCCCGGATGAGCGGCGCATCCTCGTCGATCGCGATGTCGACGTCGAATTCCTGGTCGTCCGCGTCGTAGGCAGCCGAAGACTCTTCCGGCTGGGATTCCTCTACAACGTCGGCGACCGGCTCGGGGGCCGGTTCGGGGGCCGGTTCGGCCGCGGCCTCCTCCTCCCCGGGGTCCGGCCGCCGCCAGCCGGAGTACGCCTCCAGATCGACCGGTGTCTGGGCCGTTCCGGAAACCTTCACCGCCGCTTCGGCGGCATCATTGAAGCCGGTGGCGATCACCGTGATCTTGACCTCGCCTTCCATGTGCGGGTCGACGACAGCCCCGAAGATGATGTTGGCGTCCTCGTAGGCCGCCTGCTGGATGACGGATGCCGCCTCACTCACCTCGATCATGGTGAGGTCGTCGCCGCCGGTAACGTTCACCAGCACCCCCTGCGCGCCGTCTACTGATACGTCTTCCAGCAACGGGCTGGAAATGGCGCTCTTGGCGGCGTCTATGGCGCGCGTGTCGCCGCGGCCCACGCCGGTGCCCATGATGGCCAGGCCCATGCGCGACATGATGGTGGTGACGTCCGCGAAATCGAGATTGATGAGTCCGGGCACGAGAACGAGATCGGATATCCCGTGAATCGCCTGGAGGAGCACCTCATCCACCGTGGCGAATGCCTGCGTCAGGCTGGTTCGCCGATCGATCATCGACAACACCCGCTCATTCGGAATCGTGATCACCGTATCCACGCACCTGCGAAGATCATCCAGTCCGCGTGCCGCCTGCGCGGCACGCTGCTTGCCTTCGAACGCGAACGGCTTGGTCACCACCGCCACCGTCAGCGCCCCCAGCTCGGTGGCGAGATTGGCGATGACCGGCGCCGCGCCGGTGCCGGTGCCGCCGCCGAGCCCGGCGGTGACGAACACCATGTCAGCCCCGTCGAGCGCGGTGATCAGCTCGCCGGTGTCCTCCAGCGCCGCCCTGCGTCCGACGTTCGGATCGGCCCCGGCGCCGAGACCCTTGGTCAGCTTCGCGCCGATCTGCAGCCGCAGCGGAGCGCTGCTGCGAGCTAGCGCCTGCGTATCCGTGTTGGCGACGATGAACTCGACGCCTTCGATGCCGGCGCCCACCATCTGCTCCACGGCGTTTCCGCCGCCGCCGCCGATCCCGATGACCTTGATGCGCGCGCGCGGGTCGGCAGAAGCATCCAGGGACAAACGCATGTCATCAGCAGCTGTCCCGTCGTCGTTGTGCTCCTCACTGTTGCGGTCCGTCATGGCTCGCTGTCCTCCTCCGAACGTGCGTTCCGACTAGAAAAACTCCTTGAACAGCCCGCGCAGGCGGACCGCGGCGCGACCGAATGCGCCTACCCCCACAACCTTCTCCTGCTCAGCCTTCTGCTTGCGGTGCGCATGCAGCACCAGTCCGACCGCGGTGGCGAACGCAGGGTTGCTCACGTGGTCGGACAAGCCGCCCACGCCGACCGGATGACCGCGCCTGATCTGAAGGTCGAACATCTGTCCCGCCACCTCCAGGATTCCGTCGAGCATGCCGCAGCCACCCGCCAGCACGATACCCGAATGCAGAGAGCGTTCGTAGCCGTCGTTGCGAATCTCGTCCCACAAGCGGCGAAATATCTCTTCGACGCGCGGCTGAATCACGTCCGCCAGGATCCGCCGCGGTATCGTGCGCGGCGGTCGGCTGCCGACGCTGGCCACGTCGATCGTGTCTTCATCGTCGAGGAGGCCGGCGAGCGCGCAGCCGTAGCGGCGCTTCGTCTTCTCCGCCTCCGGGATTGGCATGCGCAGGCCGACGGCGATGTCGTTCGTGATGTGCTCGCCTCCGAGCGGCAGGGCGCCCGTGTGCCACAAGCTGCCCTTCTCGTAGATCGCAAAGTCGGTGGTGCCGCCGCCGATGTCGACGAGCGCCACCCCCAGTTCCTTCTCGTCGTCGGTGAGCACCGCTTCCGCGGCAGCCAGCTGATCGAGCACGGTGTCCACCACGGCGACCCCCACGCGGTTGACGCACGCGACCACGTTCTGCGTGGAGGCCTTGCTGCCGGTGACCACGTGCACGTTGACCTCCAGCCGTGTGCCGGTCATCCCCACCGGAGCGTCTATCCCTTCCTGATCGTCGACGACGAAGTCCTGCGGCAGCACGTGCACGATCTCGCGCCCGCTCGGCAGCGCCACGGCCTTGGCTGCGTCTATCGCCCGCCGCACGTCCTCACGCGAGATCTCCCGGTTCTTCCCGGTCACTGCAACGACGCCGCGGCTGTTGACCGCCTTGGCGTGCGTCCCCGACAGTCCGAGATGCACGGAATCGATCTCGACGCCGGCCGTCAACTCCGCTTCCTCAATCGCCCGCTTGATCGACTCCACCGCGGCGTCGAGATTGACCACCGCGCCGCGGCGAATGCCGCACGACTCGGCGCGTCCAATCCCGATGATGTCCAGGCCTCCGTCTTCGAGCGCCTCGGCCACCACTGCGACGATGGACGACGTCCCTACATCAAGGCCGACGAGATACTGTTCCATCCGCGTCACGCATCTTCCACCACCCTCAGGTCGTCACTCCGCGTAACCGTTGCTCGCCGGGCGAACGTATACGCGTTTTTCGTATCGCAAGTCGACGTAGTCGATGTCCGGCACGGAGGCCCGCAGGGCCTGCGCCAGATCGAGATACCGGTCCAACCGCTCCACAAACTGCCCGTCGCCGAGGTGCAACAGCGTCGGGTCATCGCTCAGCAGCACGACGGCGTCCGACGCATCGGTCACGTCGATCTGGGACACGAGTCCGGACAGGTCTGGCCGCGCGGCGAGGGCGCCCATCAGGCGCGCCACGAGTCGCGAGCGCGCCCGATCCACCGCTGAACCGCGTGCGTTCCGCATCTGCAGGCCGTCTATCACCGGCAGTCGGAGATCGGCGAACTGCGGCCGATACTCGTCGATGAGGGTCCCCGTGGCATCGACGAGATACAGCTGCGTCTCCAGGCGCACCAGACCGACCGGTTGCCGCTCGGTGACCGTTACTTCGATGGTAGACGGCAATAGCCGCCGCAATGTCGCGCCCCGCACCCAGCCGGATGTGAGCAATAGCCGGCGGTGGGCCTCCAGGTCGATCTCGAGAATGTTCTCGCCGTGCATCCGGTCGAGGAGCGCCAGCACCTCTCCCTGGGACAGGTAGCGGTTGCCCTTGATGGTGACGTGTTCGACACGCAGGAGATCGGAGCCGCTCAGAAGCTGCGGCCCCTGATGCACCGCGACCGCAATCACGGCGCACGCCAGCAGCAACCGTGCGGTACGGGCGGACACTGCAAGGGATCGGCGGCGCGCCGGTTGCACGCGCGCGCGCCGAAAGCGCTTGTCCGCCTGCAGTTGCACGGCCGTCATGTTGCCTCTCCAGTCTCGCGACGCAGCGCTTCCAGGATTCGCGCGGGAACCGCCGCAATCGACCCGGCCCCCAGCGTCACCACGACGTCCCCCGCACGCACCTCCGCCGCGACAAGCGCCGGAATCACGTCCAGCGAACCGACCACTCGCACGGGCGTCCGCGACGCACGGCTGACTGCCGCGGCGACCGCCGCGGCGGTCGCTCCCGGGATGGGTGGCTCGCCCGCGGCGTAGACCTCCGCGAGCAACACACTGTCGGCCGCGGCGAGCGCAGCGCCGAACCGCTCCAGCAGGCGGATCGTCCGGCTGTACCGATGCGGCTGAAACACCACGTGGACCCGCCTCGGCGAGCGCAGCCTGACAGTCTCGATCACCGCCTCGATCTCGGTGGGGTGGTGGCCATAGTCGTCGATCACCGTAACGCCGCCAACCTCTCCATGGATCTGGAGGCGCCGCTCGGCGCCGCGAAAGTGCGCCAGGGCGGCGGCGGCGGCGCGGGGCGGCACGTCGAAATGCATGCCTGCCGCAACCGCGGCCAGCGCATTCCGCAGGTTGTGCAGTCCCGGCACCGCGAGGCGCAATTCGAAATCCGCATCTCCCCCGCCGGATACCCGCACGCGGGACGTGGAACCGGATGCGTCGAGTGTCGCCTGGCTGGCGAATACACCTGCCGCGACGCCGTCGGTTCCATAGGCCAGGACGTCGACGCCGCGCCGTGCTGCGCCGGCCTGCACGCGCGGCAACAGGCGTCGCAACCCGGGGTCGTCGGCGCACGCCACGATGCAACCGCCGTCCGGCACCTGCGCGGTGAAACGCAGGAACGCGTCTTCGAGATCCTCCATCCCGGCGTACGCGTCCAGATGCTCCTCGTCGAGATTCGTCAGCACCGCCACTTCCGGCGCCAGCTTGAGGAACGAGCGGTCGCTCTCGTCCGCCTCCACCACCATGAACGGCCCCTGACCGGCGCGGGCGCCGCTGTCTAAGGCCGGCAGGGTGCCACCGATGACCACCGTCGGATCGAGGCCGGCCGCCACCAGCACCAGGGCCACCATGGCCGCGGTCGTCGTCTTGCCGTGTGAACCGGCCACCGCCACGCCACGCTTGGAATCCGCCAGCTGCGCCAACATCTCACCCCGCGGCACTACCGGAATGCCGTCGCGGACCGCCGCCTGCCGTTCCGGATTGTCAGCCGGCACGGCGGTGGAAAACACGACGACATCCGCACCCTCGACATGGCGCGATACGTGGCGGTCATGGAAGCGCACGCCCAACCCCTCCAACCGATCCGTAACGGCGCTGCGACGCAGATCCGAACCGCTCACCCGGCAACCGAGGTGCACGAGCAACTCGGCGATTCCGCTCATCCCGCTGCCTCCCACGCCCACGAAGTGGACACGTGTTCCCGGCCCGATCACGCCTGCCAACGTCAGCTCTCATCCCCCAGCGCGAGAAGACTCTCCATGCGGTCGACCACCGCGGACGCGGCGTCCGGGCGCGCCCGCTCGCGGCTCGCGGCGGCCAGCGCGGCGCGCCGGTCCGCATCCGACGCCAGCGCCAAGACCCGCGCTCCGAGCGCGCCGCCCGACAGTTCCCGCTCGTCTACAACCTCTGCCGCGCCGGCCGCCTCCACCGCGGCCGCGTTGCGCCGCTGATGGTCGTTTGCGGCGCGGCCGAACGGCACGAGCACGGCCGGGCGGCCCGCCGCCGCCAGCTCCGCCAGCGTGGTCGCTCCCGCACGGCACACGACCAATTGCGCGGCCGCCATTTCGCGGTCCATCTCCTCCAGAAACGGCTCGACGCGCACCTCGAGGCCGGCCGCGCGGTAACCCTCGCGCACTAGCTCCAGGTCGCGCTCCCCCGCCTGATGCGTCAGGCGAATAGGCCGCGGAGACTGCGCGATGGAGCGCGCCGCCTCCACCATGGCGACGTTGATCGCGTGGGCGCCCTGCGAGCCGCCAATCACCAGCACGTGTACCTCATCGGATTGTGCTTCCCCGCTCGGACGCTGCGCTTCGAAGAACCCGGCGCGGACCGGATTGCCGCTCACGAATCCACGTCCGCCGAAGTACGGCAGCGTCGCCTCCGACGTAACGGCCGCCGCCCGCACGACGCGCGCGAGGATGCGGTTGGTCACGCCCGGCACGGCATTCTGCTCCAGCAACATGGTCGGCAGGCCGCGCAGCGCGGCCCACAGCACGATGGGGCCCGAACTGTAGCCCCCGAGCCCGATCACCAGCCCGGGCGCGTGCCGGCGAACGAGCGCCGCGGCATCGAACATGCTCACCGGCAGCAGCGCCAGCCCGCGCAGCAAGCTGCCGGCCGACTGCCCGACCAACCCGCGCGTACGGATGTGATCGAATGCGAATCCGGCCGGCTCCACCACGCGCGCTTCGAGCGCCTTGCCGCTGCCGGCAAAAACGACCTTCGCAGCCGGATGGCGGCGGCGCAGCTCGGACGCGACCGCGATGCCCGGAAACAGATGCCCGCCCGTGCCGCCGCCGGCAAACAGGACCCGCACTGGAACGCTCGACATCTACGACTGGCCCCCGGTCAACAGCAGTCCTCATGCCTCCGCCGACGCATGCTGGGAGATGTTCAGCAGGATTCCCATACCCGCCAGACTCACGAGCAACGACGATCCGCCGGCGCTTACGAGCGGCAGCGGAATCCCCTTGGTGGGCACGAGGCCTAGCACCACGCTGATGTTGACGAACGCCTGCAGCGCAACCATCGTCGTCAGCCCCACCGCCAGCAACGCCCCGAAGCGGTCGGGCGCCAGCGCCGCAACGCGGAAGCCGCGCCAGGCAATCACGCAGAAGCACAGCAGAATGATCGACGCGCCAATCAGGCCCGTCTCCTCGGCGATGACGGCGTAGATAAAGTCCGTATGCGGGTAGGGCAGGTAGAACAGCTTCTGTACGCCGGCCATCAACCCCTGTCCGAACACGCCGCCCGTGCCGACCGCGATCTGCGCCTGGATGAGCTGAAATCCGTCGCCGAGCGGATCATCCCAGGGATTGAGGAACGCGAGCATGCGCCGGCGGCGGTACTCGGCGCTCGTCAGCACGACATACAGGAGCGGCAGCAACGCGACCGCGACGCCGAACAGGTACTGGTAGCTGAGACCGGCGGCGAAGACCATGGCGCCGACGATCAGCATCAGCACCAGCGCGGTGCCGAAGTCGGGCTCGAGCAGAATCAGGACGCTGAATACGCCGGTCATCACCGCGATCGGCGGCAGCGAGAACCCGATGTCGTTGATACGATGCATTCGTCGCTCGAGAATCGCCGCCGCGAACAGGATGGCTGCCAGCTTGGCGAACTCCGACGGCTGGACGCCCAGGCCGGCGATGCCGAGCCAACGCCGCGTCCCGTTGATGGGCTGACTGAACAACACCGCGACCAGCGCCGCCACGGTCACGGCCAGGACGGTCCAGGTGACCGCGGACAGCCGCAGGCGGCGGTAGTCCACCTGGCTCGCCACCAGCAGCAGACCCATGCCGACCACGATCCACACCGCCTGCCTGAACAGGAAGAAGTAGGGCTGATCGAACTGGTCCATGGCCAGTACGGCCGACGCGCTGTAGACCATGACGACGCTGGTGCAGGTCAGCAGCAGAATGGCCAGAAACAACAGCTTGTCCGATTTCAGTTTCCGTGCCATGCTCGCCGCCTTGCGTCGATCGCGGGCTACAGCGCGCGGTTTCCGCGACCGATACGCTCTGTACGCCCCGTCCGTGAGCCGTCAGCAGTCATCAACCAGGCTCAGGGTGGAGACACCAGCCTCGCAGACCGGGGTCGCCCGGGCTGCGCTCCCAGCGGCCGGCTCTCTACCGCCGCGGCCCGGTTGATGACTGCTCACCGCTCACGTTGCCGCCGAATCCTGCGCCAATCGCGCCACTTCCTCCTTGAACACTCGCCCCCGCTCGGCGTAGTTGCTGAACATGTCCAGGCTTGCGCACGCCGGCGCCAGCAGCACCGTGCCCGCGCCGCGGGCCAGGGCGTAGGCCGCACGCACGGCCGCCCGCAGCGTCACCGCCTCGGTCACGTCCACGCTCGTGCCCAGCACCGCGCGGATGTGCTCGCGCGCTTCGCCGATGGCCACGACGGCACGCGCCCGCGCCGCCAGCGGTGCGGCCAGCTCGGAAAGGTCGCCGCCCTTGAACCGTCCACCCAGGATGACGACGACGTCCCGCTCGAAACACTCGATCGCGGCGCGCGCCGCAAGCACGTTCGTTGCCTTCGAATCGTTCACGAAGCGGACGCCGCCGACTTCGCCGGCCGCCTCCAGCGTGTGCTCGGATCCACCGAATGCGCGGACCGCACGTTCGATTGCGCCCGACGAGACGCCCGCCGCGCAGGCTGCGGCCGATGCCGCGAGCACGTCGCTCAACAGATGCCGGCCGGGAATCCGAACCGCCGACAGCGGCAGCAGCGAACGGTCGCCCTGCGGTGAACGGCGCACTACTGCGCCGCCGGCCACCAGCACGCCGTCGTCGATCGGCGCGCTGACGCCGAAGCGCAGCGGGCGGGCCCGCCCGCTGCCAGCGGATCGTCCGCGTTGATGACCATCGTGTCGTCGCCCGTCTGGTTGGCGAAGATGCGCGCCTTGGCCGCCGCGTACTCCTGAAAGCTGCCGTGGCGATCGATGTGGTCAGGCGCCAGGTTCAATAACACCGCAATGCGGGGATGAAACGTGCGGGTGAGCTCGAGTTGAAAGCTGCTGACCTCGACGACGTGCACCACGTCGGGCGACGAGGACTCCACCTGACTGCTCAGCGCCGTCCCGATATTGCCGCCCACCAGCGCCGGGCGGCCATCGGCGCCGAACATGCGGCCCGTCAGCTGGGTGGTCGTCGACTTGCCCTTGGTGCCGGTCACCGCCACGATGGGACCGCGCAGCCAGCGCGCCGCCAGCTCGACCTCGCTGATGACCGGCGTGCCGCCTCGCAGGACGTCGTCGATCACCGGCAGCCGCGGCGAAACGCCCGGACTCAGTACCACGAGCTCGGCGCGGGCGAGGGTCTCCGCCCGATGTCCACCCAGCTCCACCGCCACGCCCGCCGCGCGCAGGCGCGGCAGCGCCTCGAGGGACTCCCGCGTCTCGGTCAACGTGACTCGCGCCCCGCGGCGGGCCAGCAGTTCGGCGGCAGCGATGCCGCTGCGCGCGGCGCCCACCACGACGACGCGGGCGCCGGCTACGGAGAACGTGGACGGGTCGTGTTCCGGCATCATCTGAGCTTCAGCGTAGTCAGGCTGAACAACGCGAACACGATCGCCAGGATCATGAAGCGGCTGATCACCTTGGGCTCGCTCCATCCGATCAATTCGCAGTGGTGGTGCAGCGGCGCCATCTTGAATACGCGCTGGCCCGTCAGCTTGAAAGAGCCGACCTGGATGATCACTGACAGACACTCGATAACGAACACCGCACCCACGATCGGCAGCAGCAGCTCCTGCTTGATCAGCAGTGCGACGGTGCCCAGCGCGCCGCCCAGCGCCAGCGCGCCGACGTCGCCCATGAAGATGTCGGCGGGATAGGAGTTGTACCAAAGGAATCCCAACCCGGCTCCCACCAGCGCGCCGCAGAACACCGAGAGCTCCCCGGCCGGCGGAAAGCGCAGCAGGAGCAGGTAGTCGGCGAAGACGGCGTGTCCGGCCACGTACGACAACGCCGTGAAGGCGACCGCGGCCACCGTAAACACGCCGATCGCCAGCCCGTCGAGGCCGTCGGTCAGGTTCACGGCGTTGGACGCGCCAACCAGGACCAGCATGGCAAACGGTACGTAGAACCATCCCAGCTCGACCAACAGCCCCTCGAAGAACGGGAAGACGAGCTGCGTGCTATAGAGCCCGTGCTGGGTGAGCACGATCAGCGCGATCCCCACCGCCGCGCCGACCACGCTCTGCAACGCCGCCTTGTGTCTTGGCCACAGCCCGTGGTGCGATCCGCGGGTCACCTTGAGGTAATCGTCGACGAAGCCGATGAGACCGAACGACAGTGTCGACAGCACGGCTATCCAGACATACGCGTTGCGCAGGTCGACCCACAGCAGCGTCGGCAGGATGGCGGCGCCCAGTATCAGCACACCCCCCATGGTGGGGGTGCCTTCCTTTGTCCGGTGGCTCCGCGGCCCGTCGTCACGGATGACCTGGCCGATCTGGACGGCGCGCAGGTAGCGGATCAAGGGCGGACCGAGGAGCAGCGTGAAAACGAACGCCGTCAGGCTGGCCGCTCCGGTGCGGAACGTTATGTACTGCACGACGTTCAGCACCGACAGCTCCGTGTGCAGCGGATACAGCAGGTGATAGAGCACTAGCGTTCCGCCTTCAGGCGCTCCACGACGCGGTCCATGCCGATGCCGCGCGAGCCCTTGACCAGGATTACGTCGCCCTCGCGGGCGATGTCCGCCACGTGCCCGGCCGCCGCGGCGCTCGTCTCGAACGTGGCGACCGCCGATTCCGGGAGACCCGCCGCGCGCGCGCCGGCGGCAAGCGCCGCGGCCGGCGGCCCGCCAACGGTGACGACAACGCCGAATCCGGCTTCGACGGCGGCGCGGCCACACGCTTCGTGCAGTGCGGGGGAGCGGACGCCGAGCTCGAGCATTTCGCCCAACACGGCGACTCGACGGAGGCAGTCGCGCTCGCCGCCCACGGCATCGAGGGCGGCGCGCAGCGCAACCGGGCTGGCGTTGTAGGTATCGTCGACGACCGTCAACCTGCCGAGACGGACGACCTGTCCGCGCCCGGGTTGCGGAACGCAGCGCGCAGCGCGTTCCGGGATCAGTTCGAGCGGCACGTCGAAGCGCAGCGCCACGGCGATCGCCGCCGCGAGGTTCGCCACCTGGCCGTATCCGAGTAACGGCGTCCGCACGTCGACCGACGCGCCCGCCGATTCGATCGTAGCCGACATGCCCGCCAGGCCGAGCGACCGCACCCGCCGCGCGCTGATGTCCGCATCCCGCTCGACGCCGAACGTGGTCACGGTGCCGGGGAACGTTGCCGCGCGCGCCATCACGCGCGGGTCGCCCGCGTTGGCCACCAGCTGCGCCGCCGCCGTCGCCCCCTCCATGATTTCAGCCTTCGCGTCCGCAATCGCTTCGATCGAATCGAAGAACTCCGCGTGAACCTCGGCTACATTCGTCCAGACCCGCACGTCGGGCTCGGCAATGTCCACGAGCGTGCGGATCTCGCCGGCGTGGTTCATGCCCAGCTCGACGACGGCAATTTCCGGTCCGTGGCGCAATTCCAGCAACGACAGCGGCAGGCCGATGTGGTTGTTCAGGTTGCCGGCGTTCCGGAACACCCTGTACGAACCGGCCAGGAGCGTCGCGACGTTCTCCTTGGTCGTGGTCTTGCCGACGCTCCCCGTGATGGCGACGACCCGCGCGCCCGACCGCCGGCGCACGAACCGGCCCAGCCGTTGCAACGCGCCGGTCGTGTCCTGCACGGCAATCACGAACGGCGCGCCGGCCGCAGCGGCATCCCTGCCGGCCGCCGAAAGGTCGCTGATCACCACACCCCCGGCGCCGTTGCGCAGCGCTTCTGGCACGAAACGATGGCCGTCGAAGCGCGCGCCCCGCAGCGCCAGAAATACATCGCCCGGCCTGACCCGCCGGCTGTCGATCGCAAACCCGGTGACACGTGCGTCCGGGCGTCCGGCAACGAGGCGGCCGCCGCACGCTGCGGCTGTCTCGTCCGCACGAAGCACCAACGGTCCACCATGCGGCACTCTCGTTCCTCATTCCGCCTGCATGCCGGCGCGCCGGCCGGCCAGTGCCTGCCGCGCAACGGCCATATCGTCGAACCGCAGGTACTGTCCGGAGCACTCCTGATACCGCTCGTGCCCCTTGCCAGCTATGACGACCACATCCCCGTCGTCCGCGTCCCGGATCGCCTGCGTGATGGCCCCCGCCCGATCGAGGACGGTCTCGTACGGCGCCGGACCGGCCGCGCTGCCCTGCGCTATGTCGGCGGCGATGCGGGCCGGATCTTCCGACCGCGGATTGTCCGACGTCACGACTACGAAGTCGGCCAGGCGCCCCGCGACCGCGCCCATCAGCGGACGCTTCGCCGTGTCGCGATCACCGCCGCAACCGAATACCGCCACGAGGCGTCCGCGCGTCAGGCTACGCGCCGTCTCGAGCAGCCCGCGCAGGGCGTCACTGGTGTGGGCGAAGTCGACGACGACCGTCACCGCGTCGTCGGGTCCCGAAGCGACCTGCATGCGGCCCGGTACGTGGGTCAGCGCAGCGATGCCGCTGTGGATCGCGCGCAACGGCAGATCCAGCGCGGCGCCGGCCGCGGCGGCCGCCAGGATGTTGTATGTGTTGCTGCGGCCAATCAGTCCGGACTGCAGGTTCAGCGCGCCGCGCGGCGTGCTCAGGTCGAGCTTGATGCCCTTCGTGGACAGCTCCATCCGCGCGGGCCGCACGTCTGCTGCCGCGTCGATCGCGTAGGTGAAGGGCCGCTTCACCTCCGACGCCAGTTGCCGCCCATACGGGTCATCGACGTTGACAACGGTTGGCGCCTTCTCGTCAACCATCTCGAACAGCCGCCGCTTGGCCTTGTAGTAGCCGTCCATGTCGCCGTGAAAATCGAGATGGTCGTGGGTCAGGTTGGTGAACACCGCCGCACTGAAACGGATGCCGTCCACGCGCCGCAGGGCCAGCGCATGCGACGACACTTCCATGGCGCAGGCCCGGCAGCGGCGCTCGACCATGCGCCGCAGCAGCGCCTGAAGATCTGGCGCCTCCGGCGTCGTGCGCGCCGCCGACTCCTCCTCGTCCGCTACGCGGTACGAGACCGAGCTCACGCGCCCGCACGGATAGCCGGCATCCTCGAAAACCCCTTCCAGCAGATACGTGGTGGTCGTCTTGCCGTTCGTCCCGGTGGTGCCGACGACAACGAGATCCCGGCTCGGGTGGCCCCACGCGCTCGCGGCCAGCGCGGCCAGCGCGGCGCGGGCATCGGCCACCCTGATCCACGGCACGCTGAAAGCGGGCGGTGCGCTGGTTTCGGCGACGATTGCAGCGGCGCCGCGATTCGCCGCCTCCTCCGCGAACGCGGCGCCGTCGTGGCGCTGCCCGCTGATGGCGACGAAGAGATCGCCGGGTTCGATTTTTCGTGAGTCATACGCCACGTGCCGCACTGGGCGATCGAGCAGCACGCCTGAAGCGGTGCGGCGTCCGGCATCTACTTCGATACCGGCCTGACGCACCAGCTCGGCGACCGTCAGCACAGCCTCACCTGGCTCCCTCTCCAGCGGATGCCGGACGCCGTTCCAGGCGCAGCACCGCGGTTGTGCCGCGTCCAATCGCCACACCGGGAGCCGGGTCGTGACTCACGACGAAGCCGACGCCGTCCAGGCGCGCGACGAGATTGATCCGGCCCAGCACCTCCAGCGCCTGCCGGGCGCTCAACCCACGCACGTCCGGCATGCTGCAGCACGGGAGAACGGGTGCGGCGGCGGCAGCCGGCGCGGTAAAGCGGGCGGCCGCGTCGGGAACGCGATGCTGGACGGGCGTGGACGCGACACGGGGCTCCAGCCGCGGCTCGACCAGCACCGGTGGATGCGGATTGACCGTCGGCGGGACGGCCAGGTGACGCAGCGCCGCGGCGGCTATGCGCTGGAATACGGGCGCCGCCACGGCGCCACCCGTGAACCGCTCTCCGCGCGGCGTGTCGATCATCACCAGGGCCGCGAGCACCGGCGCGCGGGAGGGCACGAACCCGATGAACGAAGCGTTGTGGTCCTCGTCTGAATAACGGCCTTCGATCAGCTTTTCTGCAGTCCCGGTCTTGCCTGCGACCGCGTATCCGGGAATCTTCGCGGAGCGCGCCGTGCCACGTTCCACCACCTGCTCCATGATGGCGGTCAGCTCGGCGACGGTCCCGGGCTCGACCGCGCGCCCGAGCACGCGCCGCGGCCGCTCTTCCCGCACGCCGCCGCGTACAACCGCGCGGACCACGCGCGGTTCGACGAGCTCGCCGCCGTTCGCGACCGCGCTGACGGCGGCCGCCATTTGCAGCGGCGTGACCGCGACCTGGTATCCCATGGAGACGGACGCCACGGCGCGGTCGTTCAGCGCGGCCGGATCATGAACGATGCCGACGCTCTCGCCCCGCAGGTCGGGTGAGAGCGCCCGCCCGAATCCGAAGCGCCGTGTGAAGTCGATGAGCCGATCCGGCCCGACGCGCAGCCCGAGCTTTATCGCCCCGACGTTGCTCGACTTGACGATAACGTCCTCGAGCGACAGCACACCGTAGGTGTGCATGTCGGGAATGGTGGAGTTTCCGATCCGGATAGAGCCCCGGCTGACGTCGAACAGCTCGGCCCGATGCGAGATTCCGCCCTCCAGGGCAGCTGCCGTGGTGACCAGCTTGAAAGTGGAGCCGGGCTCATAGACGTCCTGGACGGCGCGGTTGCGCCGTGCTGGAGGCGTGGAGGCGGCAAAATCATTGGGGTTGAAACTCGGCTCGCTGGCGAGCGCCAGCACGTCTCCCGTAAATGGATCGAGCATCACGACCGCGCCGCCCTCGGCGTCGTGCTCACGGACGGCGGCGCGCAATTCCCGCTCGGCCAGGTACTGGAGGTACTTGTCGATGGTCAGCTCGACCGTGGCGCCGCTCGTAGGCGCCCGTTCGATGCGGCTGAACGCGCGCTGCCGCGCATCCGTCTGGATCAGGGTCTTGCCCGGACGCCCGGCGATCTCCCCGTCATACGCCGCCTCGATCCCGCTGAGGCCCTGATTGTCGATGCCGACGTAGCCGAGAAGGTGGGCGGCCAGCGTCTTGTTGGGGTAGTAGCGCCGGTTCTCCTTCATGAAGCCGATGCCGTCGAGCTGCAGCGCCGCGACCCGCCGCGCGGCGTCGGGTGAAACCTGTCGCCGGACATAGGCGAACGCACGTTGCTGGCCGAGCCGCTTCTCGACGGTTTGTCGCCAGGCGGGCGTGCATTCACCGAGCGCTCCGCACACCGCCGCAGTCGTCGCCGCCGGGTCGTCGACGTCCGTCGGCACGGCATAGATGGTGTCGGCATCCACGCTGTAGGCCAGCACACGTCCTTCGCGATCGAGGATTTCGCCGCGCTTGGGATGTAACGTGATGCTGCGGTTCTGCTGCCGCTCCGCGCGCGCCACCAACGCCTCATGCTGCATCACCTGCATGTGGACGAGTCTGGCCTCGATGCCGACCGCCCACAGGCCGAAAACAGTGATTCCCACCAGCAGGCGGCGGCGCGTGCGCGGCCGCCAATCCTGCAGCCGATCGTCGCGGGCGGAGCGTTCGGGGCGCGCATTGCCGGTGCGGCCCGGCCGCGTGCCAAGCGGCCGGAAACGCGCCAGCCAACTCCGACCATTCTGTCTGTTCGGCAACGTTCTTCCCTCAGCGCGCGGCGACCAGCGATGCATCCGGCGCGGCCGCCGGCGCCACGCGTTCGAGGACGATTGCCTCATCGCTGCCCGGCGTCACCATGTCGAGCTGCTCGGTGGCGATCCGCTCAACCCGGTCCGGCGCCTGCAGTGTCTCGACCTCGAGCCTGAGGTGGCGGTTGATTTCCATCTCGCGTGCGCGATCCTGCTGCATCTGCTCGATCCGATAGCCGAGCTGGAGCAATTCGAAGTGCTGCCAGGCCGAGAACAGGAGCACGAAGACCAGGAAGACGCCGACCGCGGCCGATCGCCACAACTCGCGCTGCCGTGCCTTGTCGACCTCACGCACGATGGGATTGTTCGGAATGTCCCGCCTGCCCACATAGTCGAAGTCGAGTTGGCTCACGGCAACCTCTCGGCGGCGCGCAGCTTGGCGCTGCGCGCGCGCGGATTTCGCCTGACCTCTTCGGGGCCGGGGCGCAGCGGCCGCTTCGTCATGACGCGCACGGCGACGTCTCCCGCCCGCTCGAGCTCCCGCAGACCCCACTTGACGATTCGATCCTCGAGCGAATGGAACGTGATGACCGCCAGCCTCGCGCCGGCGCGCAACCGTGCGCAGGCGGCGTGAAGAAACCGGCCCAACCCCTCGAGCTCCTCGTTGACCCAGATCCGCAACGCCTGGAACGTCCGTGTGGCCGCGTCCACACGCTGGCCGCGGCCGCGCGGCGCGGCGCGGCGCACCAGCGCAGCGAGCTGCGCCGTCGACGCGACCGGCCCGTGGGCGCGCGCCTCGACGATCGCCCGGGCGATGCGGCGCGCATACCGTTCCTCTCCGTATTCGAAGATGCGGTCTGCGAGCGTCCGCTCGGACGCCTCCCGCAGTAACTCCGCCGCCGTGGTGCCTGCCGAGCGATCCATCCGCATGTCGAGCGGCTCGTCGCGGTTGAAGCTGAACCCTCTGCCCGCCGCCCCGAGCTGCACCGAAGAGACGCCCAGGTCGGCGAGCATCCCGTCGACGTTCAGAATCTGCCGCTGGTCGAGCACGACGTCGATCTCGCGGTAGTCGGCGTGCACCAGCTCGACGCGCTCGTTCCACTCCGCGAGCGTCGCAGCGGCCAGCGGGAGCACCTCGGCGTCGCGATCGATACCCAGCACCCGATCCGCCCCGGCAGCCAGCAGCGCCTGCGCATGGCCGCCGGTCCCGACAGTGCAATCGACGAATCGGCCGCCGCGCGCCGGATCGAGCAGGGTGACAACCTCATCCGCCATTACCGGCGTGTGGTGCGGCTGTTGGTTCACAACGGCCATCGTCAGATACCCAACTCCGACAGGGAGTGCGCGTCCTCCTCGGTGAACGGGTCGTGCTCGAGCCGCTTGACGAAACGCTCGTTGTTCCAGACCGCCAGGTGATCCTGCTGCCCGATGACGGCCACCTCGCCCGTCATGCCGGCGGCTTCGCGCAGCCGCGGGTGAACGGACACCCGGCCCTGCCGGTCGACGTCCGCCGGCTGGCCGAAGAAATTGACGCGATCGAGAAATCTCTTGCGGGCCGGGTGGGTTGACGGCACGCGGGCGAGCTTCTCTTCGATGCCGATCCAGACCGGCATCGGATAGATGAGCACGGACTCGCCGCCCAGGCTCGTTACGAACAGGGAGCTTCCGTGCGTTTCCTCAATCAAGCTTCGGAACGCAGCTGGAATCTTCAGCCTCCCCTTGTCATCTATTTTGGCTGAGAAATTTCCTCTGAGCACCCTTTAGCTCCATAACAACCCACAAAAAACCACACAAATGGTAAGAAAGTGCGGTCGAAGATGTCAATACGTATCGCCACTTATTCGCTTTTCGAAAATAAAGCGAATGTTCTAGACTGGAGCAAATATGCTCCGAGCCGGCCTCATCGGACTCCCGGCCACCGGCAAAACCACCCTTTTCAGTCTCCTGACCCGCGCCGGCGCCGACGGTGCGACCGGACGATTCGGGCACAACGAAGCGCACATCGGCACGGCGGCGGTCCGCGATGACAGGCTTGACAGGCTGACGGCGTTGTACGAGCCGCAGCGGCGCGTGCCCGCCACGGTCGCATTCGCGGATGTTGCCGGCGCCGCGACGCCGCGCAGTCTTGTCGACGTGGGGGCCTACCGCGAGGCGCACGCGTTGCTGCATGTCGTGCGCGCATTTCACGCCGACGACGTACCGCATGCGGCCGGCGGTGTCGATGCCGCCCGCGATGCGCAAGCGGTGGAGGACGAGTTGATTCTCGCGGACCTGGAAGTAACGGAGCGGCGCCTCGAACGAATCGAGCGCGACAAGCGAAAGGGCGCAGGCGGCAATCTCGACCGCGAGGCCGGCGTGCTTGCCCGCTGTCGAGAGGCGCTGGAAGACGGCTCGCCCATCCGCTCTCTCGAGCTCGAACGGGACGACGCACGCACGCTGCGCGGGTTTCAGTTCCTTTCGGCCAAGCCGCTGCTGCTGGTGATCAACCTGGACGAGGACGACATCGGAGAGGCGGACCGCGCGGTGGAGCTGACCGGTCTGAGCGGCATGCTGTCGCAGGCGCACGTCCGGGCCGTGCCGGTATGCGCGAAGATCGAGCTCGAGATAGCCCAGCTCGACGCGGAGGACGCGCGCATGTTTCTCGCCGACCTCGGATTGCGGGAACCCGGTCTGCACCGCATCGTGCGCGCCGCGTACGAGTTGCTCGGCTACATCTCGTTCTTCACGGTCGGGAAGGACGAGTGCCGCGCGTGGTCGATAGCCAACGGCAGCCTGGCGCCGGAGGCGGCCGGTGCGATTCACACGGACATGCAGCGGGGATTCATCCGCGCCGAGGTGGTGAGCTACGAGAACCTGACGGGCCGCGGCTCGCTCACCGCCTGCCGCAACCACGGCGAGGTCCGCCTGGAAGGCAAGGAATACGTCGTGCAGGACGGAGACGTCATCAATTTCCGCTTCGCGACGTGAGCGGCATTACCTGGATGGGGCTGCGCCCCAAACCCCCGGCGGCCGCTAGCGGGGACCCCTGCGCCCCGCGCCGCGACCGCCGAGGCGCACGGTGTGCGCCTTGGGGGACGACTGCTTTGGTGCGGGTCATCCCCCGGCGGTACGTGGCTCGCGCTTGTTCGAGCGCATATACTCGCCGACATTGACCATGAGAACCCTCACCGCGGTACGCACGGTGTTGATCGTTGCGGTAACGCTGGCGGCGTCCCCCGCGGCGGCACAGGCGCCGGAGGTGTCGTTTGGCGCGGGACGCGTGACGATTGCCGCGCGCGAGGCGCCGCTCGCGGCCGTTCTCGACTCATGGGAGCATCATGGCGGCTCGCGCTTCGTCGGCGCCGGGCGGCTCGCCGATCAGTCTGTCTCCGTCCAGTTGGTCGATGTTCCGGAGCGCGACGCGTTGCGCGTGCTGCTGCGATCGGCCGGCGGCTACGTGGCGATTCCCAGGTCAATCGGCCAATCGGGGGACTCGGCATTCGAGCGCATCTTCATCATGGCGGGCGACCGGCAAGTGCGGGCCGCGCGAGGGGCGGCGTCGGCGACACCCGAATCAGGACCGGCAGGCGCAATAGCGGACGGACGAGGGACGCTGGACCGATTGCCGGCCGCGGTGACGCAGGAAACGGACCCCGACGCGCTGGACGATTTCGATGAGCTGGACGAGATGAATGAGCTGGACCTGGTCGAATCGCTCAGGCGGCGCTTTCAATCCGCCGCGCCGGCGGCCCGCGAAGCAGAACCTGCCGGCTTCCGGTCACAGCCGGACGGCGGCGATCTGCGCAGCACGCCGCGGCCGGGCATGGTCATCGAAGCCGAAGAGCCGCAGAATCGCCCGAATCCGGTTCGCCGGCGCAACCGCCAGCGCTAGCACCAGGAGCCTGCGGATCCACTCGCATGCCGGCTGACTCGCCCGTCAGGGCGTGCCCTTCCAGCCGCAGCAGGGCGCGCTTGAAGTCAACGCCGCCCGTGAAGCCGCCCAGTTGCCGCGCGTGCGTCACCACGCGATGGCACGGCACGATGATCGGGACGGGATTGCGGCCGAGCGCGCCGCCGACCGCGCGGCTGGCCGCCGGGGCGCCGATGCCCCGGGCGATGTCGCCGTAGCTGGTCACGCAGCCGAACGCGATCCGCCGCGCGGCGCGCAATACCCGCAGCGTGAACGGCGTGACCCGCGTCAGATCGAGCGGTACGGAAAACTGCGTCAGGCGACCGGCGAAATATGCGTCCAACTCGCCCGCAACAGCCGCCACCGCGCCGCTGTCGCCGCGCGCGTCCGACGCCCAGCGAGCCAGGCGCGCGCGATAGCGCTGCTCGCTCGATGCGCCGAGCGTGACGTCGCATACGCCGCGCTCGGACACGCCTAGCCAGACCGGGCCGAGCGGCGTGTCCGTGACGCCGTAGCGCACCGTGCCCGGCCTCCGTCCGGCGGGATCCTGCCGCTCCAAATCGCCTCCTCCGGGGCGCCGGTCCAGGAGCCTGTGGTGGGGGCCCCACCGCATTCGGCCGGCGCGCCGCTGCCGTATGCTACTCTGAGCGATTGTGCCAGCCCCGACCGAACCCGCCGCGGGGGCGTCGCCGGGGCCGCCTGCGGACGCCGCATCCTCCACTGCGCGTCTCGCCCGGTCCGCCGGCGTCATCGGTGCAGCCACACTGACCAGCCGTGTGCTCGGACTGGTGCGCGACCAGGTGCTGGCCTGGCTGTTCGGCGCCGGTAACGCGATGGATGCCTTCTACGTCGCGTTCCGCATTCCGAACCTGATGCGCGACCTGTTCGCCGAGGGCGCGATGAGCGCCGCCTTCGTGCCGACCTTCACGCGGCGCCTCAGGCAGGCGGGCAAGGCCGCCGCCTGGCGGCTCGGCAACCAGCTGATCAATGCGCTGCTTGTCGTGACGGGCCTGTTGGTCCTGCTCGGCATCATCTTTGCGCGTCCGCTGACGGAGCTGATCGCGGGCGACTACGCCGCGGTGCCCGGCAAGCTCGAGCTGACGGCGACGCTCACCAGAATCCTGCTGCCGTTCCTGAGTCTGGTGGCGGTTGCCGCCGCGCTGATGGGGATGCTGAACTCGCTCAACCGGTTCTTCATCCCTGCCCTCTCGCCAGCGATGTTCAATGTCGGCGTCATCCTGAGCGCGTTCGTCCTGGTGCCGTTCGCACCGGCGCTCGGTCTGCATCCAATCATCGCCATCGCGGTCGGCATGCTGCTCGGGGGGATCGGGCAAATCGCGCTGCAGATCCCGGTGCTCCGCCGCGAGGGCTACCGTTATCGCCCGGCGCTCAATCCCTCGGACCCGGGCCTGCGCCAAATCCTCCGGCTGATGGGTCCCGGTACGCTGGCCGGCGCGGCGGTCCAGATCAACCTGCTCGTCAATACGATCCTGGCGGCCGGTGAGGGCACGGGCGCGGTGTCCTGGCTCAACTACGCCTTCCGGTTGATGTACGTCCCGATCGGCCTGTTCGGGGTATCGATTGCGACCGCCACGCTGCCGGCGGTTTCGCGGCACGCGGCGCAGGACGATCCGGACGGCATGCGGCGGACGATTGCGGATGCGCTCCGCATGATGCTGTTGCTGATCGTCCCGGCGCTCGTCGGGTTGATGGTGCTGGCGGAGCCGATCGTGCAGGTCATTTTCGAACGCGGCAGCTTTGCGTCGGCCGACACGGCGGCCACGGCTGCGGCGCTCGTGTTCTATGCGCCCGGGCTGCTCGGCTACTCCGCCGTCCGCATCGCCGTGCCGTGCTTCTACGCGCTGAAGGACAGCGTCACGCCGACGCTGATCAGCGTCGTGTCGGTCGCACTGAATCTCGCCCTTAATCTCGCGCTCGTCCAGTGGATGGGGTACCGCGGGCTGGCGCTGGGCACGTCAATCGCGGCGTTGGCGAACGCCGCCCTGTTGTGCGTCCTGCTCGGCCGCCGGATCGGCGGTATCGGCGGCGGGACGCTGCTGGCCGCATTCTGGAAGATCACGGTTGCCGCAGGACTCATGGGCGTTGCGGTCGTCGCCGTCCACGGCGGCTTGGAAACGGTCTGGCCGCACGGCGGGCAGCTGGTCGCGCTCGCCCGGCTGACGGCCAGCATCGCCGCCGGCGTGGCGGTCCTGGCGGGCGCCGCACGCGTGCTGGGGATTCGGGATTGGGACCAGGCATTGCAGCGAATGGGCGCGCAACTCCAACGCCTGCGGGGACGCGCGGCGGGCAACTGACGGCGCGCGCCGGCGCCGAATGGCGTTCCGAGGCATGTGGTACCATGCGCCGTTCCCCCGATGCGCCGCGTCTACTATCAGGGCAATTCCGGTTACGGGTTCGGCCCCGGCCTCATGACGCCGGCGGTCAAGGCCCTGATCTGGACGAACGTGGCGGTCTTTGCCGTCACGGCGCTGGCGCCGGCCGGCGTCCGCCTGTGGCTCGGCGAACTGCTCGGCCTGACCCCCGAGCTGACGCTGACCGACCTGCGGCTGTGGCAACCGGTCACCTACCTGTTCATGCACGGCGGCGTCGGCCACATCCTGATCAACATGCTGATCCTGTGGATGTTCGGCGTGCAGCTGGAACGGCTTTGGGGCACCCGTTTCTTCGTGCGCTACTACTTCGTCGCCGGGATCGGCGCGGCCGCCGTCACGCTGCTCGTTTCGCTGCTGCCGTTCTCGTTCAGCGCGGCGACGTACTCGACCATCACCATCGGCGCTTCGGGCGCCATCTACGGCCTGCTGATGGCCTTCGCGCTGTATTACCCGAACACGCCGATCCTGATGTTCCTGTTGTTTCCGGTGCCGGCCAAGTACTTCGTGATGATCCTCGGCGCAATAGCCTTCATTTCCGCGCCGCGCGGCGGCGGTGTGGCGCACATCACGCATCTCGGCGGACTGATCGCGGGCTATCTCTATCTGCGGCGATTGCGCGGGTCCTCATGGGGCGGCGGCGGCCTCCTGGGGGAAATCAAGTACCGCTACGTACGCTGGAAGATGAACCGCCTCCGGCGGCGGTTCGAGGTCCACTCCGGCGGTTTCGACCGCGACCCGCACGACCGGATTCACTAGCGCTCGGATGTCGGCGCGCGCGCCAGGACGACGAGCTCGAACGTATCCTCCACCGCCTGCGCCTGGTGCGCCACACCCCCCGGCACGAGCAGCACCTCGCCTTCGCGAACCGTGACGTCCCGCGCGGCCACGCGGCAACGTAGCGTCCCCTTGAGCACGTAGACCATCTGCTCCGCTTCGTGGACGTGCAGTGGAACGTGCGTGCCGCGCTTGAGATACGCCTGGATCAGCGTCTGCCTTTCGCCCGCGATCACCTTGCGGGAGACCATGGCGGTCACCTTTTCGAGCGGTAGATCGCTCCAGCAGTGCAAGGTGCTGATCGGCGCCGTCACTTTTCCTGCCTTCTCCTTTTTTCTCTATGACTTACGCGAGGTCGCCAAAGTCGGGGCCGGGCGACCCGCATGGTATAATCATTGATCGTGCGCATGCACCTTGAAACCGGTCGGACATCGTTGCGCGACGCCTGCACGGATTCTGCACCATGAAGGCTCCGCCGGTCACCAACGCATCGTCGGCGACGGAAAGCTGGGGCGGATTGTCGCGCGCCGAGTGGCACCGGGTCTATCGCACCATGCTGCTCTCCCGGCGCCTCGATGACAAGGAGATCCAGCTCAAGAACCAGAGCCGCACCTACTTTCAGATCAGCGCCGCCGGACACGAGGCGATTCAGACCGCCGCCGCCATGACCCTGCGGGCCGGGCACGACTGGTTCTTTCCGTACTACCGCGACCAGACGCTGTGTCTGGCGCTCGGCATCACGCCGCTGGAAATGCTGCTGGCGAGCGTCGCCGCCGATGCCGATCCATCGTCCGGGGGACGCCAGATGCCGGCGCACTGGAGCTCGCCGCAGCTGCACATCGTTTCGCCCTCGAGCTGCTGCGCGACGCAGTGCCTGCACGCCGTGGGCGCCGCGGAAGCAAGCGAGATTGGGCGGCGCCTGCCGGAGCTCGCCAAGGTCATCGGCGGGCGGGGCGACGAGGTCGCCTACGTTGCGCTCGGCGACGGCTCCACGAGCGAGGGCGAGTTCTGGGAATCGCTCAACACGGCCTGCACCCAACGCCTGCCGGTCATCTACGTGATCGAGGACAACGGCTATGCGATCTCCGTGCCGGTCGAGGTGCAGACGCCCGGAGGGGACATTGCGCATCTGGTCGAGTCGTTTCCGGGCCTGCGCGTCATCCGCGTCGACGGCACCGACGTGGCCGCCAGCTTTGCCGCCATGCGGGAAGCCGCGGACTATGCTCGCGGGCGCAGCGGGCCGGTGCTGGTGCGGGCCGCCGTCACGCGCCTGTACTCGCATTCGATGTCCGACGATGACCGTGCGTACAGGAGTGCGGCCGAGCGCAAGGACGAGGAGGCGCGTGACCCCTTGACGTGCTGCGCCGCGGTCATCGAGGAGCACTCGCTGGCCACCCCCGAGGAGCTGGCGAAGATCGGGGCGGATGTCGACCACGAGATCGAGGCGGCCGTCGATCGCGCGCTCGCGGCGCCGCAGCCGGACCCCGGCACCGCCACCCGCTACGTATATTCGCCGTCCGTCGATCCCGCGTCCGCGCGGTTCGAGGCGGCCGCTACGGGCAGCGACCCGCCGGTGACGATGATCGCGGCGATCAACCGCACCCTGAAAGAGGAGATGGCGCGCGACGCGCGAATAGTGGTCTTCGGGGAGGACGTCGCGGACGCGAGCCGGGCCGCGGCGCTTTCGGAGGTACAGGGCAAGGGCGGCGTGTTCAAGGCCACGCTCGGTCTCCAGCGGGCGCACGGGGATGCCCGGGTCTTCAACTCGCCCCTGGCCGAGGCAAACATTGTCGGCCGCGCTGTCGGCATGGCCATCCGCGGCTTGAAGCCGGTGGTCGAGATTCAGTTCTTCGACTACATCTGGCCGGCCATGATGCAGATCCGGGACGAGCTGACGATGCTGCGTTACCGGTCCAACAACGCGTACTCCTGCCCGGTGGTGATTCGCGCCCCGATCGGCGGCTACCTGCGCGGCGGTTCCCTGTACCACTCCCAGTCGGGCGAAAGCATCTTCGCCCACTGTCCCGGACTGCGTATTGCGTTCCCGTCGAACGCCGAGGACGCCGCCGGACTGCTACGTACCGCAATCCGCTGCGACGACCCGGTGTTGTTCCTTGAGCACAAGCACCTGTACCGCCAGACGTACAACAAGGCCGCTTATCCCGGGCCCGACTACACCCTGCCGTTCGCCAGGTCCGCCGTCCGCCGCGAAGGCGCGGACGTCACTGTCGTCACGTGGGGCGCGCTCGTGCAACGTACGCTGCTCGCCGCGGAACAGGCCCGTCAGGCCGGGATCGAGGTCCGTGTGGTAGACCTGCGCACAATCGCGCCGTTCGACTGGGAGGGCATCGCGGAATCGGTCAAGCTGACCAGCCGCGTGGTCATCGCGCATGAGGACCAGCTCACCTGCGGCTTCGGTGCAGAGCTCGCGGCGCGGATTGCCGGCGAGCTGTTCGAGTATCTTGATGCGCCGGTGAAGCGGGTCGGTGCGCTCGACTGCCCCGTCGCGTACAGCCCGGTCCTCGAGCAGGAAATCCTGCCGCAGTCTGCGGACATACTGCAGGCGATCCGCGAGGTCGCCCGCTACTGAAGCTTCCGCCGTAATGCGCTTGCTGCTGCTCACGCTCGTGCTGACGGCGGGCGCGGCGGCGGCGCAGTCGTCCCGCCCGGTCGAGGAGCTGCGCTCCACCGGTGGACTGCCGCCCCACGTCGTCGGTCAGTTCCGCGAACCTACCGCGTTCCAGCAGGCGCCTTCCGGCGATCGCTACGTCTTCGACCGCCGTGCACACCGTGTCTTCCGGATAGGTGCGGACGGCGAAGCCGCCGAGCTCGTGCGCATCGGCCCCGAGGACGGCCGGCTGCTCGGCGCCAGCGCCTTCCACCTCGGGCCTGACGGCCGCTTCGTCGTGGCCGACGCGCCGGAAGGGCGGGAACGGGTACAGATCTTCGACGGCGACGGCGCCCGTCTGGGCGGATTCCGCCTGCCGGGCCGGGCCGCGCCGCGGATCACGATGGGCGACCTCGTGCTGAGCGGCATCGCCTCGCTGCAGTTCACCGGGCGCGCAATCGTCATGAGCCAGCCGGAGCTGGGCGGCCTGATTACCGCATTCAGCCTCAACGGCCACCCGTATCACACGTTCGGCGTCTTCCGGCGCACCGGGCACGAGGCGGACCGGGAGCTGCATCTCGCGCTCAACAGCGGCCTGCCGCTGGTCAATCCGGCCGGCGGGTACTACTTCGTGTTCCAGGCCGGCACGCCCCTATTCCGCAAGTACGACGACAGCGGGCAGCTGCTGTTCGAGCGGCACGTCGAAGGCCCCGAGCTCGATCCGTTGATCGCCGCGCTGCCCACGGTCTGGCCCCGGCGGCGGGACGACGGCGGCCGGGAGCTGCCGATGGTCCCGCCCACCGTGCGGACGGCGGCCGTCGATCCGGACGGCTATCTGTGGATTGCGCTGTCGGTCCCCTACGTCTATGTCTACGACCCGTGGGGAGAGAAGGTGCGCACCCTGTCGCTGCGGGGCGCCGGCATCCTGAATCCGACCAGCCTGTCGTTCGCCGGCCGCGATCGGCTGCTCGTCACGCCCGGGTGCTACGAATTCACCGTCCGCCAGGACGCAGCTCGGCCGTGAACACCGTCACCGCCTGCCCGAGCAGCTTCACGCGGCTGCCCTCCACGCGGACGCGCACCACCCCGCCGCGAGCCGACACCTGCCGCGCGGTGAACGCATCCTGCTTCATCCGCCGGCGCCAGTACGGTCCGAGACAGCAGTGGGCGGATCCCGTTACCGGGTCCTCGTCAATGCCCACCCCGGGCGCGAAGTAGCGCGAGACAAAGTCGAAGCCCGGCTGCGTCGCGCCGGCCGTGACTATCACGCCGCGAGCCTCGACCGCCCGCAGACCGTGCACATCGGGTCGGAGCCGCCGCACCGCTGCTTCGGATTCGAGCTCCACCAGATAGTCGAACCGGCTCTTGCCGAGGTATCGCGGCGGCGCTCCGAGCGCCTCGATCAGGCCCGGCGGCGGCGCGGCCGGCTCCTCCCGAAGCGCGGGAAAGTCGAGCTCGATCCAACCCTCAAGCGCGCGAGCCGCCAGCGTGCCGGACCGCGTATGGAAGCGGATCTCCGCCCCCGGGGGGCACTCACCCTGCTCCCACAGCACGTGCGCGGACGCCAGCGTCGCATGGCCGCACAGGTCCACTTCCGCAACGGGCGTGAACCAGCGCAGGTCGAATCCGCCGTCGGCGCGGCGCTCGAGGAATGCCGTCTCCGACAGGTTCATCTCGCCCGCCAGGCGCTGCATCCAACTCTCGCTTCGCCGCTGCGGCAGCAAGCAGACGGCGGCCGGGTTGCCGGCGAATACGGTGTCCGTAAAGGCGTCTACCTGCGTGACGATCATGCGCGGCCGCGGCGCGCCGAAAAACGCCGGGAGAGATGCTTCGCAAGGCGTCCGATCGGGTCGCGACGGTTGCCGGTGTAGGGGTCGTCTGGTATCATTGGTCGTTTTGTTTTGACCCACGGAGCGTCGCATTGTCAAGGCGCTTCCGCGGGGACGTAGAGCGGCCGGCGGTCGAACATGCGCCGTGGCGAGTGTTCGCAATGCCCGACGAGCGAGAC
>JAGWAI010000021.1:0-1244 GCA_021296485.1 Acidobacteriota bacterium
CAGGCCGGCGTGTATAGTTCGGGACACGATGCATCCGGATGGAGGACGCAGAGCCGTCTGGCTGCTGCCGGCCGGGCTACTGGCGCTGGCGACGGTGTCCGCCGCGGGGCAGGCGCCGTCCGCCGTATCGGCCGGCGTGAGCGCCTCCGCCGACTGGGTCGTGGCGCGCACGCCCTGGGGGCATCCCGACCTGCAGGGCGTCTGGACCAGCGACCAGGAGTTCGGCGTCCCGCTGCAGCGCCCCGCGGAGCTCGGGACCCGCGCGCTGATCAGCGAGGAGGAGCTCGCCGCGCGGCTCGCCGTGGCGGAGCAGCGCGCGCGGCTCGAGTTCGCGGACCGCTCGCGGCTGACGGAGGCGGAAAAGGCGGACCTGCCGCCGGATCTGCTGCACGGGACCGTGGGCGACGGCCCGGAGCACTGGTTCGAGCTGGGGAGGGCGGTTTCGCCGCGCAGCTCGCTGATCGTCGACCCGCCGGACGGCCGCATCCCGCCGCTGACGCCGGGGGCGCAGTTGCGCGTGGTCAATCCGAGCACCGTGGTCGGCTTCGAGACCGGCGTCGGCAGCAAGGGCGGTGGGCCGTTCAACGGTCCTGCATCACGCGCGGCCTGCCGAACACCTGGTTCCCGCAGGTGTACAACAACGGCTTCCAGATCGTGCAGCACCCCGACTACGTGGCGGTGTTGTACGAGCGGCTGCACGAGCATCGCATCATTCCGCTCGACGGACGCGCCCATCTGCCGGCGGCCGTCTCGCAGTGGATGGGCGACTCGCGCGGGCGCTGGGAAGGCGACACCCTCGTTGTGGAGGTGGCGAATTTCGGGGCCCAGACCACGTACAAGGGGTCCAGCCAGCAGTTGCGCCTGACGGAGCGGTACACGCGCACGGCCGAGGACACGGTGGTCGTAGAGACTACGCTCGAAGATCCGACCACATGGACACGTCCGTGGACGGTGCGGGTGACCGGCAAGCGCGACCCCGCCTACTGGCAGATATTCGAGTACGCCTGCCACGAGGCGAACTACAGCCTGAGCAACATGCTCAGCGCCGCGCGGGCGCAGGACGCGGCCGCCGAGCGCTGAATTTCGATACCCCGCGGCGGCCGGGTGTGTTACGTTTCTGTCGAGAAAGCATCACAAATGAATAGATCCATGCTGAGACGCGGGCTACCGGCGCTCGCGGTCGGCCTCGCGCTGGCCGCAGGCGTCGCCATGCACGCCGCCGATTTCCGGTTGGTGGACGCTGC
>JAGWAI010000021.1:1370-10172 GCA_021296485.1 Acidobacteriota bacterium
GCCGGCGCCGACCCGAACGCGGCCGACGATTATGGCGTGACGCCGCTGATGCGCGCGAGCGAAAACGCCAGTCCGCGCGTCGTCCAGGCGCTGCTCGGCGCCGGCGCGGACGCCGACGCGGCGCAGGAGAGCGGTCTGACCTCGCTGATGATCGCGGCGCGGACGGGCGAGCGGGACGTCGTGCGTGCGCTGCTGGCGCACGGCGCGGACGTCAACGCGGTCACGCATGAGACCGGCGTCACGGCGCTGATGTGGGCCGTCGCGGGGCCGCATCCCGACATCGTCCACGTGCTGCTCGAAACCGGGGCCGACGTGGAGACATCATCGGCCAAGGGGTTCACGCCGCTGCTGTTCGCGGCGCGCAACGGCGACATCGCGCTGGCGCAGGCGTTGCTCGCGGCGGGCGCCGACGTGAACGGGACCGGGTCGGACGGCACGCACCCGCTGCCGCTGGCAATCGTCAGCCGGCACGCCGAGATGGCGCATTTCCTGCTGGAGCAGGGCGCCGATCCGAACGGCAGGATTCACGGCGTCACCGCGCTGCACGCGGCGGCCGGCCGCGTCAGCACGTGGCTGGCCGACTGGTACCGTGCCCGCGGCATGAGCGCGTCGTCGGTCAGCGGCGGCGGGCGGCGGGGACTCGACCCCGGCAGCCGGCTGCCGCTCGTCAACGAGCTGTTGGCCCGCGGGGCGGATCCGAACGCACGCATAACCACCACCTCGGTCGTGCTGGGCTATCTGGCGCGCCCGCGGCGCGGCGCCTTCGAGCAGAATTCCGTAGGCACCGGCGATGTCCGGGGCGCCACGCCGCTGTGGGTAGCCGCCTTCTCGGCGAATGGCGGCGGCCTGTTCGGCGACGATTCCAGGTATCACTTCGAGAGCAGCCCGGAGATACTTCGCACGCTGCTGGATGCCGGCGCCGACCCGAACGCGGTATCCGACGACGGGACCACGCCGCTGATGATGGCGGCCGGCCTCGGCTATCGCTCGTATCAGCCGCACACGCCGCGCGGCCGGCCGTCGCCGCCGGTCGAGGCCGCCGTGCAGGTACTGGTCGAGGCGGGCGCCGACGTCAACGCGACGAACGAGGCCGACTTCACCGCGCTGCACGCCGCGACGTTCCGCGGGTTGAACGAGGTGATCGCCTATCTTGTCGAGCAGGGCGCCGACATCGACGCGCGCGACTTCCGGGGGCGTACGGCATTCCGCATCGCCGAGGGAGCCAAGCAGTCGTTCCAGTTCCAGGCGTTCCCGGAAACGGCCGAGTTCCTGCGGGAGCTGGGGGCCAACACGCGCCTGGGCATCCCGGGTGACGTCCACGAGCGCGCCGACCGCGAGGTGGTGGAAGAGGTCGCGCAGCAGTCGCAAACTCAGGGCCCGTAGCAGGCATGCCTGGGACTCTTCGAACGACGCTCGTCCTGGTCGCGATTGCGGCGGCCGGAGTGGTCTGGAAGCCTGCCGCGACCGCCGCGCAGACCGCCGCGAGCGCGCCGCCAGCGCCCTCGCGCGCACTGCTCGACCGCTACTGCGTCAGCTGCCACAACGAGCGGCTGCGTACCGCCGATCTGCTGCTCGACCAGGTTGATCTCGAGCGCGTCGGCGCGCACGCCGAGACGCTGGAGATGGTCGTGCGCAAGCTGCGCGCCGGCCAGATGCCGCCCGCCGGACGGCCGCGTCCCGACCAGGCCAGCGTCGAGACGTTCACGGCCGCGCTGGAGTCGGCGCTCGACCACGTGGCGGCAGCCGACCCGAATCCCGGCCACGTGGCCTCCCGCCGCATGAACCGCGTCGAGTACGTCAACGCCATCCAGGATCTGCTGGCGCTCGAGGTGAACGGCGCCGAGTTGCTGCCGAGCGACATGGCCGGCCTGGGATTCGACAACAACGCGGACGTGCTCTCGATGACGCCGGCGTTGATGGCGCGCTATACCGCGGCGGCTACCAAGATCAGCCGCGCCGCGGTCGGTGGCCCCGACAACCGCCCGATCCGCCAGGTGTACTCCCTCGGTTTCGAGACGCAGGACGCGCGGATGAGCGAGGACATGCCGTTCGGGACGCACGGGGGGCTGTCCGCGCGGCACGTCTTTCCGCTCGACGGCGAGTATGTCTTCGCCATCCAGATGAAGGGCGGGGGGAACAACGGCGGCGGGGGAGTCATCGGCATCGGCGAGGACGACCACGAGATCGAGCTGCGGGTGGACCGCGGGCTGGTGCAGCGCTGGAGGGTGGGCGGCGAATTCCCCGGACCGGACCCCGGCATCCTCATTCCGATTCCTGGCGATGACGTAGAGGGCATTCGGCTGCACGAGTACCGCCTGAATGCCGACAGCGAGCTCCAGGTGCGGGTGCCGATCGAGGCGGGCCAGCGGTTGGTGACCGTGGCGTTCACCGATTCGAATCCGACGCCGTTCGCCGGTGCGTACGGCCGGCCCGGTATCGATCGGGTGTTCATCTCCGGGCCATTCAACGGCACGGCCCCGGACGACACTCCGAGCCGGCAGCGGATCTTCACGTGCCGCCCGAATGGCGCCGACGCTCGGGACGAGGAGCGCTGCGCCCGCGCGATCTTCTCTCAGCTGGCGCGCCGCGCGTACCGGCGGCCGGTCACGGATGACGACCTGGCGCCGCTCCTCGACTTCTACCGGGAAGGGCGCGCCGAGCGCGACTTCGACGGCGGCATCGAGCGGGCCCTCGAAGCGCTGCTGTCGATGCCGGAGTTCCTGCTGCGCATCGAGCGCCAGCCACGCGGCGCCGCGCCCGGGGCGGCGTACCGGCTGAGCGACCTGGAGCTGGCCTCCCGGCTGTCGTTCTTCCTGTGGCGCAGCATCCCGGACGAGGAGCTGATCGATCTCGCCGCCGGCGGCCGGTTGAGCGACCCGGGCGTGCTCCAGGCGCAGGTCGGCCGGATGCTGGCCGATCGCCGCGCGACGCGCTTCATGAACGACTTCGCGGGCCAGTGGCTGCAGATTCGCAATATCAACGAGCACGTGCCCGACAGCGCCCTGTACGGCGCATTCAACGACACGTTGCGCAGGGAGATGGTGCGCGAGACGGAGCTGTTCTTCGAGAGCCAGGTGCGCGGCGACCGACCGATTCCGGAGTTGCTGCGGGCGAACTACACGTACCTCAACGAGCATCTGGCGCGGCACTACGGGATAGAGGACGTCTACGGCAGCCGCTTCCGGCGAGTCGAGTGGCGCGACGACCGGCGCCACGGGCTGCTCGGGCACGGCAGCCTGCTCACTATCACGTCGTACGCCAACCGCACGTCGGTGGTGCTACGCGGCAAGTGGGTGATGGAGAACCTGCTGGGCACCCCGCCGCCCGCCCCGCCGCCGAACGTGCCGCCGCTCGAGGAAAACGACAGCGGGGGGACGCCGACGTCGCTGCGCGAAAAGATGGAGCAGCACCGCAACAATCCGGTCTGCGCGAGCTGCCACACGGAGATGGACCAGCTCGGCTTCGCCATGGAGCACTTCGATGCCATCGGGCGCTGGCGGGACACCGACGGCGGCGCGGCGATTGACGCCACCATCGACTGGGCGGACCAGACCATCGGCAGCCCGCGGGCATTCCGCGAGGCGCTGACCAACCGTGGGACGCAATTCGTGCAGACGGTTACCGAGAAGCTGCTGACGTATGCGCTCGGGCGGGGTGTGAACTACTACGATGCGCCGATGGTGCGGCAGCTCGTGCGCGACCTGGAGCGGGACGGCTACCGCTGGTCGACGCTGGTGCGCGGCATCGTCGAGAGCATGCCGTTCCGGATGCGGCGGGTGCCCGAGCCCGACCGGTCGGTACCGGCGGCCGCCGGCAACTGAGCCGGCGCCACCGGCCGCAGCGGTTGCGGAACGCGCGGCGGCGGGGGATAATCGCCAGACGGCATCGTCGTTCGCAGACAAGAGGACTCAGCCATGTTCATTCGCAAGATGCACCTGCCTCGGCGGACCGTACTGCGCGGGCTTGGCGCGACCCTGGCGCTGCCGCTGCTCGACAGCATGGTGCCGGCGCTGACGGCGCTCTCCAGGACGGCGGCCCGGCCCATCCGCCGGCTGGGCGTGTTCTACGTGCCGAACGGTATGTCGATGCCGTACTGGTCGCCGCAGCAGGTGGGGCCGCTCGCCGCGCTGCCGCCGACGCTGCGCTCGCTGGCCGGTCTTGAGGACCGCGTGCTGCTATGCGGCGGTCTTGACGACGAAGCCGCCAATCTGGTGACCGGCGGGGGCGATCACGCGCGCTCCGCCGGCACGTTCCTCACCTGCGTGCCGTTCAAGCTGACCACCGGGGCCGACGTGTACGCGTCCGTGTCGATGGACCAGATCGCCGCCCGGGAACTGGCGAAGGAGACCCAGCTCGCCTCGATCGAACTCGGCCTCGAGTCGAGCGCCATGCTCGGCTCCTGCGACGCCGGCGCGAGTTGCGCCTACACGAACACCGTGGCGTGGCGCACGCCGACGACGCCGCTGCCGGTCGAGAACGACCCGCGCGCCGTATTCGAGAGGCTGTTCGGCACGAGCGGCAGCACGGATCCCGCGGCGCGTCTGGCGCGCATGCGGAAGGACCGCAGCGTGCTCGACGCCGTCAACGAGGAGCTCAGCGATCTGGAGCGTGAAATCGGCCCCGGCGATCAGCTCAAGCTCGACGAGTATCTGTCCGCCGTGCGCGACGCCGAGCGGCGCATCGAGATGGCCGAGCGCCAGAATACCCGGGAGCTGCCGCTGTTCGATCAGCCGATCGGGACCCCGAACGACTATGCGGAGCACGCCGAGCTGATGATGGATCTGCTGGCGCTCGCGTACCAGACCGACCTGACGCGCATCAGCACCTTCATGCTGGCGCGCGAGGTGAGCGTGCGGGCGTATCCGGAGATTGGCGTATCGGATTCGCACCACCCGCTGTCGCACCACCAGGACAAGCCGGCCAACCTGGAGCGGCTGCACCGGATCAACGAGTACCACTTCCGGCAGTTCGGGCACCTCGTCAAGAAGCTGGCCGCCACCCCGGAAGGCGACGGCACGATGCTCGATTCCACGCTGCTGCTTTACGGGACCGGCATCAGCGACAGCAACACGCACTTCCACGACGATCTGCCGATCGCGCTGATCGCCGGCAAGGCCACCGGCGTGACGGGCGGGCGCTACGTCCGCTATCCGCGCGGCACGCCGCTCGCCAATCTGTACATGACCATCCTGGAGAAGATGAACTTCCCGGTGGAGAAGTTCGGCGACAGCACGGGGTTGCTGAAGAACCTCTCCGTCTAGGAAGTTACGCGCTGGAAAGTTACGCGGCGCGTTCGAAGGCGGCGGCGATGCCCTGGCCGCCGCCGATGCACATCGTTACCAGCGCTCGCTTGCCGCCGGTCCGCTGCAGTTCGTACAGCGCCTTGACCGTCAGCACGGTTCCGGTGGCGCCGACGGGGTGGCCCAGCGAGATGCCGCTGCCGTTTGGGTTGGTCCGCTCCGGCGGCAGGCCCAGGTCGCGGCAGACGGCCAGCGCCTGCGCCGCGAACGCCTCGTTCACCTCGAATACGTCGAAGTCGTCCACGCCGAGGCCGGTCTTGTCGAGCAGCCGCCGCACGGCCGGGATCGGGCCGATACCCATGTAGCGCGGGTCGACGCCGGCGAAGCTGTACGCCACGAGGCGCGCGAGCGGCTTGAGCCCCCGCCGTTCCGCCAATTCGCGTTCCATCAGCACGATGGCCGCCGCCCCGTCGTTGATGCTCGAAGCGTTGCCGGCGGTGACGCTGCCGCCTTTCTGGAACACCGGCCGCAGCTTGGCGAGCTTCTCGACGGAGCTGCCGGCACGCACGGTTTCGTCGGTGTCGAACAGCACGGTGTCGCGCTTCACGCGCACCTCGACCGGCGTTATCTGCTCCTTGAAGCGGCCCTCCGCAATCGCGTTGCCCGCGCGCTGATGGCTCTGGACCGCGAGCGCATCCTGGTCTTCGCGCGACACGCCGTAGCGCTCGGCCACGTTCTCCGCCGTGATGCCCATGTGGCAGTCGTCGAACGGGTCGCTGAGCGCCCCCACCATCATGTCTACCAGCGCGGTGTCATTCATGCGCGCGCCCCAGCGCAGGACGCCGGAGATGTACGGGCTGCGGCTCATGTTTTCGGCGCCGCCCGCCAGCGCGGTGTCCGCGTCGCCCAGCATGATCGTCTGGGCGGCCGTCACGACCGCCTGCAGACCGCTGCCGCACAGACGATTCACGGTCACCGCCGGGGTCTCGTGCGGCAGGCCGCCCTTGATGGCGGCGACCCGCGCCAGGTAATGGTCCCGCGCGTCGGTGTGAATGACGTTGCCGAACGCCACGTGGTCGACGTCGCCGGGCTCGATGCCCGCCCGGCCGACCGCCTCGCGAACGCACTGCGCCCCGAGCTCGGTATTGGGGATGTCCTTCAAGCTGCCGCCGTACCCGCCAATCGGCGTGCGCACGCCGCTCAGCACCACCACTTCACGCGCCATTCACTGCCTCCACTTGTTAGACGGGGCTGCGCCCCAAACCCTCTCCGGGGCGCGGGGTCGCGCTACGGTCTTGTTATCTTAGCCCGCATTTCTCACCAGCCTTCTGCTGCGGCCGCCGATCCGCTCGCGTTGACGGGGCGTACTCCCGCACGCCGCCTCGACGTAGTTACGACTACGCCTGCAGCGTCGTTCAGTCCGTGCGCCCCGTCACCACGGCGCCTCGACGACCTCGCGACTGCGGGTTAGCGGACCATGCGGTGGAAACTCCGCACGCCTTGTCAGCCGGGTGCCTGACCGGTCTCGGTGCGACGCGGGTTTCCACCACAGTCTGCTATGTTTACGGTTCATGCAGGTGATGTCCCCCAGGAGAATCCCGATGAAACGATTCTGCGCCGCCGCCATCGTCTCAGCCGCCGCCGTCACGGTGGGGGCGCAGCAGGCGGCCGAGCCGATCGAGTGGCGCTTTGTCGGCGCCGATCAGGCGCACACCAAGTACTCCACCGCTGACGAGATCACGGCCGCGAACGTCGACCAGCTGGAGATCGTCTGGCAGTGGGAGCCGAACGAGATGCCGATGCCGGAGCTCGGCGCGCGGCCCAGCTCATTGCAGGCGACGCCGATCATGATCGACAACGTGCTGTACATGTCGACGGCGTACAACCGGGTGGCGGCGCTCGACGCGGAGACCGGCGCCGAGTTGTGGACATTCGACCCGAAGGCGTACGAGCGGGAAACGCGCCACGGCTTCATTCACCGCGGGATTGCGTACTGGCGCGCCGGCGACGACTTCCGCATCTTCATCAACAGCCGCGACCGGCTGTACGCCATCGACGGCGACACGGGCCGCGCAGTGGAGAGCTTCGGCGAGAACGGCAGCGTCTCGGTGATCGACGGCCACGGCCGCCCGGTCTCCTCGGAAGAGTTCGATCAGCGCTCGCCGCCAGTTGTGTTCGAGGACCTGGTGATCATCGGCAGCCGCGTGCCGGATCGCGTGCAGCGCAGATTCGAGCCGCCGGGAACGGTGCAGGCGTTCGACGCGCGCACGGGCGAGCGGCGCTGGGTGTTCTTCACGATCCCGCAGTCGAACGACGATTTTGGCGCAGACACGTGGGAGAACGAATCCTGGCGCTACACCGGCCACGCGAACGTCTGGGGCCTGATGTCGCTCGACGAGGAGCGCGGCCTGTTGTACGTCCCCACCAGCACGCCGGGTGGCGACTACTGGGGCGGGCACCGGCGGGGCGCGAACCTGTTCGCCGAGTCGCTTGTCTGTCTGGACGCGCGGACCGGCGAGCGGCAGTGGCACTTCCAGGCGGTGCACCACGGGGTGTGGGACTACGACTTCAACTCGCCGCCGAACCTGGTGACGATCAACGTGGACGGCCGCGAGATCGACGCAGTGGCGGAGGTGTCGAAGCAGGGCTTCACATACGTGTTCGATCGCGTAACCGGGGAGCCGGTGTGGCCGATCGAGGAACGCCCGGTGGACACGACGACGGACGTGCCCGGGGAGGTGCTGTATCCGACGCAGCCGTTCCCGACCAAGCCGCCGCCGTTCGCCAAGCAGGGGGTATCGCTTGACGACGCGAACGACCTGACGCCGGAGATCCATGCGTTGGCGGTGGAGGAGATGAAGCAGTTCCGGCTCGGTCCGCTGTTCACGCCGCCGAGCCTGCGCGGCACCCTGATGCGGCCGACCGTGAGCGGCGGCGCGGACTGGGGTGGAGCGGCGTTCGACCCCGAGACGGGACTGCTGTACGTGCGCTCCAACGAAGGCACCACGACGAACCAGGTTTGCCGCAACACGGGCGAGGACCCGGCCATCGATGTCGAGTACAGCAACAACTGTCCGCACGGAGCGGCGGCGATGATCTTCGGCAACCGGCCCGGCGCGACCGAGGTGGCGCGCAGCAAGCTGGGCGGCATTCCGCTGATCAAGCCGCCCTATACGTATCTGGTGGCGATCGACCTGAACGCGGGCGAGATCGCCTGGAAGGTGCCGTTCGGCGAGGGCAGCCGGGTCCTCCGCAACCACCCGTTGCTGCGGGGCGTCGAGCTCCCCGAACGCCTTGGAACGTTCAGCCACCTGGGCTCGCTGGTGACGAAGGGCGGCCTGGTCTTCATCGGCGGTGGCGATCCGTACCTGTACGCCTTCGACAAGGCCACGGGAGAAGAGATCTGGCGCGTCGCGACGCCGTTCCGCACGAGCGGCAACCCGATGACGTACCGCTCGCGGTCGGGGCGGCAGTTCATCGTCATCTCGACCGGCGCCGGACCCGACGCCGCGCTCGTGGCGTTCGCGCGGCCGGCCGCGTAGCGCGGTGCGGCCCGCGACGG
>JAGWAI010000021.1:10257-31549 GCA_021296485.1 Acidobacteriota bacterium
CCGCTAGCGGCCGCCGGGGGTTTGGGGCGCAGCCCCAAGTGGTATTTCAATCTGGCGTAGGGGGGACACGATGAAGACCGCTTGGAGACACGGCTCGTTGATAGCCGCAGGCGTTGCCGCGGCGCTCGTGATGGCGGCGCCCGCAGCCGCGGCCGAACGTGACGGCGACGTAACGTTCAGCAAGGACATTGCGCCCATTCTGCAGCGCTCGTGCGAGAGTTGCCACCGCCCCGGCGGCGGCGCGCCGATGGCGCTGATCAGCTACTCGGACGTCCGTCCGTGGGCGCGGTCCATCCGCAACCGCACGACGGCGCGCGAGATGCCGCCCTGGTTCATCGACAAGAACATCGGCATCCAGCACTTCAAGGACGACCCCTCGCTGAGCGACGCGGAGATAGCGACGATCGCCGCGTGGGTCGACGCCGGTTCCCCGCAAGGCAACCCGGCCGACCTGCCGCCGCCCCTGGAATGGTCGGCGGCGGGATGGAGCATCGGCGAGCCGGACCTGGTCGTCTCGTCGCGGGTCGGCACCGTGCCCGCGGACGCCGCGGACTGGTTCGGCGAATGGGATCCTCCCGCGCCTACCGGCCTCACCACCAACCGCTACATAAAGTCGGTGGAGGTGAAGGAAGTGCGCGTGGCGGGCGACACCAGCGTGCGCAAGGACACGCCGGGGGCCAAGGGCGCCGGCCGCGCCGACCTCAACCTGTGGGTGGTGCATCACGCGGTCATCACGGCCGCGACGCCGGAGCAGGCGAATGAATCGAACGGTCCCGTGGCGGCCAGCGATGACGCGTTCCGGCTTACGTGGGAGCTGGGCCAGAACGCGCTGAGCTATCCCGACGGGGTCGGCGTCGAACTGCCGGCCGATTCGGTCATCACGTTCGATTCGATGCACCTGCACTCCATCGGCGAGGAGGTGCAGGCGCGCGTGGACGTCGCCTTCGATCTGCACCCCGAGGGGTACGAGCCCAAGTACCGCCAGAAGTCCCAGGCCATGTCCGGCTCGTTCGATTTCGCACTCGACATTCCATCCAACGACGAGAACATCTACCGCGACGGGTTCTACCGGCTGGAGCAGCCGGCGCGCCTGATGACGTTCGAGCCCCATCTCCATTCCAGCGGGACGCGGATGTGCATCGAAGCGCTCTACCCGAACAACGCCCGCGAGATGCTCAACTGCGCCGACTACGATCACAACTGGGTGAAGGTGTACGTCTATGAAGAGGACGCGGCGCCGCTGCTGCCGGCCGGCACCGTCATCCACCTGATGGCGTGGTACGACAACTCGGTGTCCAACCGCAACGTCGTCGACCCGCGGAACTGGAAGGGGTGGGGCAATCGGTCGATCGACGACATGTTCTACAATCTGCCCCGGCTCATCTACCTGACCGAGGAGCAGTTCGAGGCGGAGGTCGCCGCGCGGGGAGGCAGTCCGCTCTTCGCGGCGTCGCAGGATCAGTAGTAGCACCCCGGGAGCGCAAGCGTCATTCGGAGCAACGCTGCAATCCAAAAGGAGACACGCCATGAGAAGCGTGAGTCCGATGGCCGCCGGCGTCATCGTCGCCGGCCTGTTCGCGTCGCCGGCGGCGGCGGCGGAACGGGAGTCCGAGGTTTCCTTCAGCAAGCACATCGCGCCGATCCTGCAACGCTCGTGCGAGAACTGCCACCGCCCGCAGGGCGCGGCGCCGATGCCGCTGGTCAGCTACGAGGAAGTCCGCCCATGGGCGCGGGCCATCAGGAGCCGCACCGAGGCCCGCGAGATGCCGCCGTGGTTCATTGACAGGAACATCGGCATACAGCGCTACAAGGACGACCCGTCGTTGAGCGACGACGAGATCGCGATGATCGGCGAGTGGGTGGACAACGGCGCGCCGCGCGGTAATACGGCCGACCTGCCGCCGCCCCTCGAATGGCCGTCCGACGGCTGGACCTACGGCACGCCGGATGTGATCGTACCGTCGCCGGAGGGTACCGTCGAGGCCGACGCCGCCGACTGGTTCGGCGAATGGGGCGAGACGGCCACAGGGCTGGACACCGACCGCTACATCAAGGCCGTCGAGGTGAAGGAGGTAAGGCTCGAGGAAGGGCCGCAGACCAAGGTGGACGACACCGGCCGGGCCGATCTCAGCCTCTTCGTGGTGCACCACGCGGTCATCACGTCGGATGCGCCGGCGAACGTGATCGAGCCCCTCGATTGCGGCAATGAGACCTCCTGCGGCGGTCACGACGGGCAGCTCCGGCTGACGTACGAGCTGGGCCAGAACCCCACGATCTTTCCGGACGAAATGGGCGTCAAGCTGCCGGCGGGCTCGGTGCTCACATTCAATTCCATGCACCTGCATTCCATCGGCCGGGAGGTGCGCGCGCGGGTGGACGTCGGCCTGACGCTGCACCCCGAGGGCTACGAGCCGCGCTTCGTGCAGAGCAACACCGGCTTCCGCCGCTCCACCATGTACGACTACGAATTCGACATCCCGTCGAACGACGACAACGTGATGCGGGACGGGTTCCACCGCATCACGAAGCCGACCAAGATGCTGATGTTCGAGCCGCACCTGCATTCGAGCGGGAAGCGGATGTGCGTCGAGGCCATCTATCCGAACAACGTGCGCGAGATGCTGAGTTGCTCGAACTACGACCACAACTGGGTGAAGGTCTATACCTACGAGGACGACGTGGCGCCGCTGCTGCCGACCGGCACCCTGATTCACGTCATGGCGTGGTACGACAACTCGCCGACCAACAAGAACGTGGTCGACCCCCGCAACTGGAAGGGGTGGGGCAACCGGTCGATAGACGACATGTTCGTCAGCATCACGCGCACGATCGAGATGACCGAGGAAGAGTTCCAGGCCGGCCGCCCGGGGCGGCCGCCCGATGTTTGCGGCGTCGCAGGATCAGCAGTAGCAACCAGGAGCGCAAGGGTAATGACGAATTCCAGCACCCGGTGGCGGGTGAGCGCGCGCACCGTGATTCTCCTTACGGCGGCCGTGACGCTCTCCTCGCTGACAGCAACCAGCGGCCAGACCATCATCTTCGAACGCGGCCAGAACGTGGTGCCGGCGTTCGAGGGTTGGGAGCAGAACCCCGACGGCACGTTCGACCTGATCTTCGGCTATTTGAACCGGAATTCGCAGGAGAAGGTCCACGTTCCCATCGGCCCGAACAACTACATGGAGCCGGGTCCCCAGGATCAGGGGCAGCCGACCTTCTTCCAGCCGCGGCGCAACCGCTACATGTTCCGCGTCACCGTGCCGGCCGACTTCGGGACCCGGGAGCTGGTCTGGACGGTGATTGCACGCGGCAAGACCGAGCAGGCGTACGGCAGCCTGAAGCCCGACTACGTCAACGACTCGCCGCTGATGCAGAAGGACGTCGGGGGCTTGCGCGCGGAGCGCGAGATGAACAAGGCGCCGATGGTCGACATCGACGGGCCGCCGAGCGTTTCCGTGGCGGTCGGCGAACCGCTCAACCTCACGGCCATCGCCTCGGACGACGACATTCCGCCTCGCCAGCCGGCGTCGCGCCGTGTGCCCGTGAACTACAACGCGTGGGGGCTGCGTCTGGCGTGGATCGTGTGGCGCGGCGACGGCAACCAGGTGACCTTCGACCCGGAGCAGTTCGACATCCATCCGAACTACGACGGCAACTCGCCCTGGTCGCCGGGCTGGGAGCCGCCGCCGCTGCCGCCCGACGGGCGGTTCGACGTGGCCGCAATCTTCCACGAGCCGGGCACCTACGTGCTTCGCGCGTACGCGCACGACGGCGGCCTGGCCTCGGCCAGGGATGTCACCGTGCGGGTGGGCGGCGGCTGATCATTCGACGGACCGGCAGGGAGGTAGGGGAACGATGAATTTCGTTTGGAAGCCGAGCAAGCCCGCCGCGTGCCTACTGGCCGCGGGCGCGGTGTTCAGCGGCTTGGCGCTGGTACCGGCAACCGCCGCCGGGCAGCACGCCGAGGTCACCTTCAGCAAGGACATCGCGCCGATCCTGCAGCGCTCGTGCGAGAACTGCCACCGCCCGCGGGGCGGCGCGCCGATGGCGCTGATCAGCTACCAGGACGTGCGCCCCTGGGCCCGTTCCATCAGGAACCGCACGTCGGCGCGCGAGATGCCGCCCTGGTTCATCGACAAGAACATCGGCGTTCAGCTGTTCAAGGACGACCCGTCGTTGAGTGACGAGGAGATCGCGGCGATTGCCGCGTGGGTGGACAACGGCGCCCCGCAGGGCAATCCGGCCGACATGCCGCCGCCGCTCGAATGGCCTGCGGACGGGTGGACGTACGGCACGCCGGACGTGATCGTGCCCTCGCCGGAGGGCACGGTCGAGGCCGAGGCGGCCGACTGGTTCGGCGAGTGGGGTGTGACGCCGACCGGGATTCCCGCGGACCGCTACATAAAGGCGGTCGAGGTCAAGGAGGTCAGGCTCGACGAGGGGCCGGCTCCGGAATCCGCGGCGAATCAGAGCGGGCGGGCCGACCTGAGCCTGTTCGTCGTGCACCACGCGGTGATTTCGGCCGAGCAGCCCAAGAATACGCTGCAGCCGCTCGACTGCGGCAACGAGACCTCCTGCACCGCGAACGACGATCAGCTCTGGCTCACCTACGAGTTGGGCCAGAACCCGACGATCTTTCCTGATGAGGTCGGGGTCAAGCTGCCGGGCGATTCCGTCCTTACATTCAATTCCATGCACCTGCACTCCATCGGCCGGGAGGTGCGCGCGCGCATCGACGTCGGCCTCACGCTGCATCCCGAGGGGTACGAGCCGCGCTACAGGCAGAGCACTGGCGGCTTCAGCGGCGTCAACATGTTCGACTACGAGTTCGACATCCCCTCGAACGACGACAACGTGATGCGCGACGGCTTCCACCGCCTCGAAAAGCCGACCAAGATGCTGATGTTCGAGCCGCACCTGCATTCCAGCGGCAAGCGGATGTGCGTCGAGGCGCTCTACCCGAACAACGCGCGCGAGATGATCAGCTGCGCCGACTACGACCACAACTGGGTGAAGGTGTACGTCTACGAGGATGACGTGGCGCCGCTGCTGCCGGCCGGCACGCTCATCCACGTGATGGCCTGGTACAACAACTCGGTCACGAACAAGAACGTGGTCGACCCGCGCAACTGGAAGGGCTACGGCAACCGCTCGATCGACGACATGTTCTTCAGCATCACCCGCACGATCGAGTTGACGGAGGAAGAGTTCCAGGCGGAAGTCGCCGCCCGCGGCGGCACGCCGCTCTTCGCGACGTCGCAGGACCAGTAAGCTGATCGAGCTCAATCTCACTCGGCGCACCGGGACTGGTTGACGTCGGTCGGCGGGCGGTGGCAACCGCGGGGTTGCCGCCGGGAGAGAGGGCATGCAGGACAGCCGCAACCGGCTGCCATGGCGGCAGGCCGGCAAGCCGAGCCGCCGCGAGTTCCTCCAGGGCGCCGTGGCCACCGGCGCCGGTATCGCGGCGCTATCGCGGCCGCCCGCGCATGCGCGGGGCCGATCGCAGGCGGAGAGCCGCCGCTCACCCGAATATCTCGGGTACGTATCCTTCCAGGACGACAACAGAATCTCGATTTGCACCGTGAATCCGTCCACCGGCAGGCTTACCTGGCGGGAAGACGTGGCGGTCGACGGCGGCCCGGCGCCGCTGGCCATCGACCCCGCCGCGAACACGCTCTACGTGGGCAAGCGGGTGAGCGACGAGATAGCCAGCTACCGGATCGACAGGAGCACGGGCGGATTGACCCTTGTCGGGGCGGTGCCGCTGCAGGGCGAGCCGGTCCATGTGTCGACCGACCGTACCGGCAGGTACGTGCTCTCTGCCTACTGGCATCAGAGTACCGTCGGGGTCCACGCCGTCGACGCCAACGGCGTCGCGGTGTTCCCGCCCATAGAATGGCGCTACACGGCGCCCGGCGCGCACGCCATTCAGAGCGACCCGTCCAACCGGTACGTATTCGTGCCGCATACCGCCCGTCCCGGTCAGCCGAACGGTATATTCCAATTCCGGTTCGACGAGAGCACCGGACGCCTCACGCCCAACGATCCGCCGCTGTTGGAGCTGCAGGCAACCCTGGGGCCGCGGCACATCTGTTTTCATCCCACTTTGGACGTCGTCTACTCCTCGGACGAACAGGGCAGCAGCGTCACGGCGTATGCGCTGGATCCGGCGACCGGAACGCTCGTTCCGTTCCAGACGATATCCTCGCTGCCCGGAGGCGCCAGACGCGATCGCAACACCTGTTCCCAGATTCAGATTCATCCCTCGGGGAGATTCCTGTACGTTCCCAACCGCGGCCACGAAAGCGTGGCCAGCTTTACAATCGATTCATCCACCGGCCGGCTGGCGGCAACGGGTTGGGTGCCCACGGAGCCGAGGCCCAGGGTCTTCAGCCTGGATCCGGAAGGTCGCTTTCTATTCGTAGCCGGTCGGGAGTCGGGCAAACTGGCCTCCTACGAGGTGGACCAGGACAGCGGTAAGCTCACTCCTCTGGACATCTATGAAGGCGGCGACGCGCCCCTGTGGGTGATGATTACCAGGCTGACGGTGTAGCAAGGCCGGAACGTCAGCCGGCGGGACACGCGAGTCATGAAGGGAGAGGCGTAATGCATGCAAAGCGGGCAACCACCAGACGGCAGGTGTTGAAGGGCGGCGGAGCGGCACTGGTCGGTCTGGCGGCGGGAGCCGGGACGGCGAGTGGCCAGACGCTTCGAACAACGATGCCGGATAACCTGGCTCGAGAGCTGATGGCGTACGGCCGTCGGTCCCGTTACGTCGAGACGGGTCGCATCACGCTGGACAACAAGGTCAACATGCAGATGCATGGCGACCCCTACGGCTTCGACGCCCTGACGCCGCTCGGTGAGCAGATGGGCATCATCACGCCGGCGCCGCTCCACTTCATCTCGTCCCACGGCGATCCCCCGCCGGACGTCGATCCCGCGAAGCACCGTCTGATGATTCACGGCATGGTGGAGCGGCCGCTCGTCTTCACGATGGATGAGCTGAAGCGCCTGCCGTCCGTTTCCCGGATTAACTTCATCGAGTGCCTCGCGAACCGCCCGCAGCCCGGCGAGGAGCGCACGCTCGAACAGAACCACGGGCTGATTGGATGCAGCGAGTGGACCGGCGTGCCGCTCTCCCTGCTGCTGAAGGAAGCCGGCGTGAAGAACGGCGCCAGTTGGGTGGTGGGCGAGAGTCTGGGTCGGACGCAGCAGGCCCGCAGCTTTCCGCTCGGCAAGGCGATGATGGACGACACGCTGGTGGCGTATGGCCAGAACGGCGAACCGGTGCAACCGCACAACGGGTATCCGTTGCGACTCGTGATCCCCGGCTTCGAGGGCAAGTTCCAATTGAAGTGGCTGCGCGGGATCAAGGTGACGGATCAACCCTACGTGACGTACTGGGAACACAGCTCGTTCACCAGGCGGGAGCGGTCGCCGCTGGGCGCCTACTGGGAGCAGGGGCCGAAATCGGTGATTACGCACCCGGCCGGCGGGCAGCGGCTGCCGGGCCACGGGTACTTCACCATCGTCGGCTTCGCGTGGTCCGGCACCGGCGCCGTCAGCCGCGTGGAGGTTTCGACCGACGGCGGGCGGACCTGGCAGAATGCCGAGATCGAAGGGCCGGCCCTGCCGATGGCCATGACCCGCTTCAAGCTTCCCTGGACCTGGGACGGCAGCGAAGCCGTGCTGCAGTCGCGCTGCATCGACGAGCGCGGCGACGTACAGCCCACGCCGGAGGAATACGGCGCGTTCTGGGGCGAGTACGCGGCGCCCCACGGGAACGTGATTCAGCCCTGGCGGGTCACGAGTGTCGGGCGGGTGCTCAATGCGCTGTAGCGTGTTCGCGGCGGCGATCGTCGTGGCGTGCGTCGGCGCGGTGGCGGCGCAGGGCCAGACCTACAACCTGGGCCGGGCGCCGACCGAGGAAGAGCTGAACCCCGCCGGCGCTGCGATCGGGCCGGATGGACGGGGGCTGCCGGCCGGCAGCGGCACCGCGGCCGAGGGCGCGCTGTTGTACGTCGCCCGGGGCTGCAGCCAGTGTCACGGGCCGACCGGCGCGGAGGGTCCGGGCCCGCACCTGGTGGGGGAGCGGGGATCGGGCAATCCGGAATACGACGCATTCTACGAGGGCGGCAACTGGCAGGGGCGGGGCATCCGGAACTTCATGTTTGCGACGCAGATCTGGAGCTGGATCAACCAGGGGATGCCGCTCAATCAACAGGGGTTCCTGACGGCGGACGAGGTCTACAGCCTGACGGCATACCTTCTGCACCGCAACGGCATCATCGAGGAGGATGACATCCTCGACGAAACGAGTCTGCCCCAGGTCCAGATGCCGGCTCGGGGCGCCTTTGCGTATACGCCGGACCATCCTGCATATTCGGAGTGGAAGCCGCGCATGCCGCGGACCCGGGTCAGGTAAGTACTGCCTGGCCCGCCGTCGGGTCGGCGCAGGAGTCCGAGCGCGACAACGCGTGCGGGGGCGCTGCCGTGCCAGGAGGAGCCATGCGCTTCCGTATTCCCACCCTCGGCGCGCTGCTGGCCGCCGCCATGCTTGCGGCGCCCGCACTGACGGGCGAAGCGATTCAGGAAAGCCGGGCCAATTCCGGTTCGCCGGCGGTGCAACGGGTCGATCCGTTCACGCCGCTGACGGCGCCCCGCATCCCGCCGCTGGATCCCTCGTCGTTGACCCCTGCGCAGCAGGCGGTCACTGGCCCACAGGGCGGTTCCACGCAACTGCGGATCTGCCTGCACAATCTCGAGATGTGCCGGCAGTACTGGGCGTTCACCCGGCATCTCGGCTTCAACTACACCCTGCCGCTGCGCGACAAGGAGTTGCTGATACTGCGCACGGCCTGGCTGTCGCGCGGCGACTTCATCTGGGGCGTGCACGGCAGCGGGGGTGGACAGAGAGCCGGGATCACCGACGATGAGCTCTTGCGGATCCCGCGGGGACCCGCCGCGGGCGGCTGGAGCGATTTCGATGCGGCGCTGCTGCGGGCGGCGGACGAGCTGCATGCAAGCCGCTTCATCACGGACGCCACCTGGGCGACACTGGCCGAGCGGTACGACGAGGCTCAGCTCCTGGAGGTCATATTCGTCGTGGGGAACTACACGCTCCTGGCGATGTACCACAACAGCGTGGGCGTTCCACTGGAGCCGGGTGTCCCGGGCCTGCCGCAGTAGGACTACCGGCGGCCCTCAGCCGACTCTTCCCACGCCAGCAGCCGTTCCCACTTCTCCTCGATTTCCCGTTCGCGGACGGCCTGCTCCCGCCGCGCTTCGTCCAGCGCCCACTCCCGGTCGACGCGCGCGCCGCGGATGGCGCCGACCATGCCGTAGTTGTGCTCGTGGCAGGCGTACTCGAACAGCCGGTCCTGGTTGCCTTCGACGGTCCAGGAATCGAGATTGAAGTAGTTGACCGCGGTCCACGGCCTGACGAATACCTCCGGGTCGTCCACCGTGTAGCGGTACTCGAGCGTTTCCGCGTCGATCCGCGTGAACCGCTCGACGAGGCGGAACGTCTCGCCGGTGCCGGGGTAGTAGTGGACGTGGGCGGAGCCGCCGAACGGTCCGCCGTGGCCGGGCACCACGTTGTTGACCGTGTTCTTGAAATTCGTGGTTTCGACGACCAGCGAGTCGCCGTCCCAATGGCCCCGTGGGTCGCCGTTCCACTGCTTGATCGCCGCGCCGATCGGCGCCGGCTGGTGGACCGGAATGATCCGGACGTAGCCGTACGGCATCACGATGGAGACGTAGCCCGGCGTCTGGACGATCTCCTTGGTGGGTTGCTGGGTGTTGCCCATCATCTCGCCGGGCAGGCCGTTGCGCACGATGCAGCGCTCCGACAGCCCGCGGTCTTCCCAGTCGTCCCCTTGGCTGCGCCCGCGCCGGGCCTCCTCGCGCGCTTCCCATGTCTCCATCGCGGCGCGGGTCAGCGGCGGCATCTGGCCGTCCGGCGGGTCGATGATCTGCGACGTTCGCAGCGAAACACCGGGCGTGGTCGGGTCGGCGCTCCAGAAGGCGTTGTACTCGGCGCCCGCGAGCCGGTATCCCGGTTGGCCTTCGTCCGGGCGGTCGGCGCGGGCATAGCGCTGGATGTCCTGCTCCACGAGGTTCTCCGCAATGGCGTCATCGTCATCGGAGACGACCCGGCGCAGTCCCAGCCGTTCCCGCTCCGCCGCTTCTTCCTCGGTCATGAACTCCCGCGAGCCGAACTCGGCCGGCCGCTCGAGCGGCGTGTAGGTGCGGGTATCCCACATCCCCTGCAGGTCCGGGTCGCCCCACGGCGTACGCGGTGCGGTGTAGGCGGCGCGATCCGCGTCGGGCGACTGGCCTGCGAGCGGCGCGGGCGTCAGCCATGCCGCGGTTGTTACGAACGCCAGGATCCCTGTCAGCACAATCAGTCGATTTCTCACCGGCACACCTCCCTCACTGGCCTGCCTCTTCGAGGAGGCTGCCGTAGATGTACTCCTCCGCGAGGTCGACGCACTTGAATTCCAGCAGCTTGACGTTCTCTTCCATGCGCCGGTAGAGCGGAAAGCTGATCTTCCACGGCCGCGTGAAGACCTGTGGATCCTCGATCGTCGCTTCGTAGTGCAGGTGGTACGGGCTGATGGGCGTGTAGCGCTCGACGACATGGAGCTCGCTGCTGTGATGGTTGCCCGCGCGGTCGAACCATGAGAGGTCGTGGAATCCCGTCACGTCGACGACCAGCGTATCGCCGTCCCAGTGGGCGTTGGACCACCCCATCCAGAAATCGATCGGCGCTTCGGTGGGTCTCCCGATGGGAATGGTGCGGTTGGCGTTGGCGAACTGATAGGCGATGACGACCCGATCCGTACTCTGGATTATCTGGAACGGGAACGGCATGTACGTCGCCCGCGGGACCCCCGGCAGGTAGCACTTGGCCTCGGGGTCGCCGACCGCATTCAGGTTGTCGGGGTCGACCTCCAGCCGCCGGGTGAAATTCGCCTCGCGCTTCGCCAGCGCCTCGGGCCGGTACGGAATCTCGCCGCCCTCGACGATGCTCTGGCCCGGGGGCTGCGCGCCCCAGACGCCGAGCGTGGTTGGATGCGGTCCCGCGTCGGCGCCGTGGTCTTCCAGGTTCCAGTTTGCCGTGACGAACGCCTGCCAGATGCCGCTCAGGTCGGGATGCGACGTTCCCGGCAGTCGCGGCGCCCGATAGACCTGCACCTGGCCGGCGGCCGGGCCCTCGGCGAGCCACAGGAAACCGGCCACGGCGCCGACCCCGACCAGCACGGTCGCCGTCCAGCCCTTGAAACCGATTCCCGCGTGCATGGTGACGCAACCCCCTCTCGCGGAGATGATCCGCTATGGCTCACGGTATAGCGGACCGATCCCGCAGGGTCAAGGGGATTCTGCGCCGGGTCTCGGAGCTACCTTGCCCAGTACGGCGCGGGCTGCCGCTTCGCCGCCGCCAGGAGGGTCGGCGCGGCGTCGTAATTCGTCAGCGCCACCGTCCGATTCGCCTCGTCGAAGGCGACGTCCGCGGCCGGTGACATCGTGCCCGCACCGTCGCCGTCGCCGTCCAGGCGCAACTCGATCACGGTGAATGGCTGCAGCGCGGTATCCGGCGTTCCCTCCGGCGTCCACGATTCGCGCCCGAACCTTCCCAGGCGCCGGCCCGTGACGAAGGTGAGGCGCTCGCCGCCGTCAGCGACCGCATCGCGCCGGGCGTACTTGATGGCATAGCCCAGGGCACTGCCGTCCGGCCAGACGTAGCCCAGTGTCGGCAGCTCGATCAGCGCATCCAGCTCACCGTCGTCGCCGGGTTCCGTGCCGGCGTTCGTCAGCACGTCGAGGACCGCCTCGCGCTCCGCGTCGTCCGACCAGCGCAGCACGTTGAACCGCAAGTCGGTGCCCTCCGGATCCATGTTGGCCGTCGTGGCGGTGAACGTCTCGGGAACCGGCTCCTCGCCGCCCGACTGTGCTGCGCCGGCTGCTGCGCTCAGCAATACGAATACCCCGACGATTGCCGCCGCCGGCCAACCCGTTGCCGCGTGCGATTGACTCTTCACGGTTCACGCTCCTTTCTGCTCCGTGCGCGCGGGTAGCGGGGGCCGGCGGCAGGAGCCGGCCCCCGCCGTTCCGTCACCCGACGTCCGTGTAGCCCCGGATTGTCGACACGACCGCGGCCGGGTCGGTCGCCGCGTGGGGCGAGGTCGCCCGCACCCACTCACCGGGCGAGAGCGCCTTGATCTTGGCCGTGTCTCCCTCGGGAATCGGTACCCGGAACGACACGTACCGTCCGTCGCGTTCGGTGGATACGAATTTCACCGACATCGCGAAACGCTCCTTCGACATCTCCCCGTCGGTGACGGCGCGAATGCCGGACGCCTGGCTGATTACGCCGGACCAGACCAGGATGACCGCGTCGCCCTCGTTGAAGTCGCCGAGGTCGCCGGGCTCGTGACCGACCACCATGGCCTTCAGGGTCGCCATCCCCTTCTGCTCATCGAACGCGACCAGTTCCGCCGACCAGGAGTAGCTGGCGGAATCCGTGGCGTCGTCCGCTGCCAGCGCCACGGGGGCACCCGCAAGCAGAGTCAGGGCAGTGAGAGCCGTGATCATCGCGAGGGTGCTTCGGTTCAGTTGGTTCATCATCGTTCCGTCTCCTTTCGGGGTGCCCATGGACGGTCCACGGGGCGTCGGCAGCCGTCTGCCGCCGGCACGCTGGTTGAATCGAGCTTTCGCCGTACGAACTGCCTCTATGTGATCCGCGACGGAGCCCGCCGCGGCGCCAGTGCCAACTCTCGTCCTGACTGCATGATCTCCAGTCACGAAAAAGCATCTTAATAAAAAGAAAAAGAAGTGTCAAGTATCTTGACAAAAAACCATTTTATTCTAAGCTATATTGCATGAGCGCGATCGAATTGATGATGAAGCACTGGGCCCGCGAGCGGCCCGACCTCGACGCTTCCTCGCTTGGCGTGCTCGGACGGGTCAGCCGCCTCGCCCGCGCCGCCGAAGAGAACGCGGCCACGCTGCTGGGCCAGTTCGAGTTGAGCGAGGTCGAGTTTCTGCTGCTGGCGGCCATCCGTACGGCGCCCGACCAGCATCCCGCGCCGCGCGATCTTCTGGATTCGCTCATGGTGACTTCCGGCGGGCTCACCAACCGCATCGATCGGCTGGAGGCGGCGGGGCTCATCGAGCGGATCGCGAATCCGGAGGACCGGCGCGGCATCCGCCTGCAACTCACCGATGCCGGCCGCCGGCTCGTCGACCAGGTCACGACAGCGTACGTGGAGAACCAGAACAAGGTTCTGGATGCCGCGCTCCGTGAGGACGAGCGGGACATACTCGCCCGGCTCCTGCGCAAGCTGCTCGCGTCGCCGTCGTTCGACGGTGATCCGCGCCTTGCCGCTGCAAGCGAGCCGCGGCCGCGTCTCGGGCGACCCGCGCGACCGCGGCGCGGCCAGCCTGGCACGTGAATCCTGCACACGGCGCGGAAACGACGCGCAGGCTGATATCATGCCGGGCTGGAGGTGAGTGATGCGGTTCCGACGCTACATGTTGACGGTCCTGCTCGGGATCGGGCTGGTCGGCTGCCAGGGCGCCGGTGAGCCGGTTCCGGAGGAATCCGCGTCGCCGCCGCCCGCGCATTCGCGCGTCTCGCGGCTCGACATCACCAGCCGTGAGCCGGCGTTCGGCGGCCGTTCGTTCGGCGACGTGGGCGCCTACGAGATTCTGCTCGGCACGGCCACGGCCGTCGCCGATCCAGGCGCCCCGCTGAACGCCGGGATCGTGGACCTCGAGAACGCGCCGCGCAACGCGGACGGGCTGGTCGAGTACACCTTCGAATTCGACATCCTCAAGCCGGTCGACATCACCCGGGGCAACGGTGTCCTCGTCTACGAGGTCAACAACCGCGGCCGCAACATCGTCTTCGGCTACTTTCACGAGGCCGGGCGGGCATACGCGACCGAGAATGCCGGCAACGGGTTCCTCATGAACCAGGGCTACACGTACGTGTCGAGCGGCTGGCTGCACGGCGCGCCGGGCAGCGGCAGCCCGCGTCCGGTGCTGGCCAATCTACCGCTCGCCATGGACAACGGCCGGACGATTACCGGCACCTCCATGGAAGAGTGGCAGGACCCGGACAGCGCCCTGTTCGGGCGGCTCACGTATCCGGCGGTGACGCTGGAGAAGACCGCCGCGACGCTCACCCATCGCCAGCTCCAGGACGATCCGCGCCAGACCGTGCCGGCCGACCAGTGGTACTACGTCGACGACATGACGGTCGCCGTCACGCCTCCCGCGGGGACCGACGCCGGCACCATCTACGAGTTCGTGTATCAGGTCCAGAATCCAATCGTTCACGGCCTGGGTTTCAGCGCCATTCGCGATTTCGTGGCATTCGCGCGGCACAGTCCCGCCGACGATGCGGGCTCGCCGAACCCGCTCTTCGTGGACGGCATGCCGGTTCTGGACCACGTGGTTGCCGTGGGCTCCTCGCAGAGCGGCCGGATGATCCGCGACTTCGTCTACCAGGGTTTCAACGAGGACGTCGAGGGCCGGCGCGTATTCGACGGCATGACGCCGTACGTCGCCGGCGCCCGGCGCACCTTCGTCAACGCCCGCTTCGCCCAGACGGGCCGCTACACCCGCCAGCACGAAGACCACAACTACCCGATGGACGAATTCCCGTTCACGTTCGCGACCACCAGCGATCCACTGACGGGCAGAACCGACGGGCTGCTGGCCGCCTGCAGCGCCTCGAACACCTGTCCGAAAATCATCCAGGTGGACGCGGACTCCGAGTACTACGGCGCGCATGCGTCGCTGCTCCTGACCGACACGAGCGGCCAGCCGCTGGATGTGCCGCCGAACGTGCGCTACTGGATGCTCGCGACCGCGCATCTGCAGGGCAATGCGGGCTGCCGTGATCCGGCGAACCCGGTGTCGCCGTGGCCGTACTACCGGGCGTCATTCGATGCGATGGTGCAATGGGTGCGGGACGGCGTCGAGCCGCCGGCGACGCGCGCGCCGTCCGTGGCGGACGGCACGGCGGTCACTGTGGCCCGTCAGGGCGAGCAGTATCCAATCATCCCGGACCGTCCATACAACGACAGGATCAGCGAGCTTGGCGTGCGCGACTTCTCCGTCTGGCCTCCCAAGGAAAGCGAAGAGAAGTACCCGCTGTACGTACCGAGCCTCGACGAGGACGGCAATCTGACCGCCGGCGTCATGGTGCCGGAAGTGGCTGCGCCGCTCTCGACGATGGGCAAGGCGGTGCGCGCGGAGGGCTTTGCGGAAGGTGATTTGTGCGGCGTCAACGGCTCCGTGATCGCGTTTCCCCGCACGGAGGAGGAACGCATGGAGTTGGGCGATTCGCGCCCCTCGCTGGAGGAGCGCTATCCCGGCGGAGAGGCGGAGTACGTGACGCGCTACGCCGAGGCGGCTGACGCGCTGGTCGCCGAGCGCTACCTGCTGCCCGCCGACGCGGAAACGCTCAAGGCGTCCGCGGCGGCCGCCTGGATCGCGGCCAACGCCCCGCCCGACGTGGACGAAGAGCAGTAGCGCGGTCGACCAGGCGTACCGATTCATCCTGCCGGAGCCGGGTGCGGCCGCTCCATTGCGCGAGAAGTCAGCGCGGCGGCCTGATCAGCTCGTGGTCGCCCTGGTCGGGCAAGCGGAGGTCGCGGTAGACCATCACCGGCGGGCTGCCGTTGGCGTTACGTCCAGGAGACTCCCAGTGCACCGTCGAACCGGAGAAATCCTGCAGTGTCTGCTCCGTCGGCGGCGGTCCCGACAAGGTAAATGACAGGGTAAGCGCTTCACCCGCCGCCAGGTGCGGGATTCTCCAGACCACCACATCGCCCGACAGGTCCTGGCGCGGGCGTTCCACGCGCCCCGAATCGTCGTGTGAATGCGGCGCGAGCGGCAGCCGCGGCTCGAGCCCCAGCGTCGCAAGCGGTTGCGCCCCTTGATAGCCCGCACCGGTTCCACCGGCAACTGTCATGGAGGGCGGTACTTTGACGAACACCGTGACACCGTCCACGTCGAGACCGACGTTGGTCACACCCCGGTTCGTCAGCGTGACGGTGAACGGGGTTTCCTCCCCGCGGCGCTCGCCCATCTCGATGACGGCTCCGATCGAGGCGCGCATGCCGATGTCGATCACCATCCATTGGTAGATCTCGCGGAGTACGGATTCAGGCAGCCGCTCCCGGCGGTAGGTGCCCATCCGGCCGCGCGGGTACTTGTCCGTGTGCTCGTAGATCTGCCGCGCGAAGTAGTCGAAGTCCGCCTCCTTCGCGTGCTCGCCGAGCCACATTCGTCCATAGGCGTTCTCCGGCTCGTGACATTGCCCGCAGCCGGCGGTGTTCATGTACAGCCGCTGCCCGAGGGGCGCCGTCTCCGGGGCGCGTCTCCAGCGCCACTCGCCGGGCTCCGGCACCGCGGGCTTCGCGGCGACGAACGCGTACACATCGGCGATCCCCTGATCGGACAGCTGCTCCACGTTCAAGGTCGGCATGACCCCCCACGGCCGGCGGATCGCCCGCCGAAACTGTTCGGGCGTCAGGCCCCGGCCGCCGGCGAGGTCCGGCCCGAAGCCGCCCTCGGCATCAGGTCCGTGACAGTTGTCGCACATCGCGTCCCACGCCCGTGCGCCTGCCTCGGGGTCACCCGTCTGCGCCCGCGTCCCCGGAGCGAGCGCCCCGGTGACGGCCAGGGCGATGCCGAATGCCGCGCAACGCACGAGGATCCGCACCATGACACGCCTCCTGTGACGATGATGTCGCTATGCCGGAATACCGCCCTTGACGAACACGCCGCCCTTCACGGTCGCCACGTTCACGAACTGCCGGCTCATATCGCGCGTTTGGGAATCGCTGCGCCTTCCGTCAGAGAACGTGAAACGTCCCTGCTCCAGCTCCAGAATGGCCACGTCGGCCGGAGAACCGGGCTCCAGCGACCCAACCGTCTCGGGATAGTTGAGCATCGCCGCGGGAGTGGCGGTGACGCGCTCGATTACCTGCTCGAGACTCAAGCCCAGGTACAGGTACTGCGACATCGGCAGCAGCACGCTCGCGGGGGTCCCGTCCGGATAGCGCGCCACATCGGTCGAAATCGCATCGGGGAACCAACCCTGGCGCGCCGCTTTCTCGGATATCTCCCACGAGTGGTGCGTCGTGCCGAGCTGACCGTCGGCGTAGATGCCGCGATCCCTGAGTTCGAGAATCTGCGGCAGCACCTGGTCGGCCTGGGTCATCCCGCTGCCGAAGACGTTGGCCTGATTCTGTGACGGCGGGTTGAAGGGGTGCGTGAGAATGTCGCCGCGCTTCAGGATGGCGAGCAGGTCGGGTACGGTGGACCAGTGCATCATGATCGGGATGCCCATCTCGTCGGCGAGTTCCCGCGCCGTCGTCATGACCGAGATGTCGTGCTCCAAATCCTCGTGCCGGCCCCGTACGCGCACCTTGAGGCCCAGGATCAGGTCGCGGTGCTCCTCGATGACCGCGCGGGCGGCGTTGATGTCGATCAGGCGGGGGTCGAGATAGATCTCATCGGTGCAGCAGCCGGCCGTCGAGATATTCAGGAGCGCGTAGATCCGCGTGCGCGCCCCGTCGATGACGAACCTCCGGAAGCCCGGGAACATCGCTGCGCCGGTGGTCCCGCAATCGACGATCGTCGTGACGCCCGCCTCGATCCCGACGCGATCCGGATTGACGCCGAGCGGCGTGCCGTGCTCGTACACATGCGAGTGCAGGTCGATCAGCCCCGGCGTGACGATCTTGTCCGTGGCGTCGAACACGCTGCGAGCCTGCGCGTGCGGAATATTCCGGTCGATGCGGGCGACCCGACCGTGCAGGAGGGCGACGTCGCGCACCGCGGACAGATTCTGTCCCGGGTCGATCACCCGCCCGCCCGCAATCAGGAGATCGTAGGCCGCCCGGGGGGCCGCACCCTGGACGGCGGCGGCAACCGACGGGTCGGCGATCGAAAGCGAACGCGACGACAGCGAGCCCACCGCAGGGACAACCGCTGCCGCTGCGAGCCGACCGAGAAACGCTCGCCGACTCGATTTGGACATGATGCCTCCTTGCCGACGCGCGTTCTGGAAGGCGCCAACCGAGTGTCTATGGCTATTCCTGAACGACTCTGGACAACTGCCGGGAGCGGTTGTCTATTCGGGCAGCGCGAATACCCACATGACGCCGCTGCCCGGCGAAATCGTTGTGTTGGTCAACCGCGCATACGACGTTGTCTGTCCGATGCGGCCACCCGCGCCGACCGCCACGTACTGTCGGCCGCCCACTTCGAAAGTGACCGGTGCGCCGGAGATGTCGCCGTTCAGCCGCCGCTGCCACAACAGCTCCCCGGTGTCGGCGTCGAGCGCGAAGAAGCGCCGGTCGGCGTCGCCGCCGAACACGATGCCGCCGCCGGTCGCCAGCGCCGCGGCGGTCATGGCGGCCCCGTTCGGCGAGCGGTACTCCCACGCGCGCCGGCCGGTGAGCGGGTTGAACGCGACGAACTCGCCGACGTAGTCGTAGCCCGGTACTGCCTTGACGCTGGCGGCGATGCCGCTGTAAAGCCGCCCCGGCGTGTACTCCTGCGACACGAACGTGACGTCCATGCAGCTGTTGTTTATGCCGACGTAGTACAGCCCTGTCGCGGCGTTGTAGCTGGGCGAGTTCAGGTTGCGCGCGCCGTGGTAGTGCGGGCAGACCTCGAACACGCGGTCGGAGTCGACGTCGTCTAGCGTCGGCAGCAGCGCCCGATTGAAGATGGGGCTTCCGGAGTCCGTCCAGCCCTCGATCAGGTTGTCGTAGCCGGTGCGGAACGCGTTGAGGAAGCGGCCGGTCTCGCGCTCGAGCACCACGCCCCAGCCGATCTTGCTGGTGTGGATGAGCGCCTTGCGCGGCACGCCGCCGATCACCAGATCGACCAGCATGCTCTCGTAGGGCGAGTCGAGGTCCCAGTTGTCCGCCGGCACCACCTGGAAGTGCCACTGCAACTCGCCCGTGGCTATGTCGAGCGCCAGCACGGAGTTCGTGTACAGCGCGTCGCCCGGCCCGCGCAACGTGGCCGCCCAGGGCGTCGGCTGGCCGGTGCCGATGAACATCCAGTTCAGCTCGGGGTCGTAGCTGATCGTGTTCCAGGTCAATCCGCCGAGCGGCGGAATCTCGTTGTCGCCCCACGTCTCGTACCCGGGCTCGCCCGGCGCCGGCACCGTGTATGTGATCCAGAGCCGCTCGCCCGTTTCCGCGTCATGCGCGGTAATCGCGCCGCGGGCGCTGCGATCACCGCCGGCGAAGCCCAGGATCACCTTGCCGTCGGCAATCAGCGCGGGATGGCTGTGGCCCAACCCGAGCTCGTAGTCCCCGGTGCTCACCTCCCAGCGCTGCTCTCCCGTCACGGCATCCAGCGCCACGAGCGCGGCGTCGGCGGTTCCCCAGTAGATGGTGTCGCCGTACACCGACACGCCGCGGTGGCGGCCGTACGCCTGCGATTTCTGAATATCTTCCGGGTAGCTGCGCTGGTGCATCCAGGCGACGTCCCCGGTCACCGCATCGAACGCGGTGACCCGGCCGCTCCCTTCGGCCACGTACATCAGGCCGTTGGCGACAATCGGCGTCGGCACCCAGCGGCTGTTGTCACGCATCGAGTAGGCCCACACCATGCGCAGATCGCCGACGTTCGTCCGGTCGATCTGGTCCAGCGGGCTGAAACCGTTCACGTCGTACGTCCGGCGGTGGGTCATCCAGTCGCCGTCCCGGGGGGCGAGCAGCCGGTCCCCGGTAATCGGTTCCCACGCGCGCCGCGGCGCATCCGCGCGTTCGATGGCTACGCTTCCATCCAGATCGTCGATATCCACGTCCCGGAGGGCGTCCAGGTCCGCGGGCAGCTCCACGTCGCCCGCCGTATAGCCGTTGAGCCGCAGGAGGTAGGCCACGAGGGAGGCGTACTCATTCGGGCTGAGGCTGCCCGGATCGCCCTCCGGCATGAGCGTCGAGATGGTGTCGAACAGATCGCCCGCCGTGCGGCCGACCCAGCTCAGGCGGAAGCGCCCGCCCGAAAACTCGGTTGTCTCGTGGCAACTGGCGCACGCCGCCCGGAAGGTGGATTCACCGCGGCCGGCCTGCGCCGCGGTGAATACGCCGTCGAGCACCGAGCCGGGGACCGGGGCCGGCTGCTGCGCCTGTGCGGGACGCATGAACGCCGCCGCGGACAAGCCAAGGACAACGGTCGCCGCCAGGATGATGAGTTTGTCTCGCTCCAAAGTATCGCCTCCCGGTTGCCGGCCGCTTGCGGCGCACTCTCTAGCGTGCGACGATACAGCACCGGCGGGAGGTGTAGTGTGTAATTTTCCCGCCGTGGGCGCAATCCTGATGAGCAAGGGACGGGTTCTCGCGGCGTGCGCCGCTATCGTGGCGCTCAGCGTCCTGCTGCCGGCTCCGCTGGCGGCGCAGGAGGCCGGCGCCGCGGCTGCGTATCGCACGGTCGTGGACCGCTACTGCGTCGCCTGCCACAACGCGCGACAATTGACGGCCGGACTCGATCTGGATGGCCTCGACCTTGGCGCGGTCGGCGACCACGCGGCGGTTTGGGAGAAGGTCGTCCGCAAACTCCGCGGCGGGCTCATGCCGCCGGCCGGCCGTCCGCGGCCCGACAGGGACACCTACGTCCGCTTCGCGTCGTGGCTGGAGACGGAGCTCGACCGGGCAAGCGCGGAGGCGCCCAATCCGGGCCGACCGGTTCTACATCGCCTGAACCGCGTCCAGTACGGCAATGCGGTGCGCGATTTGCTGGGCATCGACAGCGCGCACGCGGCATCGCTCGTGCCGCCCAATGCATCGACCCACGGCTTCGACAACGTCGCAGCGGTGCTGGGCGTCGACCCGACCCTGATCGAGCGCTACCTGTCGGCGGCGCGGAAGATCAGCACGCTGGCCGTGGGCGACCCGGCGGCCGGTCCCGCGCCGGTCACGTACCGCGCGCCGGCCGACCTCACCCAGAACGACCACCTCGACGGCATGCCGTTCGGGACGCGGGGCGGCATCCGGGCGCGGCACCACTTTCCGGTCGACGGCGAATACGTCATCTCGGCTAAGCTCGGCCGCAACGTCCACGAGTTGATCCGCGGCCTGAACGACCGCCACACCGTCGAGTTCAGCGTGGACGGCAAGCGGGTCGGACTGTTCCCGATCGGCGGCCTCGGCGCGGGCACCGGCGAGCGCCCGGATTACGACAGCACGCGCCACGGCGGCTATCGGACGGCCGATTTCGACGTGCGCGTGCCGGTCAGGGCCGGTCTGCG
>JAGWAI010000021.1:31604-36292 GCA_021296485.1 Acidobacteriota bacterium
CCGCTGCAGGGACCGGCGCTGCGCCAGCCGTTCCGCAAGGCGTACATCCACTATTTCGAGGACGGCCTGCCGTATTTCACGCGCATGGACATCGCGGGTCCGCACGACGTGACCGGACCCGGCGACACGGAGAGCCGCCGGCGCATCTTCGTCTGCTATCCGGCGCGGCCCGCCGACGAGGCGTCCTGCGCCCGGGAGATCGCGGCGTCTCTGGCGCGCCGCGCGTGGCGCCGGCCGCTCAACGCCGGCGACGTGGACGAGCTGCTGCAGTTCTACGAGGCGGAGCGCAACCGGGGCGGCGGATTCGAGGCGGGCATTCGCATGGTCGTGCGCGCCGTGCTCGTGAGCCGCGAGTTCCTGTTCCGGGTGGAGCCGGACCCGGCCGGCGTGGCGCCGGACGCGCCATATCAGCTCGGGGCGCAGGCGCTCGCGTCGCGCCTGGCGTTCTTCCTGTGGAGCAGCATTCCGGACGACGAGCTGCTCCAGCGCGTCGAGGACGGCACGCTCGTGGAGCCGGCCGTGCTCGAAACCCAGGTGCGGCGGATGCTGGCCGACGACCGCGCCACCGCGCTGGTGCGCAATTTCGCCGGGCAGTGGCTGCACCTGCGGAATCTGCAGTTCGCGCAACCGCACCCGCTCTCCTACCCGGATTTCGACGACAACATCCGGCAGGCGATGCGGCGCGAGACGGAAATGCTGTTCGAGACCATTCTGCGCGAGGACCGCAACGTCGCCGAGCTGTTGACGGCGGACTATACGTTCCTCAACGAGCGCCTGGCGCAGCACTACGGCATCCCGAACGTGCACGGCAGCCACTTCCGGCGCGTGCAGCTGACGGATGAGGCCCGGCGCGGCGTGATCACCCATGGGAGCATCCTGACGGTCACCTCGCATCCGACGCGGACGGCGCCGGTGCTGCGGGGCAAGTGGATCCTCGAGAACATTCTGGGTACGCCGCCGCCGGCGCCGCCGCCCGACGTCCCCGACCTGCTGGAGAAGAATGAAGAAGGGCGCGTGCTGTCGATGCGCGAGCGCATGGAGCAGCACCGCGCGAACCCCATCTGCGCCAGTTGCCATGCGCAGATGGATCCGCTGGGTCTGTCGCTCGAGCCGTTCAATGCGGTCGGCGAGGCCCGCACCCGCAGCGAATCGGACGGCCCCATCGATGCCTCGGGCGTCATGCCCGACGGCACCGAGTTCGACGGTCCGTCCGGTCTGCGGAGCCTGCTGGCCGCCGATTCGGAGCGTTTCGTGCACACGGTGATTGAAAAACTGTTGACCTACGCGCTGGGGCGCGGCCTGGAGCACTACGACGCGCCGGCGGTGCGGGTGATCCTGCGCGAGGCTGCCCGCGACGACTACGCCTTCTCGTCCATCGTGCTGGGCGTCGTACGCAGCGTGCCGTTTCAGATGCGCATGTCGTCGGACGCCCCGGCGCCGGAGAGCACGGCCGCGGCCCGCCGCTGAGGCCGGAAAGTCGAGTCATGTTCATTACACAGAAATTCCTGCCGCGCCGGACGGTGCTCCGGGGGATGGGCGCCACGCTCGCGTTGCCCCTGCTCGACGCCATGGTGCCGGCGTTATCGGCCGCGTCGAAGACGGCGGCGCAGCCGGTGCGGCGCGCCGGGTTCATCTACATCCCGAACGGCGCCGTCATCGACGAGGCGGCGCACGGCTTCGACGCGTGGTCGCCGACAGGCGAGGGTTCGAATTTCGAGTTCTCCACGATACTCAAGCCGCTGGAGAGTCTGCGCGACCGGCTCGTCGTGCTCTCGGGACTCGATCACCCGATGGCGCGGTCGATGGGCGACGGCGCCGGCGACCACGCCCGCGGGACGGCAACCTGGCTGACCGGCGTCCATCCGAAGAAGACCGAGGGCATCGACGTACGCGCCGGCACCACCGTCGATCAGATCATCGCGGCGCAGTTCGGCCGGGAAACCCGGCTGCCGTCGCTGGAAGTGGCGCTGGAGTCGCCCGAGCGGGTCGGCAACTGCGAGGTCGGCTACAGCTGCCAGTACCTCTACACGATCTCCTGGCGCACGCCGACGACGCCGCTGCCCATGGAGAACAACCCGCGCGTGGTGTTCGAGCGCCTGTTCGGCGAGGGCGGCACGGCCGCCGAGCGGCTGGCCGAGCAGCGGCGGGACCGTAGCATCCTCGATTGGGTGACCGGCGAGGTATCGGATCTGCGCCGGCAGCTCGGCGCGTCGGACCAGTTGCGCGTCGCCGAGTATCTCGACAGCGTCCGGGAAGTGGAGCGGCGCATCCAGATGAGCGAGACGGAAGGCGACACGCTCTCGCTGGAGCTGCCCCCGCTGCCGATGGGCATTCCCGACGGCTTCGAGGACCATATCAAACTGATGTACGACCTGCTGGTGCTGGCCTACCAGGCGGACATCACGCGCGTCGGCGCCTTCCAGATCTCCTACGAGACCAGCTCGCGCACCTACCCGCAGATTGGGGTGGCCAACTCGCACCACTCGCTCTCGCACCATTCGCAGAACGAGGAGAACATCGCGAAGCTGGTCAAGATCAACACGTATCACATCGAGATGCTCGCGTATTTCCTGGAGCAGCTGCGCGCGACGCCCGACGGCGACGGCAACCTGCTCGACAACTCGCTGATGCTGTACGGCGGCAGCATGAGCGACGGCAACGACCACAGCCACTACCCGCTGCCGTGTCTGCTCGCCGGCGGCGCGGCGGGCCGGCTTGAGGGCGGGCGGCACCTGCGCTACGAGGACGGGCCGGCGATGACCCGGGCGCTGCTCAACGTGCTCGACCTGATGGACGTGCACGCGGACGAGTTCAGCGAGGCCACGGGCGTGAACGAGCGGCTCGCCGGCGTGTAGCCGACGCGCCGCTCGGCCTCGGCCGGTACGGTATCGAGAATCATGAGAGTCGGAGCATTCGGATCGCTGTTTGCGGCGGCATTGCTGGCTGGCGCCGGCGTTGCCGCCGCCGCCAACGATGACGGTACGCTCGCCGGCGCCGCGGAAGTGCGCGATGCCGGGGCCGTCTACTCGCTGTTGGCGGCCGGCGCCGACGTGGACGCGCCTGCCGCGGACGGCACGACGGCGCTCCACTGGGCGGTGCACCACGACGACCTGGACATGGTGCGCGCGCTCATCGACGCCGGCGCCGACGTAAACGCCGCGAATCGCTACGGCGCGACGCCGCTGCTGCTCGCGTGCACCAACGGCAGCGCACCGGTCGTCGATGCCCTGCTGCGGGCCGGCGCGAATCCCGACACGTTCTCGGTGGGTGAAACGGCCCTGATGACGGCAGGGCGCACCGGCAGTGTCGACGCCGCCAGGCTGCTGCTGGAGCACGGCGCCGATCCACATCTGGCCGAGGAGCTCCGCGGGCAGACGGCCCTGATGTCCGCCGCCGCCGCGCGCCACGCGGGCATGGTGCGGCTGCTCCTCGACCATGGGGTCGATATCGACCTGCACTCCAGGGGCGGTTTCAGCGCGCTGGCGTTCGCCGTGCGCGCGGGCGGCCACGGCGCGGTGCGGGTGCTGCTGGAGTCCGGCGCGGATGTCAACGACATGCTGCGCGACGGCACCAGCGTGCTGATGCTGGCGATTGTCAACGGGCACTACGACCTGGCCGCATTTCTGCTGGATGAAGGCGCGAACCCCGATGCGATCGACGCGGGGCGGACCGCGCTGCACATCCTCGTCCAGACGCACAACTGGGACGGACTCGACAAGGCCGGGGTCGTCGAGCAGGGCGAGATCGGATATCTCGGACTGATGGAGAAGCTGCTGGCGCACGGGGCGGATCCCAACGCCGGGATGACCCGCGACGAGGAAGTGCGATTCCCCGAGGGGGTGACCGCCAGTGGACAGTCGTTTGCGGTCGGCGTGATCGGCGCCACGCCGTTCTGGTGGGCGGCCCGCTCCGCCGACCTGCCGGCGATGCGGGTGCTGCTGGCGCACGGCGCCGACCCGCTGCTGGCGACGGCCGAGAACGTCACGCCGCTGGCGATGGCCGCCGGCGTCGGCTATCTCGACGGCCAGACCCCCGGCACGGAAGAGGACGCGCTGGAAGCGGTGCGCATGATTCTCGAACGCGGCGCCGACATCAACGCCGGGAGCGAGTGCGCGCGCGACGCCAACGCCGAGGGTTCGCCGTATCGCGGCCTCTGCTGCGGCTGGACCCCGCTGCACGGTGCCGCCTCGCGCGGCGCCGATTCCATCATCACGTATCTCGTGGAGAACGGTGCGCAGCTCGACGCACGGGATCAGCGGGGACGGACGCCGCTCGACCTCGCCGAGGGGCACGTCCTGTATATCAGCGTCTACATCCGCGAGAGCTCGGCGCGTCTGCTCCGGGAGCTGATGCGCGAGCAGGATATCGCGGCAGGGTAGGCATACTTCGAGCGGCGGAGACGGCTCTCATATGACCATGCGAAGACACAACCTGCTTGCCGGCGGAATGATCGCGCTGGCGCTCATCGCGACGCTGCCGACGTGGGCGGCCTGCGGCCGGCATGACGCCAGCGGCCTGCAGCCGGAAGACGTGACCTCGGACGACGTGCGGCGGTGGATGGACGAACTGTCGAACTGGGGCCGCTGGGGCGAGGATGATCAGCTCGGCGCGTTGAACCTGATCACCCCCGAGAAGCGGGTCGAGGCGCTCAGGCTGGCGACCGAGGGAATTGTCGTCTCGATGTCGCG
>JAGWAI010000022.1:0-3724 GCA_021296485.1 Acidobacteriota bacterium
TGGCGGTGCTGCCCTTCGCCGACCTCAGCCGCGGGGCGACCGACAGCGGTTTCGGGACAGCACTCGGGCGGCAGGTCATGGAACGGCTCCAGACGCTCGACAACGTCGCGATCGTGCCGACGGTGACGCAGGCCGGCTGGGTCGTGGGCGGCGCGGTGCAGCAAAGCGGCGATGACGTGCGGGTCACCGTGCGCGTCGTCGAGACCGGCGCCGGAGAAATCGCGTTCACCATCCAGCAGGACGGCGGCGCGAGCGGGTTGGCGGCCCTCCGAGCGAATGTGGCGACCGCCGTATCCAACGGCCTCTCGGAGCGCCTCGCGCGATGAAGGTGAACGGCGCAATCGCGTGGTTCGCGCGCAACACGGTAGCGGCCAACCTGTTGATGGCGTTTCTCGTCTGCAGCGGGTTGATCGCGGCGTTCAACGTCACCTCCGATATCTTCCCCGAGATCACCCTCGACCGCATCGTGGTCGAGGTGCCGTACCTCGGCGCCGCGCCGGAAGAGGTCGAGGAGGCGGTATGCGTGCGGATCGAGGAGGCCATTCAGGGGATCGACGGAATCGAGCAGATCATTTCGACCTCGTCCGAAGGCATGGGCAGCGTCATGGTCGAGGTCGAGCTCGGGGCCGATGCGCGGCGCGTGCTCGACGACATCAAGACCCGCGTCGACGCCATCGACACGTTTCCGGAGGAAACCGAAAAACCGATCATCCGCGAGATGATCGCCAGGAATCAGGTCATCGACCTGGCGGTGTCGGGCTCGGCCAACGAGCGCTCGTTGAAGACGGCGGCCGACCGGATTCGCAACGACCTGTCCGCAATACCCTCGATCTCGCTCGTCGAAATCTCGAGCGCGCGCCCCTACGAAATCTCCATCGAAGTGTCGGAGACGGCGTTGCGCCGCCACGGGCTCACCTTCGACGACGTGGCCGACGCCGTGCGCCGCTCGTCTCTCGACCTGCCGGGCGGCTCCGTGCGCAGCGACAGCGGCGAGATTCTGCTCCGCACGATCGGCCAGGCCTACCGCGGCAACGAGTACGAACGCCTCGTGCTGCTCACGCGCGCAGACGGCACGCGTCTGGAGCTCGGAGAGGTGGCGACGGTCGTCGATGGTTTTGCCGAGACCGACCAGTTCGCGCGCTTCGACGCCGACCCCACCGTGCTCATCTCCGTTTTCCGGACCGGCGACCAGAGCGCGCTCGACATCGCCGCCAGCGTTCACGAATACGTCGAGCGGACTCGACCGACGTTGCCCGCGGGCATCTTTCTCACGGTCTGGCAGGACCAGTCGACGATACTCCAGGCCCGGCTCGCAACCATGTTCCGGAACGGCCTGGGCGGGTTCGTGCTGGTATTCCTGGTGCTCGCCCTGTTCCTGGAGCTGCGGCTGGCGTTCTGGGTCAGCCTCGGCATTCCCATTTCGTTCCTCGGCGCGATTGCGCTCATGCCCGGGCTCGACGTGACGGTGAACGTCATCTCGCTATTCGCCTTCATCCTGGTGCTGGGCATCGTGGTCGACGACGCCATCATCGTCGGCGAGAACGTCTACGCGCATCAGGAAGAGCACGGAGAGGGATTGCGCGGCGCGATCGAGGGCGGCCGGGAGATTGCGACACCCGTCGTCTTCGCCGTCCTGACGACCGTCGCGGCGTTCGCGCCCCTGTTGTTCGTACCGGGCCTGATGGGCAAGGTCTTCCGCGTCATACCGCTGGTGGTCATCCCCTGCCTGCTGTTTTCATTGATTGAATCGCTGTGGATCCTGCCGGCCCACCTCTCGCACATCCCGAAGCGCCGCCGCAATGGGCCGCTGCGGCGGTTCCAGCAACTGTTCGCAAACGGTCTGAAGCAGTTCATCCAGCGCGTATACCGGCCGGGGCTGGAGCTGTGCCTGCGGTGGCGGTACACGACCGCGTCCGTCGGCGTGTCGACGTTGATCGTGACCAGTGGGATGGTGCTCGGCGGCTGGACGAATTTCCACTTCTTCCCGGCAATCGAAGCTGACTTCATGGCCGCCTCCGTCACCATGCCGCAGGGTACGGCGGTTTCCGAAACGGCGCAGGCGGTACGCAAGCTGGAACTTGGCGCGGAGCGCGTGCGGCAGGACCTGCTGGAGGAAACCGGGCGGGACTACTTCCGGCATACCTTCGCCGCGATCGGCGACCAGCCGATGGCTGCCCGCGAGGGTGGCCCGATGGCGGGCATGATCAGCGCATCCGCCGCGCACCTCGGCGAGGTCACCATCGAGCTGCTGCCGTCGCAGGATCGCGAATTGTCGAGCGAAGAGGTCGTCAACCGCTGGCGAGCGGCCACCGGTCCCATTCCCGAGGCCGTGGAGATCGGTTTCAACGCGTCGATCATGGAGCCGGGCGACGACGTGGACGTCATGCTGGTCGGGTCCGACATGGAGCGGCTCCGCGCGGCGGCGGACGACGTCAAGACGCAACTCGCCGGCTACAGCGGCGTATACGACATCACCGACTCGTTCCGCGCCGGCAAGCGCGAAATGAAGCTGGGCATCAAGCCGGCGGCCGAGACGCTCGGCCTGACGCTCGAGGACCTCGGCAGGCAGGTGCGCCAGGCGTTCTACGGCGAGGAAGCGCAGCGCATTCAGCGCGGCCGCGACGACATCCGGGTCATGGTGCGCTACCCCGCCGACCAGCGTCGATCCGTCGGTGACCTCGAGAACATGCGAATTCGGGCTCCGGGCGGCGGCGAAGTGCCGTTCGGACAGGTTGCCGTGGTCGATCCGGGGCGTGGATTCGCCTCGATCAAGCGGGTCGACCGCAACCGCGCCGTCAACGTGACCGCGTCGGTGGACGAGAGCGTCACGTCCGGCGGCGTGGTGGTGGCCGACCTGCAGGCGCGCGTCCTGCCCGAAATCCTGCCGCGCTATCCGGGCGTGTTCTACGTGTTCGAAGGCGTGCAGGCGGAGCAGGAGGAAGCGGTCGGCGGACTGCAGTCCGGCTTCATCATCGCGCTGCTCGCGATCTTCGCGCTGCTGGCCGTTCCACTCAAGTCCTACCTCCAGCCGCTGATCATCATGAGCGCCATTCCGTTCGGTCTGGTGGGAGCGGTCTGGGGACACATCTTCATGGGGATCAACGTCAGCTTCATGTCGCTGTTCGGCCTGGTGGCGCTGTCCGGCGTCGTCGTGAACGACAGCCTGGTGATGGTGACATTCATCAACCGCAAGCGCGCGCTGCATGCCGACCTGAACGCCGCCATCCGCGAAGCGGGAGCGGCGCGATTCCGGCCGATCCTGCTGACGTCGCTGACGACGTTCTTCGGCCTCGCGCCGCTCATGCTGGAGCGCAGCGTCGACGCGGCGTTCCTCCTGCCGATGGCCTGCTCGCTGGCCTTCGGCGTCATCTTCGCCACGTTCATCACCCTGGTGCTGGTACCGACTTCCTACCTCATCGTCGAGGACGTCCGGCGTGTGGCTGGAAAGCTGGCCTTCGGCCGCGGTGAGCCGGACGAGCCGTCACCGCTCGGCCCAGAAGCGGCGCCGTCAGAGAGCTGATCTGCCGGTGGGGGACGGCGAGCACCGAAGTAGCCGTGCCCAGGCCGCGCACGGCGCGGCCCGCCGGCCACGGAGTGGGGCGAAGGGGCCCCGCGAGTGGCCGGCGGGGTTTGGGGCGCAGCCCCAAGTAGGTGATGCCAACGGAGTGGGGCGATGGGGCCCCGCGAGTGGCCGGCGGGGGCTTGGGGCGCAGCCCCATCTAAC
>JAGWAI010000022.1:4055-26651 GCA_021296485.1 Acidobacteriota bacterium
ACAGGTCCAGGCCGGGGATGCTGGTGGCGTGCGCCGCGTTGACGAGGCGCGTCGTGTCGTTGGCGTCGATCAGCTCGACATTGACCGTTGTCGGCAGCGCGGTGAGGTGGCGGACCTCCTGCTCGAACACGTTGGGGCTGATCAAACCGACGTGCGTCTGCACGATGCGGCCGTCCGGATCGACGATGAACGACGTCGGAAGCGCGAACACGCCAGGAAACTCGCGGTTGAGCTCCGGGGTCGCCATGACGATCGGGTAGTTGACGCCCATCCGATCGGCGAACGCCGCGACGTTCGCGGGATCGCCCTCGTCCGTGGAGATGCCGATCACCTGCAGATGGTCCGGATACCGCTCCTGCAACTCGATCAGGTGCGGAATCTCTTCGCGGCACGGGCCGCACCAGGTGGCCCAGAAATTCACCAGCGCCACCTTGCCCCGCCAATCTCCGGTCGACATGGTGCGCCCATCGAGCGCCTCCATTGCGACCTCGCTGACGGCCAGCGGCTCGCGCAGCAGCTCGATGGTCAGGTCGCCGGGCGACTCGAACACCGGATCGGGGGCCACGACAGGCTCACTCGCGGGCTGACCACACCCGGCGAGCACGACGGCGGCGGCGACGGCCGACAGCGACACCCTTGCGGAAGACATGCGCATCGATCTACCTGCCTTTGTGAGGCTCTTTATTGTACCGCCAGATCCGGTAGGACGCGTCCGAAGACCGCAGCCGACTTGCCCGCCCGTCAACGGACCGGTCTCACGCCCCCCTTGCGGCCCAAACCGTAACCGACCCTGAACACGTCGGGCATGTTGACGCGGCCGTCGTGTAAGCGCTGGAAGACCCCCAGCGACTCAAGGTCCCGACGCACGCCGTCCGGGCCATCGCCGATATGGCGGGGTGGCAGCTTCACGGCCTCCTTTTCGACGTCCTCGGTCAAGCCGTCTAGCAAGCTCTTCATCCGCCAGCGCTTCGCGATCTCCTCGAATCCGCACGGCACGACCATGCCCTGGAGAGGTCGCAGCACGCGATCCACCCAGGGATAGTCCTCCCGGATCTCGTTGACACGAATGGTCGACGCTTGCCGCACGCCGTGCTTGATTCCGTCGTAGTGCAGCGTGTACTTGCACTCCGCATAGCGGCTTGCCGTGTCATCGGCCGCCGTTCGCAGCGCCGAGAGGAACGAACGTGGACTCACCCTCCCTTCGCCATCACCCAAATGGTTCGGAATCCACGAATACGGAAACCCCCTTTTGGGCCCCTTCCCCATCCAGCGGCCTGCGATCTCGTGAAACTTCTCGCGTTGACTCTCTTCCTTGACGAATGCTCGCGGTAACGCGAAGAGGCTGCGCTGGCCTACATCCGTTGGGCGCCAGCCGCCTTCATGGAGGAACGCTCGAATGAGATCGCCGCTCTCCCCGTTCGCGAGATAGTTCCACAACAGGCCGTACAGTTCGTGACGCGGCCAACTTAGTTCGACCCGTGAAGACAGCACCTTCGAAGCGTCTGGAAAATCAGCGACCTCGCTCTCGGGAACTTGGTCCGAGCGCAGAAACATCTTCACCCGCAGCCGGCGGTACGCACGCATTTCGAGCGCGGTCTGCAGCAGCCCCCGGATCGCGCGGTACATGTCCTGCCAATCGTCGGCGCAGCGATCCAAAGCGTCGAACAGGATCAACAGGTAGGTGCCCTTCCCATCGAACTCGCTGTCGCGCTGTTGGAACAGTCGGTCGATCGCCTCCGGGTCGTCCTCAACGTACTCGGCGCGCGCCGGCCAAGTCTCCCGCTGACGTAGAGGGTGATGGTTCGGCGCGAGCTGCCACGCCTGAACCGTCCGCCAGATAATGCGCGGTTCAACATCCCTTCGCATCAGCCGCAGCAGCACGTCCTTGCCGGGATACTTGTCCGTTGCGGGTGTGACGCCGAATCCGGTCCGTACCTCGGTGTCCCCGCTCAACCCAGATCCCCTGGCTTGCTGCGCGACTAGTTGTCGCACTTCCGGCTCTTGAAGCGCGCTCCACCAGAACGTTTTTCCCGCCCCACGCATGCCGGTCACGAGCGAGTTATTCGGATCCATCGCCTTGACGTGGGACGGTGGGAGATAGACGTGCTCGGGAATCGGCGCCTCGCCGTGGCTCGTCCCTTCCGGCAACGCGACCAGCGCCTTGCGCACCTTTTCAACGTCTATCGCACCAGTCACTACTGTTCTCGCGGGGATCCGGCTCGCGCCAGCCTGTCGAATCGGTCCAGGAACGAAGCGTACGCCAGACTCACCGTGGAATGTTTGAGGTCGTGGAGCGACGCTCCTGCAGCAAGCCCGCGCGTCCAGTGGATCACCAGTGGATCGTGGGGCGCGTCATCGTCGTCCAGGTCGAAAGAAAATCCGTCCGCACTGTCCGGTGCTTCGACGTCGTCATACAGGTGATCTCGAAAGAGGTCCCATGCGCCTTCCTGGAAGCGTTGCAGGTACCTTTCCGTATCGAACTCCGGTGTCAACGCGGAGACGATCGAAAGGCGTTCTCGGATTTGCTCTGCCAAGTCATGTTGCTGCCAGTGGCGGAAGAGGATTCGGTAGTCCGTCCAGTTGCTCTCCGAGTCGGTTGCGAATAGCAGTACGTGCGCAGCCACATCGGTGACGGTAGCCGCCGCGATATCGTGCAGGCCGCTACGGCTTTCGAGCAGAACGACATCCGGCGTGCATTCATTCTCAAGGCTCATTAGCAACCGGTGGAGTCGCACCGGCCAGGGATCCACGTCGGTATCCATGTATACGCGACCCAGCTTGGCCAGATACTCGCCGGACTCCCGGCCGTGTGCCGGCGCAATGCGCACGTCGCCGTCGAAATCCTGCGCCCAGCGTGGTGCGGCGGTCATGCGCCCGATCACTTGCTCACCCTGCCCGACCAGCGCCTCCACGAACCAGTCAGTGATGCCGTAGTCTGGCCGGCGGTCGGGCTCGAGCACGGCCGATGACAGACCCGGCGACTCTAGGTCCAGATCCATAACCAGCACGCGCTTGCCGTTGCGGGCTAGATGCCACGCCAGAACGGCCGCAGTAGTGCTGCGCCCCACGCCGCCCTTGACCGAGTACAGCGTGTAGCGTGCCGCCTTGCCTGGGAAAGGTGGTTCACCTACCGTCCACCAATCGCTTGCCGTCACTAGACGGTCCACCAGGTACACGTTGGGACGGACTTCTCGCTTCCCGCCCTGGATACTTTTCAAGAAGGCGTCGGTCACGAAGAGGATGCCGTTTTCCTGCAGGACACCGTGTGCGCCCAGCACCTCGTGAAGGCGTCTGGCTAGGCGCTGCAGTGCCGCAAGGCAGGACTCGTCTCCTTCCACCGCGTCCGACACCGAGATCCGCACCGTGCCGTAGAGATTCCGCACCAGGTAGACGTCGCCGAGCGCGTCCGGAATGGGCTCCAGTGCTTGTGCCGCGTTGACGACATTCTTCCAGATGTCGTCGAATGGAACGATGGGTTTTCTCATGGCCGCCCGTCCTGCACGGAACTCTCCACCATGTCCAGAATCCTCTGCGCCGCCGCCTGGTGCGGCTCGACGCTGTCCTTGGTGAACGTTGCCCTGTGTGCGTAGCGGTCGTGGTGCGACCAGTCGGCAAACGGTTCGCCGGGCGGTAGCCGACGCAAATACCGCTTTCCGCCGCGGCGTTCAGCATAGTCAATGAAGATCGGCCAGAGCTCCTGCACGTGTTTCCGGTATTTTTCTTCCGGGACTCCAGCAGTGTCGACTGTCATACCCAGATATTTCATGACCGCCTTCAACCCGCACTCGGCGCTGAATCCGTACATCTGATCGGCGTTTGCCCATCGTTCGTTGTTGAAGAGCAACTCGCCGTCCTCCCAGTGCCGCCGATGCGCATCCATGAAATCCGTGGGCATAGCTTAGTTCCAGATCAGCCCCAGGCAGCGAATAACCGTAGCGTTAATACGTTTCCTAAAGGATCCGTCTGCGCATCACGGGATGACGGGGGCCGCTGCGCCGCGCACGATACATCACCCGCCACGAATCTACGCACCAGCGACGCACGCGCGTCGGTCCCGGAATTGTACCGCGTGCGGCGAGGCCTAGCGGCGCGCCGATCTCACCGGTATCCCAGCTGGACGGCGATCACCAGCGCAACCACCGCCACGGCGTTCAGCTTGAGCAACCGCGCCCAGCTGGCGTAGGGAATCCGGCCCAGCCCCAGAATGCCCATCAGCACGGCGTTGGTCGGCACGATCATGTTGGTGAATCCGTCGCCGAACTGGTAGGCCAGCACCGCGGTCTGGCGCGTCACCCCGGTCAGGTCCGCCAGCGGCGCCATGATCGGCATGGTGACGAACGCCTGGCCCGAACCGGATGGGATGAAGAAGTTGCAGATCGTCTGGACGGCCAGCATCCCGACCGCCGCGGCGTGTCCCGGCAGCGCGCCGAGCGGCTCCGCCAGGCCGTTGATGACGGTGTCGATGACCTGCGCGTCGGTCAGCACGACCTGGATGGTGCGCGCGAACCCGATCAGCAGCGCCGTCGTCGTCATGTCCGCTGCGCCGGCAAGGAACGCGCGGGCCGCACCGTTCGGACTCACCCTGCCGGCCAGCGCGGCGAGCACGCCGATCGCCAGGAACACGGTCGCCAGCTCCGTCAGGTACCAGCCGCGCGCGGCTGTGCCGTAGACGAAGACGCCGATCCCGCCGGCAAAGACGAGGGCAACCCCAAGGTGGCGGCGCGTGAGCGGCACATCGGCCGGCTGCTCGAAGCCGCTGGAATAGTCGACGCCGGCCACCAGGCTCGCCGCCGGGTTGCGGCGCAACCGGCCGGCGTAGCGCAGCAGGTGGTGGACACCGACCGCCGAGCAGACGACCAGCAGCAGCCAGCGCAGCGCCTGGCCGGACGTCAGCGGCAGACCGGCGATGTCCTGGGCGATCAGCACCGTGAACGGGTTGAGGGCGGCGCAGGCGTAGCCGACGCCGGCGCCGATGTACACGATGCCGACGGCCACGACCGCATCCATGCGCAGCGCCAGACAGAGCGTGACCAGGATCGGGATGAACGCCACGTACTCCTCGGCCATCCCGACCGTGGACGAGCCGAGGGCGAACAGCAGCACCATGCCGCCTATCAGCAGGGCGGGCCGCGAGCCGAGCCGGCGCAGTGCCGCGCCGATCAGCGCGTCCACCGCGCCGGTGGCCCGTACCAGGCCGATCACCCCGCCGGCGATGAACACGAAGAAGATGATGTCCTGGGCCGCCGCCAGGCCGGCCGGAATGGATGTCAGGAACGCCAGCGGCGGCAACGGATCGGCCTCGACCGCATGGTAGGTGCCGCGGACGACCTGCCGTCCGTCGCGCTCGAACTCGCCCGCCGGCAGCACGTAGGTGGCGAGCTGCGCCAGTACGATTAGCAGCAGCAGCAGTACCAGCGAGTCCGGCATGCGCCAGGAGCGGGCTCGCGGATGGCTCATGGATCAGCGCGTGGGATCGTCCGCGACGCGGACGAGCAGCTTGCCGAAGTTTCTCCCCTTGAGCAGGCCCTGGAACGCCGGCACGGCCTGCTCCAGGCCCTCGACCACGTCCTCCTTGTAGACCAGCTCGCCGCTCCTGATCCAGGCGCCGACGTCGCGCAGGAAGTCCGGCTCGCGGTCGGCGTGGTCGAAAATGATGAAGCCGCGGATGGTGAGCCTGCGCACCAGGGTCAGCCCCATCACGCGCGGTACGAGATTGGGGCCGGGCGGCGGCTCCGTCTGGTTGTAGTTCGCGATGCGCCCGCAAATCGGCACCCGCGCGTACGTGTTGAGCAGCGGCAGGACCGCATCGAATACCGCGCCGCCGACGTTCTCGAAGTAGACGTCTATGCCGTCGGAACAGGCCGCCTCGAGCGCCTCCGGAAACGCCTCCTCGTACCGGCTGACGCAGGCATCGAAGCCCAGCTCGCCCGTGACGTAGTCGCATTTCTCCGGGGCGCCGGCGACTCCGACCACTCGGCAGCCCTTGATGCGGGCGATCTGCCCCACGACCGCCCCGACCGCCCCGGATGCGGCCGAGACCACGACCGTTTCGCCCGGCTTCGGCTGCCCGATGTCGAGCAGACCGACGTATGCCGTATGCCCCGGCATGCCGAGGACGCCGACCGCCGTCGAGATGGGCGCGTCGGCGGGGTCCAGCCTGCGGACGCCCGTCCCGTCGGACAGCGAATATTCCTGCCAGCCGTTCGAGCAGAGAATGAAATCGCCCTGCCCATAGCCGTCGAGGTTCGACTCGACCACCTGGCCCACCGTTCCGCCGACCATCACGCCGCCGATATCCACCGTGGGGGCATAGCCGATGCTGCGGTTCATGCGCCCGCGCATATAGGGATCGAGCGAGAGGTAGATGGTGCGGCTCAGCAGCTGGCCGGGGCCCGGACGCGGCACCGCCCCTCCCACTATCTTGAAGTCCGTCGCCCTGGGGGCGCCCTCGGGGCGGGCGGCCAGCGTGATGCTGCGGTTGCGACTGCCAGCGGAGAGGTCCGTCATGGAGGTGTCAGTATAATTCGATCATGATTCAGCACGTGACCTACCTGTACAAGTTCAACCTGGGCGTGGCGGGCCGCCTCGTGGCCGACCTGACGCCGGAACAGATGGTGCTCCAGCCGTCCGGGGCGGTGAATCACCCCGCCTGGTCGTTGGGTCACCTGGTCATGTCCGCAAACGGCCTCGCGATGCTTCTGGGACTCGAATCCGACGTTCCCCAGGGTTGGCACAAGGCGTTCGAAACCGGCGGCATCCCGTCCGGCGATCCCGCGAGCTACCCATCCAGGGATGAGCTGCTCACCGCGCTGGCGGCGCAGCACGAGCGCAACACGGGAGCCGTGCTGCAGGCCGACCCGGCCTGGTTCGCCTCTCCGCATCCGGACGAACGCCGGCGGCGCTACTTTCCGACGGTGGGCGACATCGTGACGTTCCTGATGACCTCCCACGAAGCGTCACACCTGGGGCAGGTGTCGGCGTGGCGGCGGGCGGCCGGCATCGGGCCACCGGCTCGCGCGTAGCATCCCTCGTCAGCGGCCGGCGCCGGTTCTCTTCTGGATGCGGGCCCAGGTGTCGCGCAGGCCGACGGTGCGGTTGAACACGAGCCCGCTGCCCGCGGAATCGGGGTCGACGCAGAAGTACCCCGTGCGCTCGAACTGGTAGCGGTTGCCGGCCGTCGCGCCCGCCAGGCCGGGCTCTATGCGGCAACCCGCAAGCACCTCGCGCGACGCCGGATTCAGGTGGTCCTTGTAGTCCTCGCCCGCGGCCAGGTCGTCGGGGTTCTCCTTCGAGAAAAGATGGTCGTACAGCCGTACCTCGGCTTCGATGGCGTGCGCGGCAGACACCCAGTGGATGGTACCGCGCACCTTGCGGCCGTCGGGCGCGTAGCCGCCGCGCGTCTCCGGGTCGTAGGTGCAGCGGAGCTCCACCACCTCGCCGGTCTGCGGATCCCGGATCAGATCGACGCACTTGATGAAGTAGGCGTAGCGCAGCCGCACCTCCCGTCCGGGCGCCAGCCGGAAGTACTTCCGCGGCGGATCCTCCCGGAAGTCGTCCCGGTCTATGTATAGGACACGGGAGAACGGCACCTTGCGGGTGCCCGCGGCGGCATCCTCCGGGTTGTTGACGGCGTCGAGCTCCTCGACCCGGTCCTCCGGATAGTTCTCGATCACCACCCGCAAGGGCCGCAGCACGGCCAACACGCGCCGCGCGGTCCGGTTGAGCTCCTGGCGCACCGCGTCCTCGAGCTGCTCCACCTGCACGATACTGTTCGCCTTGGCGATGCCGATGCGATCGCAGAAGTCGCGGATGGCCGCCGGGGGATAGCCGCGCCGGCGCATCCCGACCAGTGTCGGCATGCGCGGATCGTCCCAGCCGTCGACGTGGCCGCCCTCGACCAGCTCCAGCAGCTTGCGCTTGCTGAGCACGGTGTGGGTGACGTTGAGGCGCGCGAACTCGATCTGCCGCGGCGGCGCCGCGAACGCGAGCCGCTCCAGGAACCAGTCGTAGAGCGGGCGGTGATCCTCGAACTCGAGCGTGCAGAGCGAGTGGGTAATGTCCTCGAACGCATCCGACAGCGGATGCGTGAAGTCGTACATCGGGTAGATGCACCAGCGGTCGCCCTGGCGATAGTGCGGCGCGCGCCGAATGCGGTACAGCGCCGGGTCGCGCATGTTCATGTTGGACGACGCCATGTCGATTCTGGCCCGCAGCGAGCGGCTCCCGTCGGCGAACTCGCCGGCCCGCATGCGCTCGAACAGGTCCAGGTTCTCCGCCACCGTACGGTTGCGGTACGGGCTGTCGCGGCCCGGTTCGTCCCAGCGCCCGCGGTACTGCCCGACCTCCTCGCCCTGCAGGTCGCAGACGTACGCGTCGCCGCTGCGGATCAGCCGCACCGCGCAGTCGTACAACCGGTCGAAGTAGTCGGACGCGCAGTAGAACCGATCCTCCCAGTCGAACCCCAGCCAGCGGACGTCGTCCTCGATGGCGCGGACGTACTCCTGGTCCTCTGTCTCCGGGTTGGTGTCGTCCATGCGCAGGTTGCACAACCCGCCGTGCTCCCGGGCGATGCCGAAGTTGAGGCAGATCGCCTTGGCGTGCCCGATGTGCAGATAGCCGTTGGGCTCCGGCGGAAAGCGCGTATGCACGCGCCCGCCGTGCTTGTTCGCCTGCCGGTCGGCGACCACGATCTCGCGAATGAAATCCAGTCCCGCGGCCGGTCCGCCGCTGCTTGCGCCGTCGTCCTTCATACCCTCTCCGCCGCGCTCCTCTCCAACTCTTCGAGTGCCCGATCGATGCGCGCCAGACAGGCGGCGCGCCCCAGGATCTCCATTCCTTCGAACAGACCGAAACCGACCGCCTTGCCGGTCACCGCCACCCGCACCGCATGGACTATGCGGCCGATCGGAATTGCTTCGGCCTCGACGAAGCGGTGCATGACGCCGTTGAGCGTCTCGGCGTCGTACGGCTCGACCGTCTCGAGCGCCGCCCGGAACCGTTCCAGCCGCGCCGCGGCGCCGTCGGCGCGGAGCCGCTTGCGGAACGCCTTCTCATCGTAGGGAAACGCCCGGTCCGACTGGAAGAAATCCGTGTAGTTGACGATGTCACCCGCCACCCTGATCCGCTCGCCGGCCGCGGCGACGACGCGCGACACGCGGCCCAGATCGGACGCGGTGGGCGACGGCGGCAATGCGCCGCAGCGTTGCAGAAACGGCACGACGGCCGCCACCCTCGCCTCCGCCGGAAGACGCTGCATGTAGCGCTCTTCGAACGCGAGCAGCTTCAACGCATCGAAGCTGGCCGCGGACCGGTTGACGCGGTCTAGCGTGAACTGCGCGATCATCTCGGCGGTCGTGAACATCTCCGTCCGGTCGTCCAGCGACCAGCCGAGCAGCAGCAGATAGTTGAGCAGCGCCTCCGGCCGGTAGCCGACCGTGCGGTAGAACTCCACCACCAGTGGGTTGAACGACTGCGGCGGCGGCGATTCGCCGAGGGCGGACATGATCGCGGCGCCGTGCTCGTGCAGCTTGCGGAAGTCGGGGTGCTGCAGATAGGCGTTCAGCTTGCGCTTGCTCAGCTTCTCCGCGCTCCCCGGCTCGGCGACGTACGGCAGGTGCGCATAGGCCGGCGCATCGTAGCCGAGCGCGCGGGTAATGAAGATCTGGCGCGGCGTGTTGGACAGGTGCTCCACCGCGCGAATCACGTGCGTTATCTCGAAGTCGTGATCGTCGACCGCGCTTGCCAGATGGTACAGGCAGCTCCCGTCGGCCCGCTGCACGACGTGGTCCTGCTCCAGCGCCCACTCGAACGCGACCGGCCCGCGCACCTGGTCGTCGAATGCGCAAACGCCCTCGCGCGGCATTTTCAGGCGCACGACTGCGCGGCGGCCCTGCGATTCGAACGCGGCGGCCTCGGCGGGCGTCTCGGCCATCCAGCGCCGGCTGTAGATGAACCGCTGCTTGCGGCGCTGCGCCGCCTCGCGCTCGGCCTGGATCTCGTCGGCCGTCGCGTAGTCGCGGTACGCGTGTCCGCCGGCCAGCAGCCGTTCGACCGCCTCCTGGTGGCGCGCCTGGCGCCCCGACTGGAAATACGGCGCGTGCGGGCCGCCCACTTCCGGACCTTCGTCCCAGTCGAGACCGAGCCAGCGAAATCCGTCGAGTATGGGCTGCAACGCCTCCCGCACGTTGCGCCGCTGATCGGTGTCGTCGATGCGCAGAATGAAGCGGCCGCCGTGCCGGCGCGCGAACAGCCAGTTGAACAGCGCGGTCCGCACGCCGCCGATGTGCAGGTAGCCGGTCGGGCTGGGCGCGAACCGCGTGCGGACGGTCACGCCGCCGCTCCCTGATGCACTATCATCACGCGAATGAAGCTTACCCCCATCCTGGCGCTGCTTGCGATGACGACCACGGCATTTGCCCAGTCCGGCGCGACTCCCCGCATCTCGGCAGAGACAATCGACGTGCCCGGACACGGCCAGATGCTCTACACGATCGCCGTCCCCCGCGACCTGCAGGCTGGCGATCCGCGACCGCTGATCCTGGCGCTCCATCCCGGGGGCGGCAGCCGTGGCGGGCCGTTCCTCCAGCAGATTGTCGAGCCCGCGCTGCGGGACTGGCGGGCCATCATCGTGGCGCCCGACTCGCCGAACCGGCGCTGGTCGGTGCCGTCGGCGGAGGAGTCGGTGCTGTTTCTCCTCGACGACCTGCTGCAACGTCACGAGATCGACCGGGAGCAAATCCTGGTGACCGGTTTCAGCATGGGGGGCGCCGGCACCTGGTTCATGGCCACTCACCACCCCGAGCGCTTCTCGGGCGCCATCCCGATCGCCAGCGCCCCGCGCGACAATCCGCTCGATCGCATCGGGGCGATGCCGGTGCACGTGATCCACAGCCGCGACGACCAACTGGTGCCGATCGAGCCCGCGCGCGCGGCGGCGGATACGCTTGCCGAGCGCGGCCATCCCACGGAGTTCACCGAGCTCACGGGCGTCGGCCACTACACGATGGGCGGCTACGTCCTGGCGCTGCGGGAGGCCGGCGTCTGGATGCGGCAACAGTGGGACAAGCGCTGATTAGAGCGGTTGCAGCAGTTCGCCGCGTGCAATAATGCGGCAGGTGGGAGCGACTCGCTGAGATGGATGCTTCCAACATACCCGCGCCCGCGCTTGCCCCGTCGCTGCTGGTTTCAATGCCGCAGTTGCATGACCCGAATTTCGAGCGCAGCGTCATTCTGCTCTGCGAGCACGGCGAGCACGGCGCCTTCGGCCTCGTCCTCAACCGGCGCACCGACACGCCCGCGTCCGCGGTCGTCCGCATGTCGCCGCCGGTATCCGCCGACTGCGGACTGGAGCTCTGGATCGGCGGCCCGGTGGAACCCGACCGCGGCTGGATCCTGACCGGCACCCAGCCAAGCGACATCGAAGCGATACAGGTGTGTGACGGGATCTTCCTGTCGACTTCGCCGCTGCTGCTGCGGCGCCTGATCGAGGGGCCACCGCAGCCGCGCGCGCGGCTGCTCACCGGCTACGCAGGCTGGGGCGCGGGGCAGCTCGACGCCGAGCTGGCGGCGTCGGCCTGGCTGAATGCCGATATCGACCTCGACATCGTGTTCGACACCAGCTCCGACGACATGTGGGAAGCGGCGATCCGCCGCCTCGGCGCCGACCCGACGCTGCTGCAGACCGGCGGCGGCGGCGTGGTCCACTGACGGCATTACCGCGTCCTGGCCGCCCAGGCGGCCGCACCAAAGAACAGCAGGTCGCCCAGCACCGTAATCAGGCGGGCCAGCGCAACCGCCACCAGCAGCGTCTCCTCCTGCACCCGGCCGGACAGCAGGAACAGCAGCACCAGCTCTCGCACGCCGAGTCCCGCGGGCGCGCCGGGCGTGGCGAATCCGGCCATCCATGCGGCCGTGTATGCGCCCCAGATGGGCAGCCACGCGGCCGCTTGGTCCGGGTGCGGCGCGAGCAGGCCGAGCAGCCAGAAAAAGACAGTCGCGGCCGCCAGCAGAAATAGCAGATGCGCGCCGAGCGCCCTGGCGATCCGCGCGCCGGCGACCAGGCGGACGGTCGCCAGCGCCAACCCGACCGTCGCCGCGCCGACGAGCGGCGTCGACACCCAGGACAGGCCGACGGCCACCAGCGGCAACGCCCACAGGCTGATGAGCCCGCCGGCAGCGGTCAGGCCGAGCAGCTCGTGCAGCGCCGAGCGGGCGAGGACGCTGTGCGGCAGGCCGCCCGACACGCCGATGAGCTGGCGGCCGGCGAACTGAAAGACGTTGCCCGGAATGTACTTGGCAAGCTGCGACAGGCCGTAGGCGCCGACGCACCAGCGCAGGCCGGCGGGTTGTCCCTGCGCCGCCAGCAGATCCCGCCAGGCGGACGCCAACAGCACGCTCGACGCCGCGTAGAGCGCCGCGAACAGCGGCGCGGCCAGCCAGACCACCCGCGGCACGTGCGCCGCGGCAAGATCGTCGCGGTACTGCAGGAACCGCGCGGCGACGAAAGCGACGCTGCACGCGGCCAGCGCCAGCCCGATGCGTCCGGACCATTTCCGGGCGGCCTCGCTCATACGCTACGGGGTACGGCGGCGGCACAACAGCATGGTCCAGGGCGTCGGCGCGCACTGATCGACGATGTCGAAACGGGTCGACACGGCGGAAACGAACCGCACGAACGCCCGCCGCGACCAGTGCTGCACGTGGCCGGGCGTGTTCCCCAGATCGCGCAGGTACGCGCCGCGCATGACGTTCAGCACCCGCCACAGCGGCTCCCGCGGCACGCTGAGTACCAGGTGGCGGTCCGCCACCGCCTCGAGCCGCGCCAACGCGGCGCGCGGGTCCTGCAAGTGTTCCAGCACTTCGCAGCAGACGACCAGGTCCGCCCGGTCATCGCGTTGCGACAGCTCGTAGATGCTGCGGACCGCGAACATCTCCGGGTCCAGCCCCGCGCCGCGGGCGTTCGCGCGCGCATGGTCGATGACGCGCCCCGAAAAATCGGTACCGCGGCAGGGCACGCCGCGGCGCGCCCAGCGCAGGGTCCAGTACCCCTCGCCGCAACCCACCTCATGGATGGACGCCGGCGCGGCGCGCTCAACGTAGTTTTGCAGCCTGCCGGCGAAGCCGCGCATGATCCGGCGCACCACCGGGTTGGTGGCGCCGTACTTGTCGTAGGTGTTGCCGAAAACGATGCCGTCCTCGGTCCGGCCGCCGGATATCCGCATGGCTGATCAGGGCGCGGCGTTCGGCGCCGGGCGGCTATTGCCCGCCGGCGGACCGCACGCGGTAGAGCAGATCCTCCATCAGCTTGCGGTTGGCCGCCAGCAGGTCGGCGATGAAGGCGACCAGGAACAACTGAAAGCCGGCGCCCATCAGCAGCGTCGCCAGCATCAGGCTCTGGATGTGCCCGGCGCCGTCACCCGTCAGGTAGAAGTACAGAAACCGGACGCCGATGGCGAACCCGGCCAGGAACGTGACCGCGGCGAACAGGGAGAAGAAGCGAAACGGGCGGTAGATGACGAATACGCGCACGATCGTGACGACGCTGCGCGCGATGTAGTACGGAATGCTCGATACGAGATGGGACGGCCGCAGATCCTCGTTCACGCGAACCGGCACGGACGTGATGGCGATGTGCTTCTGCCCGGCCTGAATGATGGTCTCCAGCGTGTAGGTGTAATCGTTGAACACGGCCAACTGCTGGGCGGCGGCGCGGCTGAAGGCGCGGAAGCCGCTCGGCGCGTCCGGGATGTTGGTGTTGCTGGCAATCCGTACGACCCAGCTTCCCAGCTTCTGCAGCATCTTCTTCAGCGGGGAGAAGTGCCGGATGACCTGGATGGGCCGCTCCCCCACGACGATGTCCGCCGTGCCGTCGAGGACGGGCGCCACGAGCACGGGGATGCAGGCCGCGTCGTACTGGTTGTCGGCGTCGGTATTGACGATGACGTCGGCACCGCGCCGCAGGCAAGTGTTGAGGCCGGTCATGAACGCCCGCGCCAGGCCCTGATTCGAGGTATGCCGCACGACATGGTCGGCGCCGTGGTCGAACGCCACCTGGCGCGTCGCGTCCGTACTGCCGTCATCTATGACCAGCCACTCGACCGTGTCGAATCCGGGCGCCTCGCGCGGCAGGTCGGCCAGGGTGGCGGCCAGCGTCTCCGCCTCGTTGAAGCACGGGATCTGGATGATGAGCTTCAAGGCTGCTCCTGATCGAATTCGAACCCGATGTTGTACAGGCCGACGCCCAGCGTGCGGCCGTCGGCCGAACCCCTGACGTCGCTCGGAGAGCGCGCGCCGTCGACGTCGAGGTACACCGTGCACGTGGCGCCTTCGTCCGGGCAACCCAGGGGCACATCATGCACGGCCAGCCCGCCGCCGTCGAACAGGATCTCTTCCTCCACTTCGCCGGAGCGGACGATCAGCGTCACCAGGTGCTCCGGCGAGGCGGCGTACGGCCGCAGCTCCATGCGGAGCGCCGCCGGCCAGCGCCCCGCGTCGAACCAGCGTCTCGACAATTCCAGCGTCTGCGAGTCGCTGGACCAGACGTGGTCTTCCTCCAGGCCGTGCCAGCCCTGGCCGAGCACCGTCTGCGCGTAGACGTATCCGCGCCGGATCGGGTACAGCCGGCCGTCGCTGAACCGCAGGTCGCATCCCGGCGTCTCGCATACGCCCGGCACCCGGTAGAGGTAGAGCACCTGCCGCCAATAATTCTCATTGAAGGTTGTCGGAATCAACGCGGCGCTGTCCATGCGGTTGTCCCGGTAGAGGAACGTGCGGACCAGCTGCAGGCGCGGATGCGTGCTCGGACGGTTGCCGAGCAGCCACACGTCGGCCCCGCTGACGCCTTCGAACGACGCCAGGATCTCGTCGAGCTCGCGCGACTCGAACGGGAACACGCGCTTGCCGTAGTAGTAGGTCAACGGCGTCTGCAGGCGCGCGGCGCGCGCGCCGTCGGATCTTCCGCCCCAGCCGTCGAGGTCCAGCAGCAGCAGCCCGTCCCCCACCGTGTCCGCAATCCTGGTCATCGAGGCGTAGGGCCGCGCGCCCTCCCGCACCGGCATCTGCTGCAGGACGTAGTACAGGTGGAACGGAATCGTCAGCGCGATCGCAGCCGCGCCGAGCACGCGAAACCAGCGCGCCGTCGAGAGAAACGTCACCGCCACGGCGATGGCGATGCCGTACGGCACGATCTCGCTGGCCAGGTAGCGGGCGTAGTAGTAGTGCTGGTAGATGACCGGCACGTTGACCGCCAGATTGGCGAACAGGCAGACCGCCAGAAAGACGTACAGCAGCACCAGCGGCCATTGGCGCGGCATCCGGTGCACCCCGGCGATGCCCACCAGCGCCAGCAGCGGCGACGTGTACAGCATCCAGCCTACGGCGCCGGTCTGCCAGAAGATCGGCGCACCCAGGCCCACGACGCCGAAGCGCAGGTAGTGCTGCGTGTACGCGTAGCGCTCGGTGAACCCGATCACGTACGCCTCGTAGAAGCTCCCGGCCACGCCAAGCGCGATGGCCGCGCTCGCCAGTCCGATCCACACGCCCGGCCGGGCGGCGAACGCCAGCCGCCGCTGCGCACCGCCGCTGCGCACCGCGAACGGCAGCGCGATACCGGCCGCAACCGTTGCCAGCGAGACGATCGCCAGGATCGCCTTCCAGTGCGTCCCGAGCAGGCCCGCGAATCGCCAGCGGTAGATCTCGAGGGCGTAGATGGGTGAGTAGTACAGGCCGTACAGCACCGAGACGCCGTACAGCGCCGCGACGAGGGCGCCGTAGCCGATGACCTGCCGCGTGTACGCCGGGCGGTGCTGCGCGGTCCACCAGATGCCGAGGCCGTAGATCAGCACCACCAAGGGCAGGTACAGGAACCCAGTGATGCGCACGAAGAACACGAGCGAGAGCGACAGCGCCGACAGCGCTGCCAGCGTCGCGGTGGCCGCCGGCGGGGCCGAGCGCTGCACGCCGCGCGCCGCCCTTGCGAGGTAGTAGAAACCGATGGCGGAGAACGCCAGCGCCACGATCTCCGTGACGTGCAGCCGGCTGAAATAGACGTGCAGGGGATTAAGCGCCAGCAGCAGCCCGGTAACCAGCGCCGCCGCACGCGCCCCGGTCATCTCCAGCACCAGCAGGCAGAGGCCCAGGATGCTGAGCAGGGACAAGAAGGTCAGCGCGTAGAACCGGGCGGCGTCGCCGAACAGCTCGGCGAATACCGCCATCCACAGCGGGTGCAGGTGGTAGAACTGGAAGACGTAGTCACCCTTCCCGTCGGAGTAGTAGACGCCGGGCTGCACCGACGCCGCAAAGGACGGATCTTCGGGCATGCCGGACGCGTAGATGTTGCGCGACCGCTCGTCGGGCAGCGCCGCGGGGACCGGGTCGTCGATGAAGACCGAGCCTTCCCGCTGCAGGTGCGCCGACATGCTGACGTAGACGCCCTGGTCCTGCCCGCCGTGCATCGGCCGAAACGGCTCCGCGCGGAACAACAGCGCCGCCAGCAGGACCACGAGGACTACCGGAAAGACCGGCTTGCCGGAGGCGGCGTGCTCCGGCTCGAAGCTGGCAGGCAGGAAGTAGCGGCCGGTCGCCGCAAGCAGCAGGCCCGCGACGATGGCCAGCCGCGCGTCGAAGGCCCCGAACGCGAGCAGGATGACGGAGGCGTACGAAATGCAGACGACGGACAGGATCAGGGAATCAAGAACCCGAAAGAACGCCAGGTCCGCCGGCTGCTGACTCGCCACCCTCGTTCTCTGCCGTTCGCTGGCCACCAGCCAGCAAGTTTAGGCCACGGATATGAAGACGGGGTTACGGAGACGGAAATTCGCCACGCAACTCGATCCGTCGGACAGCGACGCCGAGCGTGCGGCTGTCGCGCGTTGACGGAACGTGCGTATCGCTTGCCAGCGTGATCTCCAGCACGGGCGCCGCCAGCGGGCAGCCGCCGAGATCGAACTCGGCGCTCCAGCGTCCAGCAATGGTGTCATCGAATAGCGCGCAGCCGTTGACGGCGATGTCGAGTTGCTTCGGCTGGCCGGTCAGCAGGACTTCGACTGCCAGGGAAGACGGCAACATCTCCGGATCGAGCGGGACCACAAGCCGGGCGTCCCCGCGCGTCCAGCGGAACAGCCTGTCGCCCGCCCACTCGGTGCCATAGAAGCCGGAAGCCCGCCCGCGGAGCAGCTGGAGCTCCTCCTCGCGAACGAGATTCGGCCAACCGTCGGTGGCCCGATCGCCGCCGGTCGCCGCCAATGAGACGGTCCGACCACCATTGTCCTCCCGGACCTCGTACACCTCCAGCGTGTTGGCGCCGGGGACGAGCCGGCGCGGGTTGATGATTGCCTCCCACGCCCCGCGGCGGCCGACCACCGGAAAGGCGTACGGCCGCGTCACCGCCGCGACCCGGCCGTTGAGCGCGATCGCCAGCACCGGCGGCGGCGCACCGTCGGGGAGGCCGGTCACGGCGCCCGTGATATGGGCAGGCACGAAGTCGGCTTCCAGGTCGACATCCTGCATCAGCGGCAGCGCGTCCACGACCACCTCGAAGTCCGCCGAATGCGCCGCGAGCAGCGACTCTGCAGCGCGGCCGATCAGATCGCGGTAGCGGCGGTCGGGAACAGGAATGTCCAGCAGGTCGCCCTCCTCGAACCACTCGTACTTGCGGGAGGCGCTCTCGAGCAGGGCCGCGCCGAGATCGCCGGGCACCTCCATCTTCCTCCTTGCGCCGTCGTGGAACATCACCTTCGACGGTCGCGGCGCATGCGCCGGGTCGAGCACGTTCGAGCCGTCGGCGATCCACGGCAGTTCAATCCCGAGCTCGGCCGCCAGCGTCGGGACGATGTCGATCACCTCGACGTTTGTATCGACCACTGCGCCCCGACGCTGCGCCGGCCGCTTGATGAACAGCGGCACCGCGGCGACGTCCGCAAACGAAGACTCCGCCGGCTGCCTTACCGAGAGGCCGGGCTGCAGGCTGACACCGTGGTCCGCGGTGACGACGACCAGCGCGTCGTCGTAGATGCCCACGTCGTTCAGGCGCGCCACCAGCCTGCCGAGCAGGGTGTCGACATATCCCGCCTGCAGCAGGTAACGGTGGTAGTTGAGCGCCGCCGCCCACCGGTCTTCGTTCCACTTGCCGTCCCGCAGGCCGACCATGTGCCGCTGAAAGGTCATCTGCTGTCCGGTCGGCAGGTAGAGAAACGGCTCGTGCGGCAACAGCGCGTGCATGAAGTGCAGCATCGGCCGCGTGTCGCCGTCGATGCCGGCGATGAAGCGGTCGACGGTTTCGCGCCGGTCGTCGACGCGCGCCGCCCGCCAGCGATCCCCGAACGTGGCGCTCTCCTCGCTTGCCGCAAAGTCCTTCCAGTTCTGGTCCACCGGCGGCAGCGGCGCAGCCAGATCGTCCGGCAATACGACCGTCAGATACACGACCGCCAGATCGCGCATGACGCCCGCGAGCCAAGCGCCGAATCCGGCGCGGTCGGGCCGGCAGAGCGTCTCCGGGCAGAGATCGGTCAACGGCTCCTCGACGTGCATTCGATACCGGCCGCCCAGCAGCGTGAAGAGATTCGCCGGATGCTCGCCCGCCACGGGCAGCCGACCTTGCGACGGGCGCATTCCGGTCAGTACCGCAGGCAGTGCGTACGTCGTCAGCCCCGCCGCCGCAGTCGCGTTTCGGAACCAGGTGGCATCGGCCGCCAGCGCCGCAAAGTTGGGGAAGGCCGCCGGGTCGATGTTGCCTTGCCGGTCGAGCAGCGCCGCAAGCTGGAACTGGTCGAAGACGACAACCACCACGGGCGGCGTGGCGGTGAATGTCACGCCGTCGAGCGCCCCCGCGTTGCCTGTCGGCGCCAGTAGTCGAACGACGCCGGGGCTGAGCAGGAATACCGCCGGTACGATGACCGCCGCCGGCGTGAGAAAGGTGGCGAATGTGCGGATCGGCGGCAACCTCAGGTACGTCGCGGCCGTAGCGGCGCCCGTGATGGCGGCCATGCCGATCAGCAGTCCGCCGGGCCAGCCGCCGAGCGCCTTGAAGGCCGCGAGGGCCACCGCGCCGGCGAGGCCGCCGATGACCGCCGCGGCCGCGCGCCGCCGCCAGCGCCAGCCGCCAATGCGGCCGGCGAGATGAATGAGGAGCACGCAGCCCGTGGGTCCGCCGAGGCAGAGCAGCGCTACCAGCGCCAGCAGATCTCCCGGCCGGGTGTCGTGGGCGACGAAGAACTCCGGACTGCGCGCGACCAGATCGAAGATCGGCTGCGCAACGGCGAGGCTCCAGAGGGCTACGACGTGGAGCACTTCGAATCGTGCGGCGTTGGGGGCTTCACGCGGCGGCGCTCCCGCAAGGACGCGGCGGATTTCGCGTACAAGGCGCGTCGCCAGGCGGACCGGGCGCCACTGTCCGGAGCGGGTTGCCAGCTCCTGCAGTTGCGGAGAGGCGGCTTGCAGCCAGCGCCTGGCGCGTTGATGTATCGCCGGCGTGGGAACAAGGTAGTGCCGCACGCCGCATATGACGACCAGCCCGGCCAACGCCCGCCACGGCGTAGACATCGAGAACAGGTCTCCCATGCGGATGCCGCCGAAGACGGTCACGTACGAAACCGCCAGTGCCAACACGACGGTGAGGCCGTCGGCAACACGCGCCCAGCCGGGCAGGACGGAGCCTGAAGCGCTCGACTGGTTCATCGGATCCTCGGCCGGCAGTGGTAAAGCGTGCGAGTGCCCGAAGCCAGCGTTTCGTGGGTGACGCCGCCGAAGTGGCGTTCGAGCGCGGCGCCGACCGCCGCGGCGGAATAGTCGAACTCCTGGTCCTGGCGGTTGCGCAGCAGACGCTCCACCATCGGGTCCTCCGGTCCGACGAACTCCAGGACAACCTCGCCGCCGAACTGCGCGAGCCAGGCCACGAAGTCTTCCAGCGGGATGTTCCGGCCGATCACCAGGTGGTGAATCAGCGCCAGACACAGGATGAGCGCCGGTTGGCCGCGGTCGCCGAGCGGCAGGCGCTCGCGGCCGCGCCAACCCAGGCCGGGCGACGGATCGGCCAGGTCCGCCAGCAGCGGCAGGATGTTAGTCGGTCCGTCCGCCTTGAGCGCCTGGTACAGACGCTCGATGACCAAGTGATCCGCGTCCAGCGCCAGCACGTACTCCGCGTGTCCGGCGGCCATGCGGGAGTAGTTGCCGGTGTTGCAGCCAATGTCCCAGACGAGCGGCCAGCGCCGGCTGGCCAGTACCCGTTCGACGAACTCCGTCTTGCGCCGCAGGTCGGTGTCGTCGTACGTGTGCTCGCGCTGATACTCGGACCAGGTCGAACGGCCGGCGTCCCACTGCAGCCGCGCGACGGTCTGTCGCAGGCGTTCGATGTTGTGCTTGATGAGCGCCGCGCCGAACCCGGCGGCGCGCAGCTCCTGCCGGACGTTCCCCGGCGTATCGTCGTAGCGCGCCTGCGCCTTGGCCTGCAGATAGACGTGCGCCAGCACGCCGCGCCGCAGGAGGTCGCGGCCGGACAACAGCGCGTTGCACTGCTCGGCGGTAATCCCTTCCAGGCTGCCCCGCAGCCACGGGTGGAACGGCACGTTGCGGTACGCCTGCAGCAGCAGCGGATAGAAAAACGTTTCGCAGAACTGGCGGTAGCCGGCCCAGGGCTCACCCGCGGCGTATGCCGTGAACGACCCGATGTCGATGAACGTGGGTTGCGCACCGAGCCACTGGACGTTGAACGCGGTCGCGTCCTTGAGCGTCATGTCCTCGTCGAGGGCCGCGCGCGTCAGGTCGAGCTGCAGCAGCGCGGCGTCCTTGAGCATGCCGAACGACCACTCGTACGGGTAGGACACCAGGGGCAGGCGCTCGTGCTCCAGCACCGCCGCCCAACGTCCGTCCAGCGGCGGCAGCGCCTCGGAATCCGTGACCATCCGCGTCGGGATCACGCGGCGGTCGGCGGCGAAGCGCTCGTAGAAGCCGGTGCCGGCGAGCCGCTGCCAGTCAGCGAGGGCGCGGGCCGACAGGCTGCGGTATACCGATCCGTTGTAATGAAAGACCCGCGTGTCGGGGTCGCGGAAGGAGCCGGCGTCGAACCGTATGGATGGTTTCGCGGCGGTCATCGGCGGCGCGGATCGTGCCGGGGTGCGGCGGCGGCACGCTTGTCCAGCGGCCGGGATCTAGCGTTTTGACCCTTGCAGCTTACCGCGGAACAGAGCCGTCAGACGGTGCCAGTAGAGCTTCGTGATGACGCCCACCGCCGCCATACCGCCCAGCAGCGCCTGGAGCAGCATGCTCCCGGTTCCCGGATCGAGATAGGCGGCCGCCGGCCGCTCCAGGACGACGAGCGCGACGATTACGAACGCAACCAAACGAAACATGACCGATGAGTTTAACATGGGTTTAACAGAAACGTCGCAGGCGCAAAGTACGAGTTGCGCGGTTGTTGTGGCGTGTGTGGGATGCAGCGGGCAAGGCTGGACAGTCAAGCGGACGGCGCGGGGCAGAGACGGCCCCGGTCGGTGCGGGCGCACGCTACGCGCTATACTGCGGGAAGGAGGTCGGGTCCGCTGCCGGTGGAAGTTGTGTGATGGATACCAACGTGGTGGCGACCGTGCTGACGGGCCTCGGCGTATTGCTCGGGGTCTGGCGGCTGGTGGGCGTGGCCGTGGAAGGTGTGCGCCTGGAGGTGGACGGCTTGCGCCGCGACCTGACCGCGGAGATTCGGGCCGTCAATCAGCGAATCGACGCGGTCCTGCTGGCGGACAGAAACGCCAGCGCAGGTTGACGCACGGCGCCGGCCGGCGTCCTGACGCACGTTCCTCCGCACATTATTCGAGCTCCCAGAGCAGGCGCTCCCGCTCGGGCTCGCCAGGGCCCGGCGCGGGCGCGAACCCGTGCAGGCCGACGCCGAGCAGCCGGACCGGGCGGCGGCCGGCGTCGGTACGGTCGAGCAGGTCGCAGGCCCGGCGCGCTATCGGCTCGGCGTCGCGGGTCGCCGCGCGGTCGGTGTGGCTGCGGGTAATGGTCTTGAAATCGTCGTAGCGTACCTTGATCGTCACGGTGCGCGCGAAGACGCCGGCGCGTTCGATCATCGCCGCGGCGCGGCGCGCCAGGCGCTCGACCTCGGCGCGCACGGCGTCGATGTCCCGCAGGTCTTCCGCATAAGTCTGCTCGGCGCTGCGCGACTTGGCTTGCCGGTGCGGCGTCACGGGCCGGTCGTCGATGCCCTGCGCCAACTGCCGCAGCCGGTCCGCCTGGCTGCCGACGACCCCCCGGAGCTGCTCGAGCTCGACCCCACGGACGTCGACCAGCCGCTCGATGCCGGCGGCGCGCAGGCGGCGCGACGTCACGGGTCCGACGCCCCACAGCTTGTCGACCGGCAGCTGCTGCAGGAACGCCTCGACCCGTTCGCCCGGTACTACCGTCAGGCCGTCGGGCTTGCGCCACCCGGAAGCAATCTTGGCCAGGAACTTGTTGGGCGCGACGCCCGCCGAGGCGGTGAGGCCGGTCGCCTCCTTGATCTGCTGCTTGAGGCGCCGCGCAACCGGTGTCGCGAACGGCTCGCCCCAGGCGTTCTCGGTCACGTCGAGATACGCCTCGTCGAGCGAGAGCGGCTCCACGAGCGGGGTGACC
>JAGWAI010000023.1 GCA_021296485.1 Acidobacteriota bacterium
CCCCGGCGTGCGCGGCGGGCAGGGCAATCTTGCCGGTATTCGGCCGTTCAGGATACCATCACGCTCACTCGCGTTGTTCCTGCCGAATTTACGGTTCTTACCTGTCACGCAGCGATCTTTCTGGAGGCGCGGAGCATGAGTCGTGCGTTGTTGAGTGTGTCGGACAAGAAGGGGCTCGTCGATCTGGCGAGCGGACTCTCGCAGCGGGGGGTCGAGCTGATTTCCACCGGCGGGACGGCGCGCGCCCTGCGCGCGGCAGGGCTCACGGTCACCGGCGTGTCGGAAGTGACGGGATTTCCGGAGATGATGGACGGGCGCGTCAAGACGCTCCATCCGGCAGTGCACGGCGGCATTCTCGCGCGGCGCGACCGCGCGGACGATCTCTCCGCAATCGAGAGCGAGGGGATCCAGCCCATCGATCTGGTGGTGGTCAATCTCTATCCGTTCGCACAGGCGGCGACGAGCCCGGACACCAGCTTTGACGGATTGATCGAGCAGATCGACATTGGCGGACCCAGCATGGTGCGCGCGGCGGCCAAAAACTTCAGAGACGTACTGATCGTCGTGGATCCGGCGGATTATCCGCGCGTATTGTCGGCGCTCGACAACGCCGGCGGCGCCGAGGCCGGATTCCGGTTCGAGCTGGCGCGCAAGGCGTTCGCGCACACCGCCGCATATGACGGGACGATCGCGGCGGCGCTGGCGGCGGTTGGCGTCGAAGGAGATGGGTTCACGCACACGCCGCTCGTACTTGACGGCCTGGCGCCCGACCACCTGGCGTTGTCGGCGCGCAAGCTCCAGGATTTGCGATACGGGGAGAACCCACATCAGCAGGCCGCCCTGTACGCCGTGGACCCGGGCTGGGGATTCGGGACGGCGCAGGTAGTGCAGGGCAAGGGGCTCTCGTTCACGAACCTGCTGGATCTGGATGCCGCGGCGCGGCTCGCGCTCGAGTTCACCGAGCCGGCCGCCGTCGTGGTCAAGCACACGAATCCGTGCGGCGTGGCGACGGCCGCATCGCTGGAAGAGGCATACGTCACTGCACGGGAGGTCGATCCGTTGTCGGCGTTCGGGGGCATCGTCGGCTTGAACCGGCCACTCGACGCCGGCACCGCCCGCGAAATTGCAAGCACGTTCATCGAGGCGGTGGTGGCGCCGGCCGCCGACGCGGACGCTCGCGCGGTGCTGGCGGCGAAGAAGAACCTGCGGCTCGTGCTCGCTGACTGCGCCCTGCTGACAGGCAGCGCCGCCAACCGGCGAGAGGTGCGGTCGATCATGGGTGCGTTGCTGGTGCAGGAGCGCGACCGTGTCGCGGAGGCCGCCCCCGACTGGTGCGACGGCGCCGAAATAGCGCCGGGCGCCACCCTGCGCGTCGTGACCAGGCGGGCGCCGACGGCGGCCGAGTGGGCGGCGCTGCGGTTCGCTTGGCGGGTCTGCGCGCACGTGAAATCGAACACTATCCTGTTTGCCCACGCTGATCGCGCAGCGGCCGTGGGGGCCGGTCAGATGAGCCGGGTCGACGCGGTGAAGGTGGCGAGGCTCAAAACCGACGCGCTCGGCGGCACGGTGGCCGCGTCCGACGCTTTCTTCCCGTTCCGGGACGGGCTCGACGCCATTGCGGAGGCGGGTGCGACCGCGGTGGTGCAGCCGGGCGGCTCGCGGCGGGACGCAGAGGTGATCGAAGCCGCGGACGAGCACGGCATGGCGATGGTTTTCGCCGGCCGGCGCCACTTCCGGCACTAACGCTAGCCGGGAGTGTCCGGCTGCGGCTGGATTCGCTGCGCCGCGACCGCTGACGGCAGCGTCAGCAGCACGAGCAGCAGCATCAGGAACTCCGAATCGCCGAAGTTGTACTCGAACGCACCGGCGGTCAGCATGCTGACGACGGCCGCCAAACCGGCCGCCGCCAGCGCCCGCGAAGCAGGTTGGCGGAACCGCGCCACCAATTCGCGGATAGTGGCGACGACGAACCATATCCACACGGCGAGCGCCGGCAGGCCCCGCTCCGCTGCGATCTGCAGCGGCACGTTGTGCAGGTGCGGATTGATCTCGTTCACCGCATCAGGGCCGCGGTAGCGCGGATAGACCAGCTGCACCATGTCCGGACCGACGCCGGTCAGCGGGTGGTCCGCGACCATCTTTAACCCCGCACGGGCCATCGCAATCCGGTCGCGGCTCGTGGGATCGCGCCGATCGAAGATTGAGTCGAACCGCTCGGCGATGCCGGCCGGCGCCACCGCCACCAGGATGATCGCCAGGATGGGCAGGATCGCGAGGAGCCGCACGTTCTTCATGAACAGAAGCAAGGTGCCGCCGACGCCGGCGCCGATCCAGGCGCCGCGCGTGAACGTGGTCATCAGCGCGACGGCCAGCGCCGGCAGGACGAGGCCGGTCCACGCGCGGTCGCGCGTATCGAACAACAGGCGGGCCACCGCCAGCACGAGCACCAGCATCAGCAGACCCGAGTAGGTCATGTAATGCCCCATGAACCCGGGCGGGCGTTGCTGGAGGTCGTCGTATCCGAGGATGCCGTACTGGACGACGCCGTACACCGCGGTTGCAGCGCCGGCGCTGACGATGACGGTGGCCGCCGTAGAGGCCGCACGCCCGCGCGCCAGCCGGTAGACGACGGGCACCACCAGAAACAGCAGCACTTCCTTCGAGTCCGCGAGGCTTGCCGCGGGGTCCAACGATGCGGCAACGGACAACAGCGTCAGCAGCGCATATGCGAGCAGCGGCCAGAAGAAGCGCGGGACCCGCGGTCGCTCGCGGTGCGCGATGAGGACGCCCAGCCAGAGACCGATCGACAGCGTTAGCAGTATCTGGGACGCGGCTATCGAGATCGGCAGCGCTGCTATGAACAGCAACAGCACTACCAGAGCGGAGCGCTCGAGTCCGGTCTGGCCCGCCGGCACCGGGGATTCCTACGCGCCGACCGTGGCTTCGTCGATCAACATCACCGGGATGTCATCCTTGATCGGATAGACGCGGCGACACTGTTCGCACTTGAGACCCGTCCCGTCGTTCACCGGCGCCACCGGCGTCTTGCAGTCGGGGCACGCAAGTATTTCCAACAATTCGGGGTCAACCACTAGAGATATCTCCGCGGGCGCGTTCCAGCCACTATATCAAAACCGCCCAGCGCCGGCCCGGCTTGTCGCCGGCCGCATCCTGTGGAACAATCGAGGCTGTCATGCCTGTCCGGCCGCTCGCCGGCGTACTTCTCGGGTTGCTGGTGCCGTGTCTCTGGCTGGCGCCGGCCCGCCCGGCTACCGCCCAGCCGGTCGCGGACGACAATGCTGCAACGCGAGCCGAGGCGTATCGCCTGTTCCTCCACGGACGCCATCTCGAGAGCTCGGGGGACGTAGAGGCGGCGGTGCACGCATACCGCGAAGCCGCCGAACTGGATCCGGAGTCAGGCGAGCTGCTCGCCGAGCTGTCGTCAGTCTACGCGCGCCGCAACCAGAACGACGAGGCGGTTGAAGTCGCCAGAGAGTCTCTCGAGCGAGACCCCGAGAACCAGAGCGCGCACCGCATCCTGGGGCTGATCTTCGCCGCCCGCGCCAGCGAGCGTTCGGGGACCGCGGACGACGCCCGGGTCGCCGTTCGGCACCTCGAGCAGGCACGCGAGACGCCGGTTGCCGATTTTCACGTCGAGTTGACCCTGGCCCGGCTCTACCTGCGGACCGATGCCGCACAGAGTGCGGTCGATCTGCTCGAGGAGCTGCAGAAGGATGCGCCGGGTCTTTCGGAGACGGGCATGCTGCTGGCCCGCGCGTACGAGCAGGTCGGCCGCGTCGGCGAGGCGGTGACGACCCTCGAACGGGTGGTCGCGGGCGGGCGACCGTCCTCGCGCGCATTGCGCCGGCTGGCGGAGCTGTACGGCAAGGACGGGCGCTGGGGCGACGCGGTCGAGGTGTACGAGCGTGCGGTCGACCTCAATCCGCGCAGCGCGCGCACGAAGCGCGAGCTGGCCAATGCGCTGCTGCGTGCCAAGCGGCCCGAGCGCGCCCGCGACGTGCTCGACGATCTCGTCACGCAGCGGCCGAACGATGTGGCGGGACTGTACCTCTTGTCGGAGGTCGAGCTCGAGCTCAGGAATTTCGATGCCGCGGAAGCCGCCGCGCGCCGGCTGATGGAAGTCGAGCCGGGGGGATTTCGGGGCACGCTGGCGCTGGCGGAGGTCTACAGCCAGAAGCGGGAGCACGGTCGCGTGGTGGAAGTGCTCGAGCCATTGCTGGAGACCCCGGAGGACCATGGCCTGCGTCCGGATCAGATTGCCGGACTGCTCGGACGTATCGGGTTCGCCCACGAGCAGCTGCAGGAATACGAGGCGGCGAGCCGGGTGTACGAGCAGGGCGTCAAGATGCTGCCGAACAGCCTGGCGTTCGGCGGGCGGTTGGCGCAGGCATATATCGATTCCGCGCGGCTGCCCGATGCACGGCGGGTGTTGCGGGACGTGCGGGAGCAGCATGGCGAGAACCTGGCGGTAATCCGTCTCGAAGCGCGGGTGCTGGGCGATGAGGGAGACATCGATGCCGGCGTCGCGATGCTGCAGGAGGCGCTCGAGTCTCGAACCGAGCGACCACGCGCCTACCTGACGCTGGCCGCGTACTACAGCCGCTACGAGCGGTTCGATGCGGCGATCGAGCTGCTGGAGTCGGCCACGGCCCGGTTCAGGGACGACACCTCCGTCCTGTTCCCGCTCGGAGCGGTCCTGGAGCAGAGTGGGCGCTCCGCGGATGCAGAGCGCCGCTTCCGGCGCATTCTCGAGCTGGATCCGGAGCACGCGGCGGCGTTGAACTACCTTGGATACATGCTGGCCGACCGCGGCGAGCGGTTGGAGGAATCGGTCATTTTGCTGGAGCGCGCCATCGAGACCGATCCATACAACGGCGCGTATCTGGACAGTCTCGGCTGGGCGTATTTCAAGCTCGACCGCCTCGATCGCGCCGAGGCCCTCCTGCAGCAGGCAAGCGAGCAGATGGCGTGGAACTCCGTGATCCAGGATCACTTCGGAGACCTGATGCTCAAGCTCGGTCGCTATGCGGACGCCATTGCCGCATGGGAGCGCGCCCTGGCGGGCGACGGGCACGAGGTCGAGCGTGCCGCCATCGAACGGAAGATCGGCGACGCCAGACGCCAACTCGAGCGCTAGCAAGCCCATGCCCATGCGGGCCGGGCGCTTCGCGCTGTGCGCCGTCACGCTGCTGCTGAGTGGCTGCGCGTCGCCGCGCGTCGTCCTGCCGCAAGGGGCCGGAACCCCGCTACCCGCCTATACGGAGATGTTCGACGCCGCGGTGGATGCGTGCCGCCGTGTCCGAACGCTGGAGCTCGTGCTCGCCATCGATGGAGAGACGGGCGACACGCGGCTGAGAGGGCGCGTCCGCGGAGCGCTGGCGCGGCCGGCGTCGCTGCGCCTGGAGGGAATTGCCCCGTTCGGTGCTCCTGCGTTCGTGCTGGTCGCCGGCAAGGAGCCTGCGGTACTGCTGCTCCCGCGGCAACGGCGTGTCGTTACCGACGCCACGGGAAAGGATCTGCTCGAACTGCTTGCCGGACTGCCGCTGGGTCCGGCCGACCTGCGGGCCGTGCTTACCGGTTGCCTGGTGCCCGACCCGGCGCCGGTCGGCGCGCGCACGTATGGCAACGGATGGATCGGCGTGCAGCTCGAGGGAGGCGAGACGCTGTTCCTGAACCGCGTCGATGGGGCGCCCCTCATCGTTGCAGGCCGGCGCAGCGGCCTGATCGTCTCGTATGGCGACCACGCACGGGCCATGCCGCGCCGGATCGATCTGCGCACAACGGCGCCGGGCGGCGCCATCACCGAGGTGACGGCGACGCTCTCGCAGGTGAGCATCAACGTCGAAATCGACGACCGGGCTTTCGCCCGGCGCGTGCCGGGGGACTTCGAGCCCACCTCCATCAAGACATTGCGGCCGGAGAGCGGGCCGCTGGCGGTGAGCGACGAAGCTGCGCGCGGCGTGGCCGCGGAAGCGGTCCCGTCCGCCGGTCCGTGAAACGGCTGCGATACGACCCGTGACGTTCATCGTTCGCGCGCCGGCCAAGATCAACCTGCACCTGCGCATCCTCGGCCTGCGTCCGGACGGCTACCACGAGGTGCTCACGCTGCTGCAATCGCTGCACCTGCACGACACGCTGACGTTTCGGCCCCGTCCCGGACCATTGACGATTCACTGCCGCAACCCGCAAGTTCCCGCCGGGCGCGCGAACCTGGCCTGGAAAGCGGCCAGCGTGCTGTGGGAGGCGCTCGGCCGCCGCGGCGAACCGGCGGGCGCGGCCGTCGCAATCCGCAAACGGATTCCGGCGGCGGCGGGTCTGGCCGGCGGCAGCAGCGATGCCGCCGCGGCGTTGCGCGGCTTGTGCACTGCGTGGAGCGTCCCGGCCGGCGCGGGTTGGCTCCACGGTCTGGCCTCGGAAATCGGTTCGGACGTACCGTACTTCCTCAACGGTGGTGCGGCGGTGGCCCGTGGGCGCGGGGAACGGATTCGCCGCGTGCCGGACATCGAGCCGCTGTGGGTGGTGCTGGCGCGTCCGCCGTTCGGCGTGGCCACCGCCGACGCCTACCGCTGGTTCGATTCGGAGCAGCCGCGGCGATCGGCGGCGGAGCAGCCTGCCTGCATGCCGCGCCGCTGGCGGCAGACCTGGCAAGGCCTGCGGAACGACCTGCAGCCGATGGTCGCCCGGCGTCATCCGGAGGTCGCATTCATGGTGGAGCGGCTTGAGCGGACCGGCGCGCTGGCGGCCGCGATGACCGGCAGCGGCTCGGTGGTCTACGGGCTGTACCGCCGGGAGCCCGCGGCGGCAGCCGCGCGGCTGGCCGTGCGGCGCCGCGGTTGGCGCACCATATTGACACGCACGACCGGCCACACCGAGTTCACCCGCCAAACGGCCGCCGTACCGCCGCCCGGTTAGCAGTCCGCGGAGAGACCTCTCGCAACCCCATGTGGCAAGGGGGACAACGCGCGGTCGTCCCCAAAGCCGCACACGGTGCGTCTCGGCATGCCCGGCTTGCCCACTCTCGTCGCATCGGCTACAGTACTCACCCGCTCGCGCCGCGCGCCGCATTCGCGCCCGCGGCAGCGGTCCGGTGCATCCGGCGTGGCGGCGATCGTCACCAGCCGGGCCTCCTGCGAGCCTCAGGCCACTCATGGTGGGGCGTGGCCAAGCGGTAAGGCGCGGGACTTTGGATCCCGTATTCGAAGGTTCGAATCCTTCCGCCCCAGCCAGCGCCCCGTACGTTGAAAGGGAGTGAGTGTGACAAGCGCCGCCCGCGGCGACGGGCGGCTCGGCGTGTCGGCTGCGTGACGTCAGGTTGCCAATGCATAGCAGGGAATTGAAGCTGTTCTCGGGCAGCGCGCATCCCGCTCTCGCCAAGCGGATCGCCGACATCGTCGACGTGCCGCTGGGGCGGGCCTGCCTGCGGCGTTTTTCCGACGGCGAGGTGTCGTTTCAAATCGACGAGAACATTCGCGGCGCCGACGTATTCGTCGTACAGCCGACCTGCACGCCGGTCGACGAGAATCTGATCGAGCTGTGCGTGATGATCGACGCGTTCCGCCGCTCGTCCGCGTCGCGCATCACCGCCGTGATGCCGTACTACGGATATGCGCGCCAGGATCGCAAGGACAAGCCGCGCGTGCCGATTTCCGCCAAGCTGGTCGCCAACCTGCTGGGCGCCGCCGGAACCAATCGCGTGTTGACGATGGATCTGCACAAGGCGCAGATTCAGGGTTTCTTCGACATACCGGTTGACCACCTGTTTGCGGCCCCCGTGTTCATCGACTACCTGGCGAAGTTGCGGCATGACCGGCCCGTGACCATCGTCTCGCCCGACGCCGGCGGCGTCGAGCGCGCGCGTGCCTACGCCAAGCGTCTCGGCGTCGATGTCGAGTTGGCGATCATCGACAAGCGGCGCGCGTCGGATGGCCACGCCGAGGTGATGCATGTGGTGGGTGAGGTGCAGGACCGCATCTGCATCATTCAGGACGACATCGTCGACACTGCCGGAACGCTCCGCGAGGCGTCCATGGCGTTACGCGACAACGGCGCTGCGCGGGTGCTGGCGTGCGTCGTACATGGTGTGTTGTCCGGCCCGGCCCTCCAGCGCATCGAGGATTCGCCGCTGGAGCCATTGATCGTGACCGACACCATTCCACTCCGTCCGGAGCTGGAGCAATCGTCGAAGATACAGGTGCTGTCCGTGGCGAAGCTGCTAGGGCAGGCGATTCAGAGCATTCATCAGGAAACGTCCGTGTCCTCCCTGTTCGTCTGAACAGGAGGGGCGGCGGAATGCGGCGGTAGAGGGGACAGGCAGAGGCGATGGACGCAACGTTGGCTGCGGTTACGCGGCAGGAGCGGGGAAAGAACGAGGCCAGGCGGCTGCGGCGCGCGGGGCAGTTACCGGCGGTGTTGTACGGCGGAGAGACGAGCGGTGGCACGGCGATCAAGATGGATCCCAAGGCGCTGCTCGAAATTCTGCACTCCGAATCGGGCATCAACACCCTGATCGGGCTGAGCGTCGACGGCGCCGCCGCAAGCCAGGTGCTGGTCAAGGAATTTCAGGTCGACCCGGTCAGCAACGAGTTGCTGCACGTCGATCTTTATCGCCCCCCGCTGGACAGGGCCATCACCGTTAACGTGCCGGTGACGCTCGTCGGCGAGGCGGCCGGCGTCAAGCAGCAGGGCGGGCTCGTCGATTTCGTGCAGCGCGACGTTCAGGTCGAATGTTTGCCGACCGAGATTCCCGAACATATCGAAGTGGACGTCAGCGACCTCATGATCGGGCAGGGCGTGCGGCTGCGCGACAAGCTGGAGGGCGTCACGTGGAAACCGGTGAGCGACCCCGACACCCTGCTGGTGCATGTGGTTGCGCCGAAGGTGGAAGCTGAGCCCGTCGAGGCCGAAGCGGAGGCGGAGGCGGAGGACGCGCCGGCAGAAGCGGATGCCGACGCGGACGACGCCAGGAAAGGAAAGGCGGAAGCGGGCGATTAACGGTCCGTGGCGTCGTGAAGCTGATCGTCGGGCTTGGCAATCCGGGTTCGAGATACCGCGGCACGCGTCACAACGTCGGCTTCGAGGTGGTCGACGAGGTCGCGCGGCGGCGAGAGCTGGTATTCGAACCCTGTCCGGCCGACGCCTACATGGCCCGGGAACGCGGGCCGAACGCGCAAGTCATGCTGGCGAAGCCCTGCACGTTCATGAACCTGAGCGGCGAGGCGGTCGGCGCGCTGGTTCGCTACTACCGGTTCGATCTGGACGACATCCTGGTCGTGGCCGACGACGTGAATCTGCCGCTGGGCCGGCTGCGGGCGCGGCGCGGCGGATCGGCGGGCGGCCACAACGGCTTGCAGTCGGTGATTTCGTTGCTGGGAACCGAGCAGTTCGCCCGCTTGCGGGTGGGGGTCGACCGCGGCGACAGACGGCGCGACCTGTCCAGTCACGTGCTGGCCGGGTTCGAATCGGACGAGTTGGATACGATCAAGGGAGCGATCGTGGAAGCCGGAGATGCAGTCGAGGCATTTGCCGACAGCGGCATCGATGTGATGATGAATCGTTTCAACTAATCCCGTGCTCCTTGCCGCCGGCGATCGGTGGCCATCATTGACCGAGAGGAGTTTGATGTCTGAACCACGACAGTATGAATTGATCTACGTCATCGCCCCGGACGTGGATGACGCGGGGGTCGCCGAGTTGCATGCCCGCGTCGAGGGAATCGTCACCGCGGGCGGCGGGCAGATCGACAAGACCGACAACTGGGGCCGGCGGCGTCTGGCGTACGAAATCGACCGTCACAGGGAAGGCACGTATGTGCTGGAGCTGTTCACCGGCTCCGGCGCGATAGTCGCCGAGCTGGATCGGCGGCTGAAGGTGGCCGACAATGTCCTGCGGTTTCTGATCGTGCGCGTGGACGAGGATCTGCGCAAGGCCGAGCACGCCCGAGCCCGGCGGCAGTCCAAGCGCAAGCAGCGGCAGAGCGCGCGCTCCGCGGCGCCGGCGCCGGAAGCGGCGCCTGTCGAGGCGCCAGCGGCGGAGGCAGCGGAGCCGGCTACGGAGCCGCCCGCGAAGACGGACGGGTCCGGTGACGAGCCGGCGCCAGCGGCGGAGGTGAGCGAATGACGAAGGAACGAGGACCGCGGCGGCCTTCGAGCGGCGGGCCCCGGCGCACCGGATTTCGGCGTCGGCGCGTCTGCCGCTTCTGCGTCGAGAAGATTGACTACATCGATTACAAGGACGTGCGGGTGCTGATGTTGTCGATTCCGGAGCGCGGCAAGATTCAGCCGCGCCGCATTTCCGGGACGTGCGCCAAGCACCAGCGCAAGCTGACGACGGCCATCAAGCGGGCGCGGCAGCTGGCGCTCATTCCGTACATCACGGACTAGGAGTGCGTGGTGAAACCCCGCGTGGCGAATGCAGCGGGGCTTTTGCCACGGTCTCCTGCAGGAGGTTGAAGTGGTAGAGCTCATCCTTCGGGAAAGCATCGACCATCTGGGCCGCCGCGGCGATGTCGTCAACGTGGCCGGCGGCTACGCGCGCAACTACCTGCTGCCGCGCAAACTGGCGCTGCCGGTCACCGAGGCGAACCGCCGGCAGGTGGATCGGGAGCGCGTCATCGCCGAGCAGCGCGAGGCGGACGAGCGGCAGGCGGCGCAGGCTCTGGCCGATCGCGTGGCGGCGGTGGAATGCGAAATCGCGCGGCGAGTCGGGGAGAATGACACGCTCTACGGTTCGGTGACCAACGCCGACATCGCCGAGCAACTGGCGGTAAACATGCTGGAGATTGACAAGCGCCAGGTGCAGCTGGACGAGCCGATCAAGCAGCTGGGTGATTTCACGGTCGCCGTCAAGATTCACCGCGACGTCACGACCAACGTCCGCGTGCGCGTCGTCAGTGAAGGGACCGCCGCGGACGAGTCCGCTTAGGAGCGGCTGGCAATACGGCGTCTGATTCACCGGGGCGCCGATCGGAGGCGGACGCGCGCCGCGTGCGCGTCGCTGGTGTGTCTGTCGGATGGAAGACTTCGCGCCGATCCCTGCCGGCGAGCGATCCCTGCCGCACAATCTCGAGGCGGAGCGCTGCGTCCTCGGCTCGATTCTGATCAACAACTCGGCGTTCAACGTGGCGGCGGAGCTCGTCAAGGCCGACGACTTCTACCGTGACGCGCACCGCCGTGTCTTCAACAGGATCATCGGCCTCAGCGAGCGGGGCCAGGCGATTGACCTCGTCACGTTGCGCGAGGAGCTCGACCGGGCTGGCGATCTCGAGAAGATCGGTGGTCCCGCGTACATCAGTGCGCTGGCCGACGGCGTGCCGCGGTCGACCAACGTCGCGCACTACGCGCAGATCGTCAAGGAAAAGGCCACCCTCCGCAATCTCATCCATTCGGCCAACAAGATCGTCGCCACCGCCTACTCGGCCGAGGACGAGGCCGACGACGTGCTCGACCGGGCGCAGCGCGAAATCTTCGCGATCGCCGAAGACCGCATTCACAGCGGCTTCGTGTCGATGGAGGAACTCGTCAAGGATGGGTTCGAGACGGTCGAACGGATCCAGGCCCAGAAAGGCCTCGTCAACGGCGTACCCACCGGCTTCGCCGACATCGACCGCATGACGGCCGGACTCCAGCCGGCCGATCTCGTAATCGTCGCCGCGCGCCCCTCGATGGGCAAGACGGCATTCGCGCTCAACATGGGCTTGCACGTCGGGACCGCGGGCGAGCGGACGGCCGGCATTTTCAGCCTCGAGATGGCCAAGGAGCAGATCTTCATGCGGATGCTTACCGCCGAGGCGGATGTCGATGCCCACCGGCTGCGCACCGGCATGCTGAGCGAGACTGACTGGAGCAGTCTGTCAGAGGCCCTGGGCAGACTCGGGCAGGCCCGCATTTTCGTCGACGACACGCCGGCCATCGGCGTGCTGGAGATGCGCGCCAAGAGTCGCCTGCTCAAGGAAACGCACGGCCTCGACCTGGTCATCGTCGACTATATCCAGCTGATGCAGGGGCGCGGCCGGTTCGAAAACCGCACGCAGGAGCTGGCCTCGATCTCGCGGAGCCTGAAGGGGCTGGCCAAGGAGTTGAACGTGCCGGTGGTGGCGCTGTCTCAGCTAAGCCGCGCGCCCGAATCACGCGCGGACCGCCGGCCGCAACTGTCCGACCTGCGGGAATCCGGTGCGCTGGAGCAGGATGCGGACGTCGTCATGTTCATTTTCCGCGAAGAGATGTACGACGAAAAGCCGGAGAACTCCGGGGTGGCGGAGATCATCATCGGCAAGCAGCGCAATGGCCCGACCGGGACAGTGAGGCTTGCATTCCTCAAGCAGTACACCCGCTTCGCCAACCTCAGTCCAGCCGAGCAGTGAGCCGGTGGTCCGACCGACCTTCGCCCGGATCGACGTGGCGGCGCTGAAGACGAACTACCGCGCCCTGCGCGCCTTCGTCACGCCGCCGTCCGCGGGCCGCCGTCCGCCGCAGGTCATCGCCGTCCTCAAGGCCAACGCGTACGGCCACGGCGCGGTGACCGTCGCCCGGGCTCTCGAAGACGCCGGTGCGTCAATGCTGGCTTGCGCGGACATCGAGGAAGGGGTGCAGCTGCGGCGCAGCGGCGTCCGGATACCGATTCTCGTATTCGGCGCGCTCAGCATCAGCGACCTCGCCGGCGTGTTCGAGCACCGGCTCACGCCGACCGTGTCGTCGCCGTCTGCGGCGCGGGCGCTGCACGAGATTGCGGCGCGGCGCGGCGTCCGCCTCCGGTGTCATTTGAAGGTCGATACCGGCATGAACCGCTTCGGTTTCCGGTACGACAACCTGCGCGCAACGTTGCCGGACGTGCTGGCCAGCCGCCACCTTGTCTTCGAGGCGGTCTACACGCATTTCGCGACCGCCGATGCGTCGGACGCGTCCCTCTTCGAGCAGCAGCAGCAACGCTTCGACGCGTCGACGGCACTGCTGTCGGAGCTCGGCCTGGCCGCGCTGCCGCGTCATGCGGCCAACAGCGCGGCGCTGTTGCGCGACCGGCGCACCTGGCTGGACGCCGTGCGGCCGGGTCTGTTGCTATACGGGGCCGTCCCGGACGGCCTGCCGGCGCCTACCGCCCTGCGGTTGCGGCCCGTTTTGTCCCTGCACAGCCGGATCGTCGCGGTCAAGGGGATGCGCCCGGGCGAGACCTGCGGCTACGGCGCACGGTTCCGGGCCGACCGCCCGACGCGTGTTGCGGTCATTCCGGCGGGTTACGCGGACGGGCTCGACGTACGGATGGCGGGCGTCGGCGCGGTGCTGGTCCGCGGCCGCCGCGCGCCGATTGTCGGGTCGGTGTGCATGGATTCAATCACCATCGACGTCACCGAGATGGACGTCAGTCCCGGCGACCGGGTCGTTCTGATCGGTGCCCAGGGCGGCGAATGCATCGGCGTTGGAGAGGTGGCGGATTGGATCGGTACGGTGCCGCATGAGATCCTGTGCCGCACCGGTAGCCGCATCGAGCGCGTGTACTCCGATACGGAGACGGATTCGGCGGCGGCGGAGAGCGGGGAGCCGGCGGCGCCATGACGGAGTCATGAAAGAGCCGAAGACGATCTTCGCCTGTCAGGCTTGCGGTACGCAGACGCGCAAGTGGTTCGGGCAATGTCCGGACTGCGGCGCGTGGAATTCGCTCGTGGAGGAGGCGGCGCCTGCCGTGCGGCCCGGCGCAGCGGGACCCGTGCCCGCGGCCGGCGGCGCCACGGCGCAGCGCTACGACCAGGTCGAGACCGCGGACGCCGAAAGGCTGGCGAGCGGCATAGGTGAGCTCGATCGGGTGCTGGGCGGCGGAATCGTGCCGGGCTCGGCCGTTCTGTTGGGCGGCGAGCCGGGCATCGGCAAGTCGACGTTGCTGTTGCAGATGGCGGCGGCGGTCGCGGGCACGCTCGGCCCGGTGCTGTACGCCTCGGGCGAGGAGTCCGTGGAGCAGCTCAAGATGCGCGGCGATCGGCTCGGCCTCGGTGCGCCGCCGCTCTACCTGCTGGCGGAGACCTGCCTGGAGCGGATCGTCGAAGAGGCCGCACGGGTCAAGCCGGTCGTACTGATTGTCGATTCGATTCAGACGGTCTTCTCGCTCAAGCTGCAGTCCGCCCCGGGCAGCATAGGGCAGGTGCGGGCGGCGGCGGCAGACCTGCTGTTCATCGCAAAGGGCCGCAACCTGCCGACCTTTCTCGTGGGGCACGTGACGAAGGACGGCAGCCTCGCCGGACCGAAGGTGCTCGAGCACGTCGTCGATACGGTGTTGTACTTCGAGGGGGAGCGGCACCATTCCCACCGCGTGATCCGCGCGGTGAAGAACCGTTTCGGTGCGGTCAGCGAGCTCGGCGTCTTCGATATGACCGGCACGGGACTGCGGGGCGTTCCCAATCCATCTCAACTGTTTCTGGCCGAGCGCGTCTCGAATGCACCAGGGTCGGCGGTGCTATGCTCCGTCGAAGGGTCGCGTCCGATCCTCGTCGAGGTGCAGGCGCTCGTGAGCAGCGGGGCGTACGGCACCGCGCGGCGCACGGCAAGCGGGCTCGACCACAACCGCCTGTCGCTGCTGCTGGCGGTGTTGGAGAAGCGCGCCGGGCTTGGTCTGGCGGGGGAGGACGTGTTCCTGAACATGGCCGGCGGGTTGACCATCAACGAACCCGCGGCCGACTTGGGCGTGATCGCGGCCGTGGCGTCCAGCCTGCGCAATCGGCCGGTGCTGCCGGGTACCGCCATGTTCGGCGAGGTCGGTCTTTCCGGCGAGGTACGCGGCACGGTTCGCGCGGGTCTGCGGCTCCGTGAGGCGGCGCAGCTCGGATTCACGCGCTGTGTCATGCCCAGCACCAATTGCGCGCCGGGGACCGACGGCGGGGCCTGCGAGCAGGTGGGAGTCGGCACGGTTGCGGAGGCGCTGGAGGCACTGCTCGGGTGAGCCTCCCTCCGTTCCACTGGTGGCGCACCGTCTTCTGGCTGATTCCGGCGATCAGCATCTATACCGGGGTGCTCGGCAGCCTGTCGCTGGCGTCCGGCCTGGTGGATCGCAGCGGCGATACGGCCCACCGTTGCGCCCGTGCCTGGGCGCGGTTGATCCTGCTGACGACAGGGGTCCGCGTCCGTGTGGAAGGGCTCGAGCGACTACCGCGAAACGGCGCCTACGTCTTCGTGTCGAACCACCAGAGCATCTACGACATTCCGATTCTTTTCTGGACGCTCCCGTTCCAGCTGCGCATCATCGCCAAGGCATCTCTGGGACGATTTCCGGTGCTGGGCTGGCACCTGCGGTATACGGGACACCTGCTCGTGGAGCGGGCTCGGGCCGGCGCCGCGACGCTGGCGCAGGTGGCGGCTCTGATGGACGGCGGCCGGTCGCTCATGGTTTTTCCGGAGGGCACGCGAAGTCCCGACGGCCGGGTGCGGCCGTTCAAGCGCGGATTGTTCCTCATGGCCATTGAGGCGGGCCTGCCGGTCGTGCCGGTATCGGTCGCCGGCAGCCGCCATGTGATGCTGAAGGGCCGCCTGATGACCTGCCCCGGAAAGGTGGACGTGGTGGTGCACGACCCGATCCAGACACGCGGAATGGACCGTGGCGGCGCGCGGAGTCTGGCGGATCGGACCCGGGACATCGTGGAGCGGAGTGTCGCCTGACGGTGCATATTTCAGCCATTGTTGCAGCGGGGGGCAAGGGTGAGCGCCTGGGGGGCGGCGTCCGCAAGCAGTTGCGCACCGTCGGCGGCCGCACGCTGCTGGAGCGCAGCGTCACGCCGTTCGACGGCAGCGAGCGGATCGCCGAGATAATTCTCGTGCTGCCGGCCGATCTGGTGGCGTCGCCGCCCGATCTCGTGCGCGGGATCCGCACGCCGGTCCGCCTGGTCGCGGGTGGCGGACGCCGGCAGGATTCGGTGGCGGCCGGCCTCGGGGCCCTCGCGCCCGAGAGTGAAATCGTGGTGATTCACGATGCGGCCCGGCCGTTCTGCACACCTGCTGTGATCGGCAGGACCATCGACGCGGCAGCCGAGTGCGGAGCCGCGACGGCGGCGCTCCCGGCGTTCGACACGGTCAAGGAGGGTCGCGTCGAGGATGGCGCCACGCTGGTTGGCGCAACGTTGCAGCGCGAGCGGGTCTTTCTGGTCCAGACGCCGCAGGCCTTCCGCGTCGACCTGCTCCGTGATGCAGTGGCGCGCGGCGGTGGTGCTGACGCGACCGACGAGGCCACGCTGGTCGAGCGTGCCGGCCACCCCGTACGATTGGTGCAGGGAGACGTGCGCAACTTCAAGGTGACAAGCCGGGATGATCTGGCGCTCGCCGAACAGTTGGTTTCCGCCGGACAGGTAGAGACCCGCGTCGGCCTTGGATACGACCTGCACCGGTTCGTGGAGGGACGCCCGTTGGTGCTCGGCGGCGTCTCCATTCCGGGCCCGCGCGGCCTGCTCGGCCATTCCGACGCGGACGCGGTCTGTCATGCGGTTACCGATGCGGTGCTCGGCGCCGCCGGCGCGGGCGACATCGGGCAGCTCTATCCGGACGACGAGGACCGCTGGAAAGGGGCCGCCAGCATCGAGTTGCTGCGCGACGCCATGGGGGCGGTCCGCAAACTGGGCTTCGCGGTCGGCAATGTCGACGTCGTCGTCGTGACCGAGCGTCCGAAGATTCGCGCGGTCGCAGGGACGATGCGGCAACGCCTGGCGGAGGTGCTGCTTGTCGCGCCCGAGCGGATTTCCGTCAAGGGCAAGACCGGTGAGGGCGTCGGTGAGGTGGGCCGCGGCGAGGCCCTCGTCGTGCATGCTATCGCAATGCTCACCCGCCCGTCCGACAACACGTGATGGGGTTCGGGGTGGAGCCCCGAGTCAAGTAGTGCTTATCTACGGCATCAATCCCACGACGGAAGCGTTGCGCGCCGGCACGGTTTCGAAGATCTGGACGAGCGCCACCGGTGCGCGGGTGGCCCGTCTCGTCGAACGCGCCCGCCGCGCCGGCGTGGCGGTGCAGCAGTTGGAGGCGGCCGAACTCGAGCGTCTGGCGCCCGGCGCCGTGCACCAGGGTGTGGCGGCCGATGTGGACGAACCGGCGCCGTGCACGGTGCAGGATCTGGTACGGGATGTCGCCGCGCCGCTGGTGGTGGTGCTCGACGGGATCGAGGATCCCCGGAACTTCGGCGCGGTGGCGCGTACGGCCGAAGCGGCGGGTGTCGACGGGTTGATTCACCAGCGGCGGCGGTCGGCTCCGGTGGGGGCTACGGCGCAAAAGGCCTCCGCCGGCGCGCTGGCCCACCTGCGGCGCGTACCCGTTGTCAACTTGTGCCGGACGCTCGACGAGTTGCGCCGCGCCGGGGTCTGGACCGTCGGACTGGACCAGAACGCCGGGCAGGCCTATCACCAGTTAGACCTCACCGGGAGGATAGCGCTGGTGCTGGGAGCCGAGGGGCGCGGGCTGCGGCGGCTGGTGCGTGAGCGCTGCGACTGGCTGGCGTCCATTCCGATGCGCGGGCGCGTCGAGAGTCTAAACGTGTCGGTGGCGGCGGGCGTCGCGCTGTTCGAGGCGGTCCGCCAGCGATCTGCGGCGCGGTCTTCCGGTCACTGACCGTTCGTATGTGGTATAGTCACGAGTTTGCGCCGCTGGCGTAGCTCAGTCTGGTAGAGCAGCTGATTTGTAATCAGCGGGTCGGGGGTTCAAATCCCTTCGCCAGCTCCAGAGAACTTGGCGAACGCGCCCGGCGGCCGGCGGTGCACGGAGGTCGGCGAGGTTGCGGAGCGGTCAAACGCAACAGACTGTAAATCTGTCGCCCAAGTGGCTTCGGAGGTTCGAATCCTCCCCTCGCCACCAAGTTTCGTGTTTTCGAAACGGCCAGCAACCCGAGGAACAACGCAGGTAGAAAGGGGGACGGCGAGTATTGGAGCAGTCGTCCCCAGCCGCGCACGGCCCGGCTCGGCCAGCCCGGCGCGGGGCAAAGGGGTCCCCGCTAGGACTGGCCGGGGGTTCGGGGCGCAGCCCCGAGCGGTAGAAGAAGGCGGGAGTAACTCAGTGGTAGAGTCACAGCCTTCCAAGCTGTTGGTCGCGGGTTCGATCCCCGTCTCCCGCTCCATTTTTGGCCTGGTGCGTGGGTGATACCAAAGCATGCCGATGTAGCTCAGTTGGCAGAGCGCGTCCTTGGTAAGGACGAGGTCACCGGTTCAATCCCGGTCATCGGCTCCAGAATTCCACGCCCTGCGCGGCGCGTAGCCGGGCCGGGCAGACGGGGTGCGAAGAAGCGGGATGCGGAACAACATGAATCTCCTTAGGCGCGGAGAGTGCACAGATGGCGAAAGAGAAATTTGATCGGTCGAAGCCGCACGTGAACATCGGCACGATCGGGCACATTGACCACGGGAAG
>JAGWAI010000024.1:0-17751 GCA_021296485.1 Acidobacteriota bacterium
CGGAGTACGCCATGACACCGTGCGGCACGACGCAAACCGCCGGGGTTCCGAGAATCTCCTGCGGCGCAGACTCCTAGGTCCGTACAGGTTGGAGGGAGGGGGGACGGCGACATGGAAGCGCCCGTCCCCCAGGCCGCGCACAGCGCGCCTCGGCGGCCACGGAGTGGGGCAATGGGGTCCCCGCGAGTGGCCGCCGGGGGTTTGGGGCGCAGCCCCATCTAATAGATGCTGCGGGACCTGCTGGCGCACCAACTGGTGTTCGTGGGTGGAAAGGGCGGCGTCGGCAAGACGACGGTGGCGGCGGCCGTGGCACTGGCCGCCGCCGATCAGGGCCGGCGGTGCCTGTTGGTCTCCACGGATCCCGCCCACTCGCTCGGCGATATCTTCGAGCGGGACGTCGGCGCCCGGCCGCGTCAACTGGAACCGAACCTGTGGGGTCTGGAGATCGATCCGGAAGCCGAAGCCGAACGCCACATCGACGCCGTGAAGACGCAGATGAAGGCGTTGGTCCATCCGCGGCTGTACGATGAAATCGACCGGCAGCTCGACCTTGCGCGCTACGCGCCCGGCTCCGCCGAGGCCGCGCTGCTGGAGCGCATCGCCGCCCTTATGGGCAGCGCCGGCGCGGAATATGACGTGGTCGTCTTCGACACGGCGCCGAGCGGCCACACCGTTCGGCTGCTGTCGCTGCCCGAGGTGATGGGCGCATGGATGGACGGTCTGCTGCGCCGGCGCGAGCGCGCCGGCCGACTGTCGGCCGCCCTGAAGAATCTGGGCGGCGGTCAGGTCAAGGGAGACGATCTGTCGCTGATCGACGAGGCGCGGGACCTGCCGCCTGACAGCCGCGACGCGCAGATTCACGAGCGGCTGCAAGCCCGCCGGCGCACGTTCCTGGTGGCGCGCGAGCGGCTCACCGACCCCGCCGCAACGTCCTTCCTGCTGGTCGTGAACACCGACAAGCTGTCGATTCTCGAGAGCCGGCGCGTTGCCCGCCTGCTCGACCGCTTCGGCGTGGGCGTGTGGGGCGTGGTCGTCAACCGCGTGCTGCCGGAGGACGCGGAGGGCGCCTTCCTCGAAGCCCGCCGCGCCCAGGAGCGCGTGTACCGCGCGGAGATCGAGCGCGATTTCACCCACCTGCCGCGCGTGGCCGTGCCGCTGCTCGACAGCGACGTGCACGGAGTCGGCGCGCTGCGCCGTATCGGATCGCTGCTGGAACGCTGATGTCGACCACCGGCGTCTCGCCGATCGCGGCCACCCTGCTGGCGTTCGCCGCCTACTGGCTGGCGTACCGTTTCTACGCCCGGCACCTGGCGGAGCGGTTGTTCGGGCTCGACGACGCGCGGGCCACGCCGGCGCATGCGCTGCGCGACGACACCGACTACGTCCCCGCGAACCGCTACGTGCTTTTCGGCCATCAATTCGCCTCCATCACCGGGCTGTCGCCGATGCTCGGACCGGCGATCGCCGTCATCTGGGGATGGCTTCCCGCGCTGTTGTGGGTCGTTCTTGGCGCGATCTTCGTCGGCGCGGTGCAGGACTTCGGCGCGCTGGCGGTCTCCATACGCGCCCGGGGCATGTCGATCGGCAAGGTCGCGGAGAGTCTCATCGGACCGCGCGCCAAAACGCTGTTCCACATCCTCATCTTCTTCTTGATCGCCCTGGCGATGGGTGTGTTCGTGCACATCGTCGCCACGCTGTTCTCGCCCGATTTCTACCCGCAGTCGGTTCTTCCGACCGCGGCGCTGGTGCTGCTGGCCCTGGGCATGGGATATGCCATTCACCACCGGGGATGGAGCCTTCGCATGCTGACCGCCGGCGCGCTCGCGGCGTTGCTGCTGCTCGTCCTTGCCGGCATCCGCTATCCCGTCGTGGGACCATCGCTCGCGCAGTGGAAATGGCTGCTGCTGGCGTACGCCTTCGCTGCGAGCGTGCTGCCGGTCTGGCTGCTGCTCCAGCCCCGCGACTACACGAACAGCCTGCTGCTCTACCTGGGCGTCGCGGCGATGTACGCCGGCTTCTTCCTCACCAATCCATCTTTCGTCGCGCCGGCCTTCGATCCGTCACCCGCCGGGGCGCCGCCCATGTTCCCGTTCGCCTTCATCGTCATCGCCTGCGGCGCGGCCAGTGGGTTCCACGCGCTGGTCTCGTCCGGCACCTCGGCCAAGCAGCTCGACAAGGAGTCCGACGCGCGGCTGGTGGGTTACGGCGCCATGCTGGGCGAGTCGCTGCTGGGCCTGATGGCGGTGCTCGCCTGCACGGCCGGCTTCGTATCGCGGGAGGCGTGGCTGGCGCGCTACGAGAGCTGGCAGGCGGCCGACACGCTGGGCGGCAACATCGCCGCCTTCATCACCGGCACGACGCACTTCCTGTCCGCCGTCGGATTCTCTGCCGGACTGGCCGGCGCGGCGGTCACCGTGCTGATGGTGTCGTTTGCGCTGACGTCGATCGACTCGGCCACGCGGCTGCTGCGCTACAACGTCGCCGAGGTCGGCGGGACGCTCGGCGTGGGGCTGCTCCAGAACAAGTACGTGGCGTCGGCAATCGCCGTCGCCGGCATCTGGTTCTTCGCGTTCTTCCAGGTCGGCGGAGAGTTTGCCGGACTCGTGTTGTGGCAATTGTTCGGGACGACCAACCAGGTGCTCGCGGCGCTGGCGCTGCTGGCCGTCACCGTCTATCTGCTGCGGCGCGGCAAGCCGCTGATCTACACGTTTCCGCCGCTGCTGCTGATGCTGGTCTCCACCGTTTCCGCCATGAGCACCAATCTCGCGGACTTCTGGCGAACCGGCGAGTGGATCCTGTTCCTGACCGGCGGATCCATCCTCGTGCTGGCAGTCTGGCTGACCGTGGAAGCATGGCTGGCCGTGCGCCGCTTCCGGCGCCGCGGCATCGTCGAACCGCTCGAAGTGCAATTCGCGCCCGAGCAGTAGCGCGCCGCCGCCCCGCGGTGGTAGTGAGGCGCAACCCCGCGTGACAGTGGATTACGGAGGGACGGAGAGCCGCGTCGCGGCCGGCGGGGGTTTGGGGCGCAGCCCCAAGGTGATCTAGAATAGGCGCGTCTACGGAGGCTGACTCACGTGAATCCCTGGCTGGCCGTCGCAATCACCACAATCCTCGCTTTCGCATTGCACATCCTCTTCGTGCTGGCGGTCCGCACCCGGAAGTAGGGGTGCGGGGGGCCGCGCACGACACGCACGGAGGCCGTAACATGCGTACGCACCTGTCGCCGGGCGCCTGCCTGGCCCTCTTGCTGGCCCTGGCGGGCTGCGGCGCGGCCGGACCCGACACGGCGGACGCGGACAGTCTGCGCGCTTCATTCGCGGGTCAGATTGAAGCCGTGGAAGCGGTCAGCGGATTCGATCGCGACGGCGATGAAATGACCTTCTCCGGACCGGACGGCGCCGGCGGCGAGGTCGCCTGGCGGGTCGTGATCGATTCGGCGGTCGTGCAGTCGTGGGATGACGAGAGCCTGCCGTTCCGTGGCGTCGTTTTGTCCACGTGGTACGCCGCCGGAGAAGAAGTCCAGTCGGCCGGATCCATCTCGAACCTGCCCCCCGACTTCCTCGATGCCGGAATCGCCCAGGATTGCTGGGGACTGTGGGATGCGGCCGAACGGCGTTGGACCTGGTAGCGCCGGCAACGGCACGGCGCCGCTTGACACCAGATATCGATTGTTTATATTGGCTACACTCGCGGGAACCGGGCTAATATAGTCAGTCGGTCCCGCACGTCCGTTGCGGCAGGTGGGCCGGGCGGCTCGGAGGAAACAGATGCAAAATCGTGTCAGAAGCTCGATCCTGGCTGTCGCGGTCGCCGTCATCGCCGTCGCCGGCCTGTGGCCGGCCGAAACCCAGGGCCAGGGCGCCGTCTATCAGGCCCCGCGCCTGATGGGCACGCCGAACCCCGACCTGAACGGTATCTGGCAGGCCCTGGGCACGGCCCATTGGAACGTCGAGGACCATGCCGTCGATCCCGGCCCCTTCCCGACCCTGCTCGGCACCTGGGGGGTTCAGCCCGCCGGGCAGAGCGTCATCGTGGGCGGCGGCACCATCCCGTACCAGGATTGGGCGCTGGAAAAGCGTCGCGAGAACTACGAGACGCGCCTGACGATGAACCCGGACGAGCTCAGCACGCAGGGCGATCCGGAAGCCAAGTGCATGATGCCGGGGATCCCCCGCGCCACCTATCTCCCCTTCCCGTTCCAGATCATTCAGACACGGAGCAAGATACTCGTCGCCTACCAGTTCAATGTCGCGAAACGCACCATCCACATGGAAAATCACGTGGAGGCGCCAATCGACTTCTGGATGGGATGGTCCAACGGCCACTGGGAAGGCGACACGCTGGTGGTGGACGTGACCGGTTTCAACGGCCTGACCTGGCTCGATCGCGCCGGAAACTTCCACAGTGAAGCCCTGCACGTCGTCGAGCGCATAACGCCGATCAGCCCGCACCACCTGATGTACGAGGCCACGCTCGAGGATCCCAACGTCTACACCGAGCCCTGGACGATCCGCATGCCGCTGTATCGCCGGCTGGAACAGAACGCCCAGCTCCTGGAATTCAGGTGCGTCGATATCGTGGAAGAGTTCATCTACGGCAGTCTCGTCAAGGGAGCGCAACCGTAGCAGAGACGGAGTAGGAGCACAATCAGGAGGCTTGAGATGAGCAAGCGGATTCTCATGGCGGCTGTCACAACGGGCGCCGTCGTTGCCATGGCGGCGCTGGCCGCGGTTCCCGCCGCCGGCCAGGCCCAGGACGAAAACAACTACACCGCGCCGCGCACGCCCTGGGGTGATCCGGACTTTCAGGGCTCCTGGGAAAACCGCACGCCCACGCCGCTCGAGCGTGCCGCCGAGTTCGGGACGCGCGAGTTCATGACGGAGGAGGAAGCGGCCGCCCGCGTGAACAGCCGCGTCGGTTTGCCTGACGGCGAAGAAGGCTCCATCGCCGACGACCTGGTGGCCGCCGACGTCCAGCGTGTCGAGCGGTCCAACAGCATCGACCCGAACCGACCCGGCCAGAGGATTTCCGGGGCGGAGTACAACGCGTTCTGGAATGCGCCGGTCAGCCCGCGGCTGGCAACGCGGCGCACGTCGCAGATCGTCGATCCCCCGGACGGCCGCCTGCCGCCCTACACGCGCGAAATACTGGAGCTGTGGGATGAGCGGGAAGCCGCGAGAGCCTACCGGGGTGAAGCCGACAACTGGCAGGATCGCAACGTCATGGAGCGCTGCCTCCTCCGCACCGGACTGGCGATGGGCGAAATGAACGTGCCGAAGGACATCTACCAGACGCCGGGTCAGGTCGTCTTCGACCTGCAGTACGGCGTGGTGCGTATCGTCCCGGTCGATGGGCGTCCCCGCCTGGGTTCGAACATCACGCAGTGGTGGGGCGACTCGCGCGGCCGCTGGGAAGGCGACACGCTGGTCATCGAGACCACCAACTTCAACAACATGCAGAACGGCGGCGACGTGATGCCGTCCCACGGCGGCATCTATGGACACAACCACGCCCACTACCACATGGGTTCGGGCGAGCACCTGTCGATCACCGAGCGCATTCGCCGGACGGGTCCCGACACCATCGAGTATGCGTACACGATCAACGACCCGAGCGTGTACGTGAGTCCGTGGACTGCCGTCAACGTGTGGCACATGGACAGCAACAACCCCGACGTCTACGAGTACACCTGCCACGAGCACAACTACGGCATGGTCGGCCTGCTCAAGGGCGGCCGCACGGACGAGCAAATCGCCCTCGACGAGGCGGCGCGGGAGGTGAACGACCGCGCGCCGCAGATTGCCGCCGAGTGGGAAGAAACCGAGGCCTGGGAGGCGCAGAACCGCTAGGGGCGGTGCGCAGGATTCACGCGAGTCACAGGAGGACATTCAGATGCGAGCGAAACTAGCCATAGTCGGTTGCCTGGTGGGTCTGTTCGTCGTCGTGACGGCGGCGCCGGCCCTGGCGCATCATGCGTTTGCAGCGGAATTCGACGCCAACAAGCCGGTCTCCTTCAACGGCAAGATCACCCGGATGGAATGGGTCAACCCCCACTCCTGGCTGCACGTGGATGTCACCCAGCCAGACGGCTCGGTCGAGGCCTGGATGGTCGAGGGCGGACCGCCCACGAGCCTGCTCCGGCGCGGGTTCACCAAGCGGGATCTGCCGATTGGAGCGGAGGTCTTCGTCGAGGGGTACCTCTCCAAGGACGGCTCGAACAAGGCCAACGGCCGCGACATCACGTTCGCGGACGGCCGCAAGCTGTTCATGGGCTCGTCGGGTACCGGCGCGCCGCGCGACGGCCGCGACCCCACGGAGCGGTAGCCGGTATCCCGGCTCCAGGAGACATTGTCGATGAGAACCAGACGGCATTCCGTCCTCACGTCGCTGTGTATGGTCGCGTCGCTCGTGTTCCTCGCCGCAGCGGCGCAGCAGCCGGCCGCCGCGGCCGAAGCCGAGGTGACGTACACCAGGCACATCGCGCCCATCATCCAGCGCTCGTGCGAGAGCTGTCACCGGCAGGGGGGCTTCGCCCCGATGTCGCTGATGACATATGACGAGGTGCGGCCCTGGGCCCGGGCGATCAAGCAGCGGACCGCGACCCGCGAGATGCCGCCCTGGTTCATCGAGCCCGACGTCGGCGTCCAGCATTTCAAGAACGACCCGTCGCTGAGCGCGGACGAGATCGCGATGGTGGCGCGCTGGGTCGACAGCGGTGCGCCGCGCGGGAATCCGGCCGACATGCCGCCGCCCCGCGAGTATCTCGACCGCACGCAGTGGGCCATCGGCGAGCCGGACCTGATTGTCGAGGGGCCGCAAGTGCTGGTGAAAGCCATCGCCCCCGACTACCACCGCGAGCTGGGGCCGGTGGCGACGGGCCTGACCGAGGATCGGTACATCGCCGCGGTCGAGGTCAAGGAAACCCGCCTGGACGGCAGCGCGTTCCGGAAGGAGCAGGACGAGGGCATGAACCTCTTCACTCTGCACCATGCCGGGATTCGCGAGCTGGGGTTCGACATGGACGCCCCGGACGGCTTCTACCTGATCTACGAGGTCGGACAGAACGAGACCGTCTATCCGGTGGACACCGGCGTCCGCCTGCGAGCCGATTCGGCGCTGACCTACACCGTGCACATGCACTCGGTGGGCCGCGATATCCCGGTGCGGGTCGACGTGGGATTCAAGTTCCACCCGCAGGGGTACGAGCCGAAGTACAGCCAGTCAGGCTACAACGCCGGGCTCGTCGGCGGCAGCAACGTGCGCGAGGATCTGGCGCTGCCGCCCGGGAACGATGCCATTCGGTACGATAACTTCCAGACGATGAGCGAGCCGGGCATCCTCACCACCTTCGAGCCCCATCTGCACATGAGCGGGGACCGGATGTGCGTAGAGGCGTTGTACCCGAACGGATTCCGGGAGATCCTCAACTGCTCGGGGTACGACCACAACTGGGTCAGAACCTACGTCTACGAAGATGACTACGCGCCGCTCCTGCCGCGGGGCACCATCCTGCACATCATGGGTTGGTACAACAACTCGGAGACGAACTCGAACAACATCGAGCCGCGCAACTGGAAGACGGGCGGCAATCGCTCGGTCGACGAGATGTTCGTGTTCCTGCCGAAGCTCACGCTGCTGACCGACGAGCAGTTCGCGGAAGAGGTCGAACGCCGCGAGGCGCTGCAGCTCGCCAGCACCACGAACCAGCAGAACGACTAGGGATGTTCATGAGTGCCCGAGTTCAGCGTCGACTCGCATGGCGCTGGGCTGCGGCGCTGGCGCTCGTCTCGCTGGCCCCGGCCCTCGCCTTCGCCCAGGACAACCTAATCATGAAGCGCGGTCAGCGCATCGCCCCGATCTACGAAGGGTGGATCGCGAACCCGGACGGGACGTTCGATCTGATCTTCGGGTACTTCAACCTCAACAGCGAGGAGCTCATCGACGTCCCGGTGGGCCCCGACAACAGCATCGAACCGGGCGGCCCCGACCTGGGGCAGCCGGCCCACTTCTTTCCGCGGCGCAGCCGCTTCACGTTCCGGGTCAACGTCCCCGCCGACTTCGGCGACCGCGAGCTGGTCTGGAAGATCACCGCCAACGGCAAGACGGAGTTCGCCTACGCCACACTGAAGCCGGACTACATCATCGACGAGCGGATCATGATGATGAACAACGGCGGGTTCGGCGGGCGCGGACAACGGCTCGGAGAGCCGGACAACGTGCCTCCGAAGGTCCGGCTCGACGGTGCTGCAGCTCTTTCGGCGAAGGTCGGCGAGCCGCTCACGCTGACGGCTTATGCCAGTGACGACGGCAACCCGCGCGGCGGCCTCGGCGGATCAAACGACCTCGGTCTCGGCAGCGGCTGGTTCGTCTATCGCGGGCCAGCCGAGGCAATCACGCTGGAGCCCGAGCAGGAGCACCCGGAATACCGCAGGCAGAAGGCGCGCGACGCGCGGCTGAAGAAGACGGCGTTCTCCCCCGTCCCGAGCAACTCCGCCGCCACCACCGGCGGCGGCGCCTCACAGGCCGAGTTGCCGCCGCCCAACGTGGTGACGGACCGCCCATTCGAAGTGACCGCCACATTCAGCGAGCCGGGCACCTACACCCTGCGCGCGATGGCGCACGACGGCGGCCTGCACGACACGGCCGACGTGACGATTACCGTCCGGTAGGACGCCCTTCCGCTTACCTGCCCGGAATCATGAGGTGCGCGCCCGACGTGCCGGCGCCCATGATCCAGACTCCGGCGTTGGTCCGCTCGCTGGCGACATTGATGGAGTCGCTCGTGGCGAACGGCACCGAGATTGTGGTGTGGATGTTCGTATTCTCGGGGTCGTCGTCGGTGTTGATCGAGTAGTAGACCGAACCGTATTCCGAGACCTCTCGTGATCCGTTCTCCTCGGCTTCGTCCATCATCGCCTGGACTTCCGCCTGGCTCTTGCCGGACAGGATCCAGGCACGGTTCTGCTCGATTCGCGGCAGGTTGCCCTCGCTCGTGCAGCGCGACGAATAGGTTCGCTTGCGCGGCTCGTCCGACTGGTCCCAGCAAACGATGCCGTTCGACCCTTCGCGCAGGATGACGCGCCACCCGTCGGCGTTCCAGCCGACGACCGCGGCGTCAGCGCGAATGCGTTGCGGCGCCGCGAGCAGAATCCGGTCGATGAGCTCCTGGCTGCTCTGGCCCTCCGCCCCACCGCCCGCCGCCAGCAGCAGTACTACCAGCATGGTCCGCTTCATTTCGCCACCTCCCTGACCGCGTGAACAACCGATTTCAACCGCCCCAAGTGTAGCCGCGCTCGCACCGGCAGTCACTCGCGATCAGAACGTGAGCTTCATGCCGACCTGTATCTCGCGCGCCGCGAACGCATCGCTGATCAGGCCGAACTCCGTGTTGTCGGGGTCGTGGCGAAGCCGGGCACGCTTCCCGCCACCTGGTAGGTCCCCGCCGTGACCGGTGGGAACAGGTAGAGTCCCCGCTCGTCCGTTGTCGCCACCTGTGCGATGCCGGTGTCGATCTCGGTCATCGTTACGGAAGCGCCCGGGATGACGGCGCCGGTTTCGTCGCTCACCGCGCCCTCGACTCTGGACGTGAGCGGCTGTGCGGCCGCCGGAGCAGCCGACGCAACCACGATTGCCGTCATGAACGCAATCGCTTGCCTGCCGGCATCTGGACAAGCGCAGTAACCGAGGACTATCCGAAGCACTGTACGTCCCGCACCAATGAAGCTAACGCACTACTGCATTGCCGGTAAAAATCACCCAAATGGGTGATTGACGACTGCAACGGCGGATTCGACAATAGCTGAGCGGTTGGATCGGCGCGCGCTGCGAACGGCGCGACCGAACCTGAGCCACAGGAGGATGTATGCGTTTCACGCTCCACGGTCCCGCGGTGCGCGCGTCAGCCGGTGTCGTGCTCGTCGGATCGTGTCTGCTGCCTGGCGCGGCGGCGGCGCAGTCGTTCGAACCGGAAGTGGCGCCGCTCATCGAGACGTCCTGCCAGGCCTGCCACGGCGAGCGGACGGTGACCCCGCTCAACCTGGCGCGCCTGGGCTTCGATCTCGGCGATCGCGAGACGTTCCAGGCGTGGGAACGGGTCTACGAGCGCGTCGAGCGCGGCGAGATGCCGCCAGCCGACGCCCCGCGGCCCGACGCCGCGGTCATCGAGACGGCGCTGGCGGGGCTGAAGCGCTCACTCAGCGACGCGAATCTCGCGGCCCGCGGCGGCGTGCGCACCCCGCTGCAGCGACTCACGCGCCTGGAGTACGCCTACACCATCCAGGACCTGCTGCTGCTCGACGAAGAGGTCGCAGCGCGTGTCGGTGATACGCTGCCGGCGGAAGCCGACTCCGGCGGTTTCGACACGGTTGCAGCCAACCAGAGTATGTCGCCCCTGCACGTGCAGGCCTATCTCGATGCGGCCGATGCCGCCCTCGACGCGGCCATCGTGCTCGGGCCGCGTCCGGCGACGACGCGGCACACCATCGATTACGGGAGCTCGCGGATTCTCAACGGAGTCGCCAACGCAAAGGCCCTTGGCGCCGGGGTCGTCAAGATGCTGGACGACGCGGCGGTGCAGTTCTTCGCGGCCACCGCGACGTACCTGTTCCACAGCGTGGCGCAAGGCTACCAGGTGCCCCATCCAGGCCGTTACCGCCTTACCCTGGAAGCCTATCCGCACCAGGCCGACACCCCGGTCACGCTGACCCTCTACCGGGGGCGTTTTGCGGGCCAGGTCGCGGCGCTGGACACGCTGATCGGTTCATTCGACCTGGTGAACGACACCCCGCGGTCCGTCGAATTGACGACCTACCTGCGTCCCGGGGACGTGCTCAGCCCGTCGGTCGCCGACCTCGAAATCCCGCCCGGCCCGCCGGTGAGCTACTACCAGCCGGACAAGAACGTACGTGACTACACCGGCGAAGGCATCGCCATGAAGGCGCTGACGGTCGAGGGTCCGCTTGTGGACGCGTGGCCGCCGGCGAGCACCCGGAAGCTGCTGGTCGGCGTCGACTTCGACGTGGCCGGGCAGATCCGGCTCACGAAGGCGCCCAATGAGCATGTCGTCGACATCGTCGCGGCGTTCGCACCGCTCGCGTTCCGCCGGCCGCTGGAGCCGGGTGAGCTGGAAGCCTACGCCAGCCTCGCCGAGCCGTTGCTGGCGGAAGGACGGCCGTTCGTCGAAGCCGTCCGCGTACCCCTCCGCGCAATTCTCATCGCGCCAGCGTTCGTGTATCGGGCGGATGATGCCGGAGAGCTCGACGACTACGCGCTGGCGACGCGGCTCTCCTACTTCCTGTGGCGGACCATGCCCGACGCGGAGCTGTTCGCGCTGGCCCGGGACGGCCGGCTGGCGGATGCGGAGGAGCTGGCCCGGCAGGTCGACCGGCTGCTCGATGACGACAGGTCAAACCGTTTCGTCCGCGACTTCGCGGGACAGGCGTACCGGCTCTACGAGCTGAAAGCGACCGCTCCCGACCCGGGACTCTATCCGGAATACGACGATACCCTGGGTCAGGCGATGGCCCTGGAGACCGAGATGTTCCTGGCGGAGTTGATCGCCGGGAACCACGGAGCAGGGAATCTCATCGATGCCGACTTCACGTTTCTGAACCGCCGCCTGGCAAGACACTACGGCGTGCCGGGCGTCGAGGGGCACGGGGAGAAGTTGCGCAAGGTGGCGTTGCCGGCGGAAAGCCCCCGCGGCGGTCTGCTGACGCACGCCAGCGTGCTCAAGGTAACGGCGAACGGGACCACGACCTCTCCCGTTCCGCGCGGCAACTTCGTGCTGGCCAACCTGCTGGGACAGCCGTCGGCGCCGCCGCCGCCCGGCGTGGGGAGCCTGGAACCCGACACGCGCGGCACGGAGACGGTTCGCGAGCAGTTGACGGCGCATCGCGCGAACCCGGTCTGCGCCAGTTGCCACAGGCGGATCGATCCGCCGGGATTCGCGCTCGAGTCGTTCGATCCCATCGGCGGCCTCCGGACGAACTATCGGGCATCCGGCGGCGAAGTCATGGTGGGAGGCTTCCAGCGGCCGATGCCCGCGCCTTACACCATCGGTCCGGCAGTCGATGCGAGCGGCGTCACGCCGGCTGGCGATGCGTTCGCGGGATTCGCGGAGTACAAGAGCCTCATGCTGCGGGACGACACCGACCAGGTGGCCCGCCACCTGGTCTCGCAACTGCTGACCTTTGCCACCGGCGCCGAGATTGAATTCGCGGACCGGGACGTGGTGGAGGGAATCGTCGCGCGGGGCCGCGCCGACGGCTATCCGATCAGAACCATGCTTCACGAAGCGGTCCAGAGCGACCTTTTCCGGAGACGATGACCATGATTATTGCCAGGTATCTCGACCGGCGCACGTTCCTGCGGGCGTCTGGCGTCGCGGTGGCGCTGCCGCTGCTCGAGTCGATGTCGCCGGCGCTGGCCCGCGCCGCTGCAGAGACCCCGAAGCGGATGGTGACCATCTGCAACGCGCTCGGACTGTACTCGGCGTCGTGGTTTCCCGGGACTGCCGGCGCGGGCTATGAGGCGACGGAGTACCTGACGCACCTCGACGCGCATCGTTCACGGTACACGCTGTTCACGGGGCTCTCGCACGAGGATCAGAACGGCCGCCAGCCCCACAACTCCGAGATCACCTGGCTGACGTCGGCGAAGCGCCCGGGGCTGGACGGGTTCCGGAACACGATCTCGCTCGACCAGGTGGCGGCGGGACACGTCGGGTACGTGACGCGCTTCCCATCGCTGACTCTGGGCACGAAGACCACGCAGAGCCAGTCCTACACCACGAGCGGCGCGATGGTGCCGGCCGAGACCAGTCCTGCGGCGTTGTTCGCCAAGCTATTCCTGCAGGGCACGCCGGAAGAGGTCGCGCGGCAAGCACAGAGCCTCAACGAAGGCGCCAGCATTCTCGACCGCGTCAGGTCGCAGGCGGCCGGGCTGCGCGAGCGCGTCAGTGGGGCCGACAGGCTCAAGCTGGACGCCTATTTCGACGCTGTGCGCACGACGGAGAACGACCTCGCGGACGTCAAGGCCTGGCAGCAGAAGCCGAAACCGGTCGTCGATGAAGAGCCGCCCACCGACATCCCGAGCGCCGCGGATCTCATCGGCCGCGTCAAGCTCATGTTCCGCTTGATCCCGCTGATCCTGGAAACCGATTCGTCGCGGGTCATCAGCATGTTGATCCAGGACCACGGCGTCGTGCCGCAGGTCCGGGGCGTGTCGGCCGATCATCACAGCCTGTCGCATCATGGGCAGGACGAGGTGAAGATCGGGCAGTTGAAGATGATCGAGACTGAAATCGTCCGGGCTTTCGGCGGCCTGCTGACGGAGCTCGTCGAGCGCCGGGATGCGGCCGGCTCACTGCTCGATCAGACGACGGTGCTGTTCGGCAGCAACCTCGGCAACGCCAACTCGCACGCCTCGGTCGATCTGCCGATTCTCCTTGCCGGCGGCGGCTTCTCCCACGGCACGCACGTCGTGCACGCGGGCGCGCACAACGCGCCGCTCTGCAACCTGTTCGTCACGATGCTCCACAACATCGGCGTCGAGGCGGATAGCTTCGGGCAGAGCACCGGCACGCTCTCGTGGTCGTAGGCTCCGGCGCGGCGCAGACTCCCGGATGGATCGTGGTCGATCCCACGTGGCTGAACGGATCGAACACGAATGACGGCGGGTGAGATGCCGAGGGTGGGGATCGAACCCACACGGCCCATGAGGGCCGCAGGATTTTAAGTCCTGCGCGTCTGCCAGTTTCGCCACCTCGGCATGTCGACGAGCGCAACCTCCCCTCAAGATACCGCATCGCCGGCGCGCGCTATAATCGGCGCGGAAGGACCGTGCCTGCATTCTGGTGCAGCTACCGGCGTCTGCTCGGCGTGCTCGTAGTCCTGCTGCTGGCGCTCGGGAGCGTGCCGGCCGCGCCCGCCGCGCTCGGTCGCGCCGCACCGGCGGCGCTCGACCCCGCGCAGCGCGCCGCCATCGTCGAGTACGCCTCCGCCCTACCGCGCCTGCGCAGCCTGCTCGTATCCCTCGGGGGAGAGCTGGTCGAGGAGCACTACTTCAACGGCGCGACGGCGCGCTCGCAGGCCAACCTGAAGTCGGCGTCCAAGACGCTGATCGCGATCCTGGTCGGCATCGCCATCGACCACGGCCACCTGGCGGGGGTGCGGCAACCCATAGCCCAACTCCTGCCGGACGAGCTGGAGGGCGCGGACCCGGTCAAGCTGTCCATCACCCTCGAGGACCTGCTCACGATGCGGTCCGGGCTCGAGACCACATCGAATCGGAACTACGGGCGCTGGGTACAGAGCCGCAACTGGGTGCGCCACGCGCTGGCCCGCCCCCTGGTGGATCAGCCGGGCGGCCGGATGATTTACAGCACCGGCAGCACCCATCTGCTCTCGGCCATATTGACCCGCGCCAGCGGCATGAGCACGCTGGAGTTCGGACGGCGGCACCTGGCGCAACCGCTCGGCATCACGCTCCCCGCTTGGCTCCGCGACCCGCAGGGCATCTACTTCGGCGGCAACGAGATGACCCTGACGCCGCGCGCCATGCTGGCCATCGGCGATTTGTACCGGCGCGGCGGCACGATTGACGGGCGCCAGGTGGTCTCGCTGGACTGGATACGCGAGTCGACCACGCCGCGGACCGTTTCGCGCTACAGCCGCCGGCAGTACGGCTACGGCTGGTGGATCCGCGGCATCGCGGGGCATCCGGCGTACTACGCCTGGGGCTACGGCGGACAGTTCATATTCGTGATTCCGGACCTGGACAGCGTGATTGTCGCCACGTCGTCGCCGAACCCCGGCGACGGGCGGCGGCAGCACCGGCGAGACCTCGACGCACTGATCGAGCGCTACCTCGTGCCGGCGATCCGGAAGGCGTCCCGCACCCAGGCGCAACTGGAGGACTAGGTATGACGACCGGAACACTGCGCGCCGCAATCGCCGGCGCCTTGGCCCTGCTGCTTGTCGTCTGCGGGAGCCCGGCTGCAACGGAACAGTCGGCTGACCGTCCCCTCGTATCGGAAGCGGAATACGAGAGCTGGTTCGACGCGCTGTCCAACTGGGGGCGTTGGGGTCCGGACGATGAGATGGGGGCGCTCAATCTCATCACACCGGCCAGGCGCCGGGCCGCCGCGGACCTGGTGACGGAAGGCTTCTCGGTATCGCTGGCGTCCATCGCCAACACCGAGCGGACGATCGACAACCCCTGTCCGGTGGAATGGAGCATGGTCAGGGCTTCCCCGGGCGGGGCGAGCGACACCATCAACTACGCCTGCATCCACGGCCCCGGGACGACGCATATCGACGGTTTCGCCCACCGCTTTTTCGACGGCAAGATGTGGAACGGCTACCCGATCGACGAGTACGTCACGATGGAGCACGGGGCGACGAAGAACGCCATCCTGACGATGCGGCACGGTGTTGTAACCCGCGGCGTCCTGTACGACATCCCGCGCCTGAAGGGCGTGCCGTACCTCGAGCCGGGCGAACGGATCGGCGTGGACGACCTCGAAGCGTGGGAGGCGCAAGCCGGCGCCCGGGTCGGATCCGGCGACGCGTTCCTGCTCCGCTGGGGACGCTGGGCGCGTCAGGACGATATCGGACCATTCGACACCGGCGCCGAGGCGGCCGGCCTCGATAACAGCGTCATACCCTGGCTCAGGGAGCGCGACGTCTCGATCATCGGCTGGGAGACGCCCGGCTACGTGCCGCAGCCGCCGGGCGATCTGTCGCGCCTGGCACTGCACGACTTCGCCCTGACCATGCTGGGCGTGCACCTGCTGGACCGCGCTGACTTCGACGAGCTCGCCGCGGCGGCCGCCGAACGGAACCGCTGGGAGTTCATGCTGACCATCGCGCCGCTGCCGATACCGAACGGCACCGGGTCGCCGGTCAACCCGCTGGCCGTCTTCTGAAATGCCGCCGCGGCGGTCGCATCCAGCCGGTCGGCAGCGCTTGTCCTGTGGACACGGCACGCCATGCCGCGGTATTCTGTTTGCTAGTTATCCCTTCGACGACCTCCCCGGCGCTGTGGCGGTCGCGTTTCCAGGACAAGGAAAACTAGACAGCGCCGAGTCAGCCCGGCTCCGGGGCCCGGCGTAAATGGACCTGGAACCGCGACGTGCCGTGTCCCCGTCGGCGACCGCACCTCCCTGGCAGTGACCGCCCGCCGGTACGCCGGCGTCAAGGACAATTCTTGTATGCAGATTCATCTGATCAATCCGAGTCACATCGCATTCGGCATGGCCGTCATCACTCCGCGTTGGCTGTACGTGCTGGCTGAAGCGACGCCCAGGCAGTGGGGCGACCCGGTCATCGCCGACGAAACGCTGGAGGCGTACGACCCGGAACGGATCGGCGAAGGTGACGTCGTCGGGATTGGTATCCACACGAGCAATGCCCTGCGCGGTTACGAGGTCGGGCGGGCGGCGCGCGCGCGGGGAGCGTACGTGGTATTCGGCGGCATTCACGCAACCCTGTATCCGGACGAGGCCCTGGAACGCGGCGGTGCGCACGCAGTCGTGACGGGTGACGGCGACGGCATCTGGCCGCAGGTAATCGACGACTGCGTGGCGGGGACGCCCCAACGCATCTACACCGGCGGGCGGGAGGCGGGCGCGTCGCTCCGCAAGGCGCGCTGGGATCTGCTGCCCCGCAACCGCTACATGTGGGCTTCGGTCCAGACCGTGCGCGGCTGCCCGAAGCATTGCTCGTTCTGTTCGGTCTGGCGCACGGACGGCCAGGAACCGCGCCAGCGCAACGTCGATGCCGTCATTGAGGAGACCGTCGAATTGCGGCGGATGGGATTCCGCTTCATCGCCCTGGCGGACGACAATTTCTACCCCGTCACGCTCGAGGACCTGAAGATGGCCGAGCGGCGCAAGGATCCGGCGCGACTGCACGAGCTGGAGGCGCTGCGCGCGGAACGCTTCGAGCTGATGGAGCGGCTCGCAACACTGCCGTCCGACATGGTGTTTTTCACGCAGATCACGATGGAGGCCGCCGAAGATCCCGCGTTTCTGGCAGCGATGCACGCGGCGCGCATCAAGGGCGCGCTGATCGGCATCGAGTCGGTCACCCAGGACGGTCTCGACGACGTCTACAAGGGATTCAACCTGGCCGGTGACGAGCTGGTCGACCGCCTGCGGCAGTTCCGCAAGCATGGCGTGCACGTGCTCGGCTCGTTCATCTTCGGCCTCCCTAGCGACCGGCAGGACACGTTCGACGCAACGGCGGCGCTGGCCCATGCCGCCGACGTCGACTTCGCGCAGTTCCTGACATTGACGCCGTTCCCGGGCACCGTCGATTTCCTGAAGTGGGAAAAGAAGGAAGGGGCCGAGGCGCCTGCAGTAGACGGGATCCCGCTGAGCCGCTACTGGCTGATTCCACCGGCGAATCGGCCGAAGATCTTCTCGCCGCATCCGGCCATGTCTGCGGAGCAGATTCGAGTCGGCACCCAGAGCGCGTGGGATCGCTTCTACGGCATCACATCCGTGTGGCGCCGCTCGCGGTGCGTGAAATCGCTGCGCGCCCGCCTCGCCTTCGTGCTGGTCTCGAAGTTGTACCGGCAGATGTACGCCAACACCGGCATCGCGACCGACAGCGCGCGCATTTCGCGGTCCGTGTCGTGGGCCCGCTGGCTTGCCAAGCCGCTGCGCCGGCTCTTTGCCGGCCAGCCGCTGCCCGACCTGCAGGTGCCGGCGCACTAGCCGGCATCGGGTGGCCGGCGGCGAGTTCT
>JAGWAI010000024.1:17810-18750 GCA_021296485.1 Acidobacteriota bacterium
GCAGGCGTTGCGGCTGCTGGCCGTCATTTTCCTGGCGGCCGCTCTGCACAACCTCAACGCGCCGGCCGTCGGCGCTTAGGCGGGCACGACAACCGGTGTCATCCGCGGCACGGTCACGGATCAACTGGGCGCGCCGCTGGCCGCTGCCGTCATCGTTATCCAGCACCGCGAGACCGACCTGCTGGCCACGGTCGAGACGTCGGCGTCGGGCACGTTCGTGCGCGCGCTCCTGCCCCCCCGGCACATACGACCTGACCGTGGCGGCGGCAATCGCCGGCCTCGGCAGCGAGCGCATCGAGGGCGCCGGCCTGCGCGGACGCGCCAGCACCGCCGGCCGGCCGCTGACGTTCGAGGCGCACTACACGCTGGCATTCGACCGCTCCGACGACGACAACGAGCGCGACCCGTTCGTCCGGCGCTATGCGCACGCCGGCGACCTTGCGCCGGAGAACGGCTGGTCGGACCGCGACCGGCGGCACCAGGTCAGCGGCTACGTGCTGGTCGGCCTGCCGGGAAACGTCGACCTGAACAACGTCGTGCGCTATCTGTCCGCGTCGCCCGTCTCCGAGCAATGCGCCGCAAGCGGCGCGCGCGTCGTACAGCCAGCGGACCGCATCTGCGCGGACGGGTCCATCTTCCAGCGCAACACGCTGCGGCGCGACAACGCGTTCTTCAGCTGGGACGTGCGGGTGTCACGCCGCTTCACGCTGGGCGACGGGACGACCCTGGAGCCGATCTTCGAGGTGTTCAACCTGACGAACGCCGACAACTACGTGGATCCCGCCTTCAGCTCGCTGCTCTTCAACTTCGACGGCACGCTGCGCAGCGGCCTCGGCGACACCCGCCGCGCGCAGGTCGGCCTCAGCGTGCGCTTCTGAGTTAGCTACAGCACCGTCGGCGCACGCGCGGCGGCCGTTGACAACCGGGTCCAACGGCGTCA
>JAGWAI010000025.1:0-2270 GCA_021296485.1 Acidobacteriota bacterium
CCCGGCGCCACGGAGCGACCACTTGCCGTTGAAGTTCGTCGTCTCCCAGACCAGCGTGTCGCCCTCCCAGCGGCCGCGGGCCTCGCCGCGCCATTGGCGGATCGCGCCGGGCAGCGCCGGCTGCGCGTTGACGGGGATGAAGCGGCGCTCGAAATTCTGCTCGTTCAGGAACACGACCTGGTCGGGGGTATGAAACACCTGGGCGAGGCGCGGCGCGGGCCTGGCCTCCATCGGTATCGAGCGGCCCATGATGCAGCGCTCGTAGCGCTCTCGGTCTTCCGGCCCGTCCGCCTTGCGTTGCCGGAGGGGAGGAGCGAGCGCCTCCTGGCGCGCCGCGCCGGCCGCGGTCCGCTGCGGTATCCGGCCGTCCGGCGGATCGACTATCAGCGCCGTGCGGCCGTCGGTGAGATCGCCCGGCACCCACCAGTCGGCGTTGAGCTGCAGATCGCGCTCGTGGCCGATGCTGGCGTAACGACCCACGAGGTACGCCCGCGCCTCCTCCGGCGTCAGCACCAGCTTGCCGGCCAGCTCCGCGGGACGCTCCATCGGCGTGGTCGTGCCGTATTCCCAGTAGCCGCTGAAATCCGGCGTGCCCCAGGCGGTGCGCGGCACGGCGGCGGCATCCCGGTCCGACTGGCCCGCCGCCGCCAGCGGGATTAGCAGCAACCCGACCGGCGCCAGCCGCGCTACAAGGCGCTTCAATCTCCTTACCCCCATCGCCTTCACCGCTCGGCACGTGCGACAGACCGCATTGTATTCCCTGCGGCGAAAACCCGTACGTACCTCTGCGCCGTGCGGGTAGACTGATGGCGATCAATTGCAAGGGGTGCGTATGAATCCCGGCCGGTCTGTTGTCGTCCCGGCGATCCTGCTGGCGGTCATGGCCGCGCTGGCGCTCGGCCAGCGCGCCGTCGAGCGCGCGGCGGCGGCCCAGAACCGCGGCGCCCGCGAGGCGCCCCGGTTCGAGGTCGACCCGCGCTGGCCCGACATTCCCGACACCGTCACCATGGGTGAGGTCACGTCGGTGGCGGTCGACCGCGACGATCACGTCTGGATTCTGCACCGCCCCGAAACCGCCCCCGCGGTGCTCGAGTTCGACGGCTCGGGACGCTACCTGGGCGGCTGGGGCGGGCCCAGCGACGCGTACGAATGGCCGGCGGTAGCGCACGGCATCTCCGTCGACTACAAGAACAACGTCTGGGTCGGCGGCCGCGGCCCCGATCCGCCGACCGACGACATGCTGCTCAAGTTCACCGCCGCCGGCGAGCTGCTGCTGCAGATTGGCCGGCGCGGCGCCAGCGGCGGCAACGCCGACACGCTGAACCTGCGCCAGCCGGCGGACCAATTCGTCCACGAGGGCACGAATGAGCTGCTCGTCGCCGACGGCTACGGCAACCGGCGCGTGATCGTGTTCGACGCCGACTCGGGCGCGTACAAGCGCATGTGGGGCGGCTTCGGCAACCGGCCGGTCGACGGGCCGGCGGGCCAGGCGGAATCCGAGCCGCTGGACGCGACGGGTCCGGGACCCGATCAATTCACCAATCCGCCGCTGGAGGTCACCGCCGTCCACTGCGTCACGGTCGCCAACGACGGCCTGGTGTACGTCTGCGACCGGGACAACCGGCGGATCCAGGTGTTCGACCTGGACGGCACGTACCGCACGCAGATGTTCGTCAACCGTACCGCCGAGTCGCGGCGGTCGGCCTCGCGCGTGGCGTTCTCGCCGGACCCCGAACAGCGGTTCATGTACGTGGCGGACTTCAATTCGCGCGTCGTGATCGTCGAGCGCGAGACGCTTGAGATCCTCGACGCGTTCGGCAGCGAGGGTTCAGGTCCCGGCCAGTTCCAGGGCATCCACCACCTCGCCGCCGATTCCGACGGCAACCTGTACGTGGCCGAATCGGCCCCCGGCAGCCGCGTGCAGAAGTTCGTCCTGCGGGGGATGGAGAGGTTGTAATGCGGACGTTTGTCATGATCGCGCTGCTGGCCGCCGGCGTCGCCGGTCTGGCGGCCGCCGGCGCGCTGCAGCAGGAAGAGCGGCGGGTGGGCGTGCAGTCGATGGGCGTCGCCGAGAACCTGTACCTGGTCAGCGGCGGCGGCGGGCACACGGCGCTGCTCATCACGCAGAACCACGGCGTGGTGCTGGTCGACACCAAGAACCCGGGCTGGGGCCCGCCCATACTCGGGGCGGTGCAGGCGCTCACCGATCAGCCGGTGACGACCATCATCAACACGCACGCGCACGGGGACCACGTCGGCAGCAACCCGCA
>JAGWAI010000025.1:2385-4315 GCA_021296485.1 Acidobacteriota bacterium
TTCGAGGGACTGGACGCAATCGACCTGTACCACTTCGGTCCGGGGCATACGAACGGCGACACCATCGTGGTCTTCCGCGCGCTTGAAGTCGCGCACACGGGCGACCTGTTCGCGCGCAAGGCGCCGCCGTTCATCGACCGCTCGAACGGCGGCAGCGGGGTCGCCTACCCCGAGACGCTGGCGCGGGCGGTGGACGGGATCGACGGCGTGACGCGGGTAATTCCGGGACACGCGCCGCCCCCGCCGGGGAGTCCCATCTTCCAATGGATGACGTGGGAAGACGTGCGCGAGTACGCCGCCTTCATGCAGGACCTCGTTGACACCGTGCGGGCGTCGTTCGAGGCGGGCCGGACCGCGGATGAAGCGGCGGCCGGCCTCGACCTGCAGGAGAAGTACCCCGACTATGACCTGGAGCAGCCCGAGCGCGCCGTGCAGACCATCTACGACGAACTGGGGCAATGACCCCGAGAACGCAACCCATGCCGACCATTACGAATCGCGCGCAGCGCGCGCTCCCCTGTCTGATTGCCTGCCTGCTGCTCGCCGCGTCCGGCGCGCGGGCCGAGGACTGGCCGGAGTTCCGCGGCAAGGGACGGCACGGCGTCTGGAACGAGACCGGCATCCTCGAACGGTTTCCCGAGAACGGCCTGGACGTCGCGTGGCGCACCCCGATCAACCGGGGCTATTCCGGACCGGCCGTGGTGGGCGGCCGCGTGTTCGTGAGCGACTTCGCGCGCAGCAGCCCGACGGCCGGCGTCGAGCGCGCCGTCTGCCTCGACGAGCAGACCGGCGAGATTCTCTGGACCCACGAGTGGGAGGCGAACTACCTGGGCATTGCTTGGGACGAGGGGCCGCGCGCCACGCCCACCGTGGACGGCGACCGGGTGTACGTGCAGGGCGCGGCAGGCACGCTGGTGGCGCTCGACGCCGAGACGGGCGAGCCGCTGTGGTCCCGCCACTTCCGCGAGGAGTACGGCGCCGACATGCCGATCTACGGCTTCGCCAGCTCCCCGCTCGTGGACGGCGAGCGGCTGATTACGCTGGTGGGCGGCGTGCCGGACGCCAAGGTCGTGGCGTTCGACAAGCTGACCGGCGAGGAGGTGTGGCGGGCGCTCTCCTCCGAGGAATCGGGACCCGGCGTGGCGCAGCCGATCATCATCGAGGCGAGCGGCGTCCGCCAGCTCATCGTCTGGCACCCTGTCGCGCTCTCCTCCCTGGACCCCGAGACCGGCGAGGTCTACTGGGAGGAGCCGTTCAGGATCGACTACGACATCACCGTAGCCGTCCCCGTGCAGTCCGGCCGCGAGTTGTTCGTGACGACCTTCTACAACGGTCCGCTGATGATGACCCTGGACGCCGATCGGCCGGCGGCCGCCGTGCACTGGAAGGGCGAGAGCAACAGCGAGATTCTCACCGACGGCCTGCACTCGGTGATGGCGACGCCGTTCATCATCGACGGCTACATCTACGGCATCGGCAGCTACGGACAACTGCGCTGCCTCGACGCCGCCACCGGCGAGCGCATCTGGGAGACGCAGGCCGTGACGGCGGAGCGCGCCCGCTGGGCGAGCGCCTTCCTCGTGCGCCACGAAGACCGCTTCTTCATCAACAACGACCGCGGCGACCTGATCATCGCGCGCATGACGCCCGAAGGCTACGAGGAGATCAGCCGGACGCACCTGCTCGCGCCGACTTCCGAGCCCGGCAACCGGCGCGAGTTGAAGACCGTCAACTGGTCGCATCCGGCCTACGCCAACCGGCACATCTACGCCCGCAACGACGAGGAGATCATCGCCGCGTCGCTGGCGGCGGCATCCTTAGATGGGGCTGCGCCCCAACCCCCCGGCAAGCCCTAGCCCGCATTTCTCACCAACCTTCTGCTGCGGACGCCGATCCGCTCGCCGTGGCGGGCCGTACTCCCTCACGCCGC
>JAGWAI010000025.1:4323-19318 GCA_021296485.1 Acidobacteriota bacterium
GTCGTTCGGTCCGTGCGACCCACCACACCGGCGCCTCGACGCCCTCGCGACGAACGCCGGTGAGAAATGCGGGCTAGCGGGGACCCCGTAGCCCCGCGCCGGGCTTGCCGGGCCGCGCCGTGCGCGGCTGGGGACGACTCCATGCTGCGTGTCGCCCCCATGCCACGGTCGAACATCCCAATACGCACCCTCCTCGCGCCTTGTCGGCCGGGCGCCTGACCGGCCTCGGCGCAACGCGGGGTTTCGCCACGAATTCCTGGCGCCAGCCGCGAACGCTCCGCCGCATCCGGCCGGCCGCAAGTTTCCAAAACATCTGGTTCTTATTGTATTACCATGACACTTTTAGTAATTTGGTCTAAAGCTCGGCGGGAACTCCAGGCGAGCAAAACAGAGACAGCAAGGAGGCATGCCGATGACACGAGTCCTGGTGGCGGATGAAACCTGGATCGCTACCGCGCTGCTCCACCGGGAACAACCGCACAGAAGCGACTTCACGGTCGGAGAAATCGTCCAGCGGGCCGAGCAGGCGCAGGCTGCGGGTGAAGGGCGTCTGCGGCCCGGGGTCAAGGTGCACGCCTATGAGCACTGCGTCGCCAACAAGCCTCCGAGTCCCGGCCGTTACCGCATGCTGGTCGAGACCGCAAAGGGGCGGCGGCGGCTCTTCAGGCCAGGCGACCCCTGCCACGCCGAGCGCAGGTCAGGCAAGGATGTCCCGCGGGAGGACGAGATTCCACCTGCCTACCAGGGACTGCTCGCGTGGTATCGAACCGAATACGCCGGCCGCGGCGGGCAGCGGGAGACGGACCCGATCCTCGCCCTGAGCGGCACGGGCAAGGCAATCTGGACGGACGAGGACGCTGACGCCTACGTGGAGCGGCTCAGAGAGGGGTGGCGATGAGCAGGGTGTTCTGGGACACGAATCTCTTCGTGTACCTGGTGGAAGGAGGTTTCCGCTCGGGGCGGGTGACAGCGCTCCGGCAGCGGATGATCGAGCGTGACGACGAATTGCTCACGTCCGCGCTCACGCTTGGCGAAGTGCTCGTCAAGCCGCTGGAGGCCGGAGACCGGAATCTGCGGCAGCGCTACGAAGACGCACTCACGATTGGCACTGCCGTGTTGCCTTTCGATGCCCGCGCCGCAGTGCACTTTGCCGAAATCCGCCAGGACCGCTCGATCCGGGCGCCGGACGCCATCCAGCTCGCGTGTGCCGCCGCAGCGGGGACGGACCTCTTCATCACCAACGATGATCGGCTGAGCCGCAAGAACGTCCGCGGAATCCACTTCATCCAGTCTCTCGACAAGACCGTGCTGTAGGGTGATGCGCGGAGGGAAAGGAATCGTGACATCCGATCCGGGAAGCGGCTGGAGGTTGCCGCACTCGACCTATCCGGCAGCTTGGATGGGACGCTGGCGAGAATCGGAGACTTGGCGCAGCGCATAACGGGGTTGCGCCGCGCGGCGTGATGATCCATAACTGCCGGGAGGTGTGAGATGAGAAGACGCGCGACAGAGCTGACCGGCGGCGCGGCGGCGCTCGCGGCCCTGATGGTGCTGCTGCAACTGGCTCCCACCCCGGCCGGCGGACAGGAGCCGGAAGGCGCGGCGCCGACCGCCTGGGGCGAGCCCGATCTGCAGGGAATCTGGACAACCGACTACGACACGCCGCTGGAGCGGCCGGCGCGCTACGCGGACCGCGAGTTCTTCACGGACGAGGAAAGGGCCGCCATCGACGCCGAGCGCGCGCGTCTGCTCGACACGCATCGCTCGGAGCCCGGCAGCGAGCAGGACGTCGGGGGCGCCTACGACGCTTCCATCTTCCTGACGCACAAGCACCTCGGACGGCGGACGTCGCTCATCATCGATCCGCCCGACGGGCAGCTGCCACCCGTCGCTGCGGATCTGCAGCGCCGGCGGGAAGCGGTGAACGAATACCAGTTCGCGCTGCTGCAGTCCACCGACGCGTGCAAGACAAGCCGGCCCGGCTGCCCGCCGCCCGGACCAACGTCGCCGCGGCGCGAAGAAACGCCGCCGCACTTCATGACGCGCTCGATAAACCGCGCCTATGGCCCCGAGGACCGCAGCATGTCGGAGCGCTGCCTGGGCGCCCGCCTGCCGGACTTCGGCAGCATCACCGGGTTCTTCCTGCAGATCGTGCAGTCACCCGGGAACGTCTCGGTCTTCTACGACACCGGCCAGGGCCAGGGATGGCAGCGCGTCATTCCGGTAACCGACCGGCCGCACCTGCCAGCCGCCGTGCGCCAGTGGCACGGGGATTCCCGCGCCCGCTGGGAAGGCGACACGCTGGTGGTCGACGTGACCAACTTCAGTCCCAAGACCGACTTCTACGGCTCGCGGGAAAACCTGCACCTGATCGAGCGCTGGACCCGGCTCGACGCCGAGACGCTCGAATACACCGCCACGATGGACGACCCGACGGCCTGGACAAGCCCCTGGACCATCACCCTCGAGCTGAGCCTGCAGAGCAACGAGGCAAACCGCATCTACAAGGAGCCGCGCTGCCACGAAGGCAACTACGGCCTGCCCGCACTGCTCGCCGGCGCGCGCGCCGGCGAGCGCGCGTTCGCCGCGGGCGAGGGGCCGGACCCGGCCACGCTGTGCATTGCCGGCGGCGCCGCGGCCTGTGGCGGTTTCGGCGGCGGGTTCGCCGAGACGGGGGAGGAAGCCGATCCGCTGGCGCGCTGACCCTCGTCGAGCGCTAGCGCTCGACGAACGGCCCCAGCCGGACGAGGGTGAACTCGAGCAGGTCCTCCGCCGTCAGTTCGCGGATGGCCGCTGCCTCGCGAAGGATCACATCGTCGACCAGGACGCGGCGCCCCCAGCCGCGGCTCACGCGCACGACGAGCGCCGGCGGATCGCGAAGCGTGTCGAGCGCGACCTCGATGAAGTCGTCGGCTGACGACTCCGAGGCCAGCCGGACCGCTCCGGCCGGCGTCAGCACGCGGAAGCGGTAGCCCTCGGCCTTGAGCGCCGCCGCCACCACGGTGAAGAGCGGCGCCGCGACGTCCGCCAGGATTCCGGCGCCGTCCCGCTCGGCCTCCGCTGCCTGCGTCCGCCGCGCGGCGGCCGCGCGGCGCGACTCGTCAATGGTGTGACGGACGCGCTTCCGAATGTCGCCTACGTCCACGGTGGTCAGTCCTCCGCCGCCCGCGACGGCGTGCCGGCCTCGTAGATCCGCACCAGCTCGATCAGCTTGTAGCCCTTGGTCTGATACGGCGGCACTATCCGCTCGGTCCGCAGGTATTGAATCATCCCCTCGTCCGCATAGTCCGGCGGCCCGAACTCGTCCGATCGCGTCAGGTCGGACTCGATCGCGGCAAGGGTCGTCAGCTTCTCCTCCACCGTGCGGCTGATCGGGAGCACCTTCCACAGGCGGCGGCGTTCCACGCGCGGCCGGGTCTGGAATTGCAAGTAGATCTCGTTGCTGACGAAGTTGTACTCGACGTCCGAGCGGGTGGACGGCGCGTCCTCGACGCGCACGGCCGCTACCGCCGGCAGGCTGACGCACCAGTCGGCGATCTGCTGGGTGAAGTCACCCTCCCCCGACCAGTTGGATGTATCGAGTTCCGTGCCCATCGGGCCGTATCGTACCCTGCCCGGCGGCCGATCGCCACGCGGCGCGCGAGCGCCGGCGGAGGTGGCTCGATGGTCAGGCCGCGACGAGCCGCCACACCTGGGTGACCAGAAAGCAGACGGTGAGGCCAATCGCGACCGGCATCAGCGCGGACAGCGTCGTCCAGCCGGGGCTGCGGGTCTCCTTGTAGATCGTGTAGATGGTGGTGGAGCACGGGTTGTGCAGCAGGCTGAACAGCATCAGGTTAACCGCCGTCAGCAGCGTCCAGCCGCCGGCGCGCAGCAGGCCGCCGGTGGCCTCGATGCTGTCGAGCTCGAACATCACGCCCGCGCCCGAACCGGCGCCGGCGACGTTGGCGGTCAGCACGGTGAGCATCAGCACGGTCGGGATGACGATCTCGTTGGCCGGAATCGCCACGACGTAGGCGAGCAGGATGACGCCGTTGAGGCCGATCAGCAGCCCGAACGGATCCAGCCACGCGACGCCGTGCTGCGCGAGGCTGGCGCCGCCCACCTCGATATTGGACACGAGCCAGATCACCGCGCCCGCGGGGACGGCAAAGACCACGGCGCGCCAGAGAACGATGAGCGTGCGGTCGATGATCGACGTGTACAGCGTCTGCAGCACGCGCGGCGGGCGATAGGGCGGCAGCTCCAGGCTGAAGCTGGTCGCTTCGCCGCGCAGCACCGTCCGGGACAGCAGCCACGACACGGCGAACATGGTGATGATGCCCAGCAGGGCAATGCCGACGACCGCGGCCGCGGATACGACCCCCGCGAGATGCGCCGGCGCGAGCGCCCCGATGAATATCGTGGCGATGAGAATCTGGGTCGGCCAGCGCCCGTTGCAGAGCGAGAAGTTGTTGGTGATGATCGCGATCAGACGCTCGCGCGGACTGTCGATTACGCGCGTCGAGACGACGCCGGCGGCGTTGCACCCGAACCCCATGCACATGGTGAGCGCCTGCTTGCCGTGGGCGCCGGACGCCCGGAACAGCGCGTCCAGGTTGAACGCGACCCTCGGTAGATAGCCGAAATCCTCCAGCAGCGTGAACAGCGGAAAGAAGATCGCCATCGGCGGCAGCATGACCGCAACCACCCAGGCGGTGGCCAGGTACACGCCGTCGAACAGGAAGCCGCTCAACCACCATGGGAATCCGGCCGCCGCGCCCAGACCGTGCAGCCAGGGGTGCACCCCCTCGATCAGCAGCGCCGCCAGCATGCTGGACGGGACGTTGGCGCCCTCTATGGTGAGCCAGAAGACCACGGCGAGCACGGCCAGCATCAGGGGAAACCCCAGCCAGCGGTTCGTCAGCAGGCGGTCCATGGTCCGATCGATGTCGAAGCGGGCCCGCTTGAGACCCTGCATCCCGACCGCCGCGGCAATCTCGCGGGCGGCGACGAAGATCCGCTCGGTGAGCGTGTCGTGAAAATCGGCCGGCAGCTCCCAGCGCAGCCGCCGCGCCGTCTCCAGCACCTGGTCGCGCGCGCCCTGCGGGGGCGGGGGCGCGTCCTGCTCGGCCGGGCGCGCGCCGCCGAGTTGCCCCAGCTCGCCCGAGCGCACCGCCGCGACCACCGCATCGTCCGCGTTCAGGAGACGCAATGCCACCCAGCGGGCGTTCGGCACGCTCGGAAAGCTGTCCGCCACCGTCCGCGCCAGCGCGGCAACCGTCTCCTCGACGCTGCCGGTGAGGCGCTCAACGCGATAGGGACGGGTGGTCTGCCGTCCCCTGGCCACGCGGTAAGCGGCCGCGAGCAGATCGTCGATGCCCACCTTCTCGCGGGCCACGCCGCTCACGACCGGGACGCCCAGCCGCTGTTCCAGGCGCTGCGGGTCGACGGCGACGCCGTGCCGCCGGGCCTCGTCGACCAGGTTGAGGTACACGACGACGCGGTCCGTAATGTCCAGGATTTGCAGGACGAGGTTCAGGTTCCGTTCGAGACGCGTCGCGTCAACCACCACGACCGTTACGTCGGGCCGGCCGAACAGGATGAAGTCGCGCGCCACCTCCTCGTCGGCGCTGCCCGCCTGCAGCGAATAGGTGCCCGGCAGGTCGACGATCTTCAGCCGCTTGTTCTCGTAGGCGAATGCGCCCTCGGCGCGCACGATCGTCTTGCCCGGCCAGTTGCCGGTATGCTGCCGGAGCCCGGTCAGGGCGTTGAAGACCGTGCTCTTGCCGACATTGGGATTGCCGGCCAGTGCGACCAGAATGTCCCACTTGTCCGGATTCAGGCCCAGCCGCAGCAGGCTGTCGGTGCGGTGCTGCGAACAGCCGCCGGGTGCGAGCGACGGCATCACGCCACCTCGGGCGCGGTCCCGGCGCCGTCGCTCTCGACCCGGATCCAGGCCGCCTGCTGGCGGCGCAGTGCAATCAGCGCTCCCTGAATGCTGTAGGCGACGGGATCACCGGCCGCGCTCACCAGCTCGGGCACGATTTCGGCGCCCCTGACCACACCGAGGTCGAGCAACCGGCGGCGTTGGGGTCCCTGGCAGGCGTGGGAGATCTCGACGACACGCGCCGTCTCGCCCGGGCGCACATCGCGCAACGTCGTCCAGGGCCGATCGTCGGCCGCATCCGGCGGCAACTCGCGCACGTTGACATTGCGCGCCGCAATCGGGTCGAGCGTCCACTCGCGCCCGCCCGAACGCACGCGGATGCCGCGATCGGACCGCTCCACGATTTCCAGTCGGCCGCCCAGGTCGAGGCCGTCGTTGAGCAGCGCGTCGTAAACCTCGGGGGGCTCATCCTCCAGGTGCACGATTTCCACCGCGCGGCCGGGGGTGGCGGCCGCCAGCCCGATGCCCGGCGCGGGCGGCATGCCGCCCGCGGCATCCGGAATGGGGTCTCCGTGCGGGTCCCAGACCGGTCGCCCGAGCCGCGCGTCGAGGGCATCCGCCTGCTCCATGGACAGCGCGTGCTCCATCCGCTCGGCCTGGTCGTGCCATTTCCTGGCCGGCACGCCGGTGCGGTCGGCAAGGTAGCGTTCCCACAGCCGGTGGATCCGCACGATGCGCACCGCGGACCGCGCACCTTCCTGGGTCAGGACCGGTCCGTCCGACTCCATGCGCATCAGCCCCATGCCGGCCAGGCGGGACATGAGGGCCGCCGCCTCACCGGACGACACCGCCAGATGGCCGGCCAGGCTATCGACCGAGCACGCCTGCCCCGCCTGCCGGCAGGCAAATACGTGCTTCAGCGCGTCCTCCAGGCGCACCCGCTCGCTCAGGCGCAGGATCTGCAGCCAGCGCGGCAACAGGCCGCGTTCGGGCCACAGTAGCGCGGCCAGCAGCAGGCACAGGATGGCGAACGCCGCCAAGGCAGTTCCCGGATCTACCATTGCGTCAGGATGCTATTCTGGAATTTGGCTTCTAACAATTATATTTTTGAACAATCAAAACCGATACCATCTTGACGCCCGTAGCGGGACAAGTCAAGCTGCCGCGAGCCGGAGACGCGACCATGCCGCTGCCATCGAGCACGGTTGAGAACTACCTGAAGACCATCTTCAAGGCCCAGTCCGCCCAGCAGGATCGGAAACGGCTTGTACCGATGGGGCATCTGGCCCACGCCCTCGGCGTGGTGCCCGGCACCGCGACCACCATGGTCAAGGCGCTGGCCGAGTCGGGCCTGGTCGACTACGAGCCGTACGCGGGCGTGCGGCTGACGCCGGCGGGTGAAAAGCTGGCCGCGCTGGTGCTCCGCCGGCACCGGCTGATGGAGCTCTTTCTCGTCAAGGTGGTCGGCATGAGCTGGGCCGAAGTCCACGACGAAGCCGAGCGGCTGGAGCACGCCGCCTCGGACAAGCTGATCGACCGCATCGATACGATGCTGGGCTGCCCGGCCACGGACCCTCACGGCGACCCGATACCCGACTCCAGCGGATCGATGGTGACGCCCGACTACCAGACGCTGCTTACCTGCCCGCTCGGCGAAACGGTCGTGCTGACGCGCGTAACCGATCAGGATGCGACGTTCCTGCGCTTCCTGGAAGGCAACAGCCTCAAGCCGGGACAGATGCTGCGGGTGGAAACCCGGGACGACGCAGCGGATCAGGTCGTGGTCCGCGGCCGCAACAACCGGCAGATCGCGATCGGCATGCGCGCGGCCGCCAAGCTGCAGGTAGTGCCGGCGGGCTACGGCGCGGAGGCGGCCGGCGTGGACTCCCCGGCGTAGGTAGCGAAAGAGGCGGGCGTTTCCCAGACCGTCACGCGGACGACGGGGAATCCGAGAGACGCCGTCTGCTCGAAGATCAGGCGGGCGATATGCTCGACCGTCGGGTTGTTGTCGACCACGTACACCGGCTCGCCGAGCGCCCGCAGCGGCTCCAGCAGCGGGTCGTCCCGCCGCAGAATCATGCGGTGATCGAGCTCACGGTCAATCCACCCCTTGACCACCCGCTTGATGTCGCTGAAGTCGCAGACCATGTCGCGCGCGTCGAGCGTCGCGGCGCGCACCTCGATTTCGGCAACGGCGTTGTGTCCGTGGGGATGCTTGCAGACGCCGTCGTACTCGAGCAGCCGGTGGCCGTAGCAGAATTCGATGCGCTTTGTGACCGAATACATGAAATCCGTTATCTTGGGGCCGGCTCGATGGTAGTGGAGCGTTCGAACGACGGTCAAGACGGCGTGACGGCGGTGCTCTGCTCGGGCGGACTCGACAGTGCCGTGCTCGTGGCGCACAAGGCCCGCGGCGGAACCGTGCAGCCGGTGTATGTCAGCGCCGGGCTCGCGTGGGAACGGGCGGAGGAGGCGCGCGTCGCCCGGCTCCTTGCCGCGCCCGCCTTTGCCGCGGGCGTGCTGGAGCTCGCCCGCCTCGAGCTGCCGGTCACGGACGTGTATCCGCCGACGCACTGGGCGCTGACTGGAACCCCGCCGGCGTACAACACCCCGGACAGCGACGTCTATCTCGTCGGCCGCAACGTGCTGCTGCTGGCGAAGACCGCTGTCTACTGTGCGCTGCACGGCATTCCGCGGGTTGCGGTCGGCCCGCTCGCGGGCAATCCGTTTCCGGATGCGACCCCCGAGTTCTTCGCGGCAATGGGGCATGCGCTGTCGCTCGGCGTGGACCGTGCGTTCGAGATTACGGCGCCGTTCGCCCAGCTCGGCAAGCCGGACGTCATCCGCATCGGTGCGGCGCTCGATGTGCCCTGGGAACTGACGCTGTCCTGCATGAATCCGGCCGGCGTGGAGCATTGCGGGCGCTGCAGCAAGTGCCGCGAGCGGCTGCAGGCATTCGATGCTGTCGGCGTTGCGGACCCGGCGCCGTACGCCTGGCGGCCGGAGAACGTCGCGACGGGACGCTGACCGCCGGCAGCGGCGAGCAGCGTCAGGCGCGCGCGGCCGACGCCTGGCGCTTCAATTCCGCCACGAGTTCGCCAATACGCCCCATCAGCCCCTTCCGCTCACGCCGGCCGTGGCGGGAGCCGACCACGTACTCGCACAGCAGCGGAAACGCGATGGTGGAGTCGCAGTAGGCGACCACGGTGTCCGGCAGCCGGCCCGGATTGACCTTGCCCCAACTGACCGCCTCGGCCGGCGTGGCGCCGGACAAGCCGCCCCACACCGCCTGGTCCGTCGTCAGCTGCACGAAGTACTCGTTGCCGCCCTTGGGAATCCCGTACACCTCCCAGAGGGTCGGCTGGCCCTGCAGATAGAAGTTCTTCGGCGACCCGCCGCCGACTATCACGCAGCCGTTCTTCTCGCCGTCCAGGACGATCGCGCACACCTCGTTCACGTCCCGGTTGGGATCGATCATGCAGCGCCCGTCGTCGAGCAGCTCATGGGCCGCGAGGTTCATCCCGATCGAGCTGTCGCCCGGTGACGAGGTGTAGATCGGCACGCCGACCGCCGCCGCCTTGGCCAGCACCGAATACTCCTCGCAGGCCGGCTGCCGTTGCAGCAGATCGCGGCCGAGGCGGTGGTGCAGCTCGGCGGACGACAGGGGTCCCTCGAACTTCTCCCGCACGAGGAATTCCCGGATGTACGCGTCGGTCTCGAGCAGCACGTCGGCCGGGAACAGCACGTCGTAGATGCGGATGACGCCGTGCTCGTGGAGCTCCACGTCGTCGAGAAACGGCGAGCCGCGGTGTAGCGTGAAATTGAGGGCGTAGTGCAGATCGTGGTAGAGGTTGGCGCCGGTGCTGATGAGAAAATCCACCAGCCCGCGTTCCATCAGCTCGATGACGCACCCGCCGAGCCCGGCGGGGGTCATTGCCCCGGCCATGGTCAACCCGATGGTCGTATCTTGCGCCGGGTCGAGCATGCGGTCGGCATATACCCGGCAGGCCTCCGACAGCCGGCCGGCGTTGAACGCCTGGAAGCCGTCGTCGATCAGGCGCCGCACCGCTTCACTGCCGCGCGGCCGGTAGTAGCGGATCGGGGCTCCGGTAAGGAAATGCTGCTGCTTGGCGCCCGCGGCGCCTGGTCGCCGGTGCGGCACGGCCGTAGTGTACTATCCGCCGCCGTCCTCGGCGTCCGGGTCGATCCAGTCGGGCCGGCGGCCGGTCGCCGCGGCCAGCAGCAGCGCGGCGCCCAGCGCCCCCAGGACCAGGGCGACTCCGTCCGTAAGCCATGACTCCCAGGCGAAATCGAGGAACCGGAGCGCCATGAACACCGCAATGAGAATGCCGCCGAGGGCGGCGGCGGCGCGGCGGGCGAACACCACGCGCAGCAGCAGGCCGCGCGCGCGACGCAGGCCGGACATGGCGGGCACCACGAGTCGCCTACATACCGGTGGCGTGGTAGCCCGCGTCGACCATGAAGACTTCACCGGTCACGGCGCGGCTGCCGGGCGCGAGCAGAAACGCCGCGGCGTCGGCCACCTCGGCCGCATCGACGGTTCGGCGCAGCGGCGCGCTCTCGCGGTAGTGCTGAAGAATGCGAGAGAAACCCGAGATGCCGGCCGCCGCCAGCGTCTTGATCGGACCGGCCGAGACGGCGTTGACGCGAATGTTGCGCGGGCCGAGGTCGGCCGCCAGATAGCGGACCGACGCTTCCAGCGCCGCTTTCGCCACGCCCATGACGTTGTAGTTCGGAAAGACGCGGTCGCTTCCGAGGTAGGTCAGCGTCAGGATGCTGCCGCCGCCGCGCCTTTCCATCAGCGGCGCGGCGCCGCGGGCGAGCGCCACCAGCGAGTAGGCGCTGATGTCGAGCGCCTGCTGAAAGTCGGCCCGCGTGGTCTGCGTGAAAGGTTCGGAGATGGCCTCACGCGACGCGAACGCGACGCCGTGCACCAGAAAGTCCAACCCGCCGTGCTCGCCTTCAACCGCCTGGAACAGCGACTCGATTTCCTCGTCGCGCGACAAGTCGCAGCCGACCAGTTGCGCGGGCCGGCTCAGGCTCGCGGCCAGCTTTCGCGTGTTCTCGCCGAAGCGTTCGTTCGCATAGCTGAGCGTGAGGCGGGCGCCGGCGGCGTCGGCGGCCTGTGCGATGGCCCAGGCCAGGGAGCGCTTGTTGGCAACGCCGACGACGAGACCGTTCTTTCCGTCGAGGTCGCTCATGGCCGCGCGGGAGGCTCAGCGAGAGCGGCCCCGGCCCCGGCGCGACGACGCGGACCGGGACGGCGATCCGTTGCGATTCTGACCGCTCCGGTCGTTGCGGCGCGATGACCGGGACGGGTTGTTCTTGTCGCCTTGCTTGTTGGGATGGCCGTTGTCCCAGGCCGAGCGGCTGTTGCGCACGTTGCCGTTCGCCCGGTTTCCGCTGTTGGCGCTGTTGCCCCCGTTTCCGCCGCGCGTCTGCTGGTGCATCGTGAACACGGGCGGTTGGCGCGGCGTGGGCGCCGTGCCCTCGGGCAGCTTGAGCGTCGCCCGAATCAGCGCCCGACGCACCGGCCACTCCTCGGTCGGTTCGGTCGGCGACTCTGCAGGGATGGACTCTTCGGGAGACTCGACAGGCGAATCGGGTCTGCCCGGCTCTGTAGCCGTGCGGTCCTGCTCACTCATCTGATCTTTTCGGTCACGGGCGTGGCCATCGCGGCCACGGTTGCACCTGGCTCCACGGTGTTTCAGCGGGACGTGAGCCTGCCTGCGCGATCTCGGCGCTGATCAGTTTCCCGAAGGCCAGAGGCGGAATAGCGAATGCGACCGCGCAGGAAGCATAGTCTAGCAGAGGCTGCAAATACCGCGCAAACTGCTTCATCAAGATGGGGGCTGCGCCCCCAAGCCCCCGGCCAGCGCTAGCGGGGACCCCTTAGCCCCGCACCGCGTTGGCCGCGCCGCGCCGTGCGCGGCCTGGGGGACGACAGCTTCCGTGCTCGGCGTCCCCCCCGCGAAGTGCACCGTCGCTGCTGTAGTGCACCGTCATCCTTCGTTTGGGGCGCGCCCCAAGCCCCCGGCCAGCGCTAGCGGTGGGCTTCGGCCCAGCTACGGGCCTCGTCGAGCGCTGCCTGAACCGCCGCCGGATTTGTTGACTGCGGGGTCGTGCGCGCCTCGACCGCACCGCGCGCCGTAATGCGCCGGACCACGTCCGCCTCGAACAGCTCGTGGTATCGCCGCCAATCGGCAGGCGTCAGCGACGCGAAGTCGCGTCCGGCCGACACGAGATCGCGGACGATGCCGCCCACCACTTCATGGGCGCGGCGAAACGGCAGTCCCCGGTGGACCAGGTAGTCGGCCACGTCGGTCGCCAGCATCAACCCGCCCGCCGCCGCCTCGTCGGCAAGCCGGCGAATCTCCAGGCTCGCGGTCACCGCCGTCATCGCCTGCAACGAGGCGACGACCGTGTCCTCGACCTCGAATACCGCCTCCTTGTCCTCCTGGAGGTCCTTGTTGTAGCCGCTCGGCAGCCCCTTCATCGTCGTCAGCCAGCCGCTGGCGCGGCCCACGACACGGCCGGTCTTGCCGCGCACCAGCTCCAGCGGATCGGGATTCTTCTTCTGCGGCATCAGGCTGCTGCCGGTCGCCACGCTGTCGGCCAGCTCGAAGAAGCCGAACTCGTCCCCCGTGAAGATGATGAGGTCTTCCGCCAGGCGGCTGAGGTGCACCATCACGAGCGCGGCGGCGTGCAGCATCGCCGCGACGAAGTCGCGGTCCGACGACACGTCCAGGCTGTTGGCCGCCACGCGCGAGAAACCCAGCCGCCGCGCGAGCGCCTCGACGTCGACCGGATAGCTCGTCCCGGTGGCCGCCCCGGAGCCGAGCGGCAGCGCGTCGGCCTCGTCGCGCACGGTCTCGATGCGGGCATGGTCGCGCCGCAGCGCCGCGGCGTGCGCCAGAAAGAAATGCGCCGCCAGCACCGGCTGCGCTCGGCGCAGGTGCGTGTAGGCCGGCATCAGCGCCGACCCGGCGGCCGCCGCGCGGCCGGTCAGGGCATCAACCAGTCTCACTACGGCCTGCTGGACCGCCGGCAGCCGCCGGCGCAGGTACAGACGCAGGTCGAGCGACACCTGCTCGTTGCGCGAGCGGCCGGTATGGAGCCGCCGGCCGACATCGCCCACCCGTTCGATCAGCTTGCGCTCGACGAACGCGTGCACGTCCTCGTCGGCGCCCTGGACGTACGCGGGGTCGGCCCGCCCCGCCTCGCGGATGGCCGTCAACCCCTGGCGGATGGACTCCGCGTCGGCCGCGGTCAGCACGCCGGCCTGCGCCAGCGCCGCGGCCCAAGCCAGGCTCCCCTCCACGTCGTCCTCAAGCAGACGGCGGTCGAAACCAAGCGAAGCCTGGAAGCGGAAGACATCGGCGTCGGGCGCGGCGTCGAACCGGCCGGACCACAGATGCTGCTCGTCCGTCATGGGATCAGGAGCTCGCCGCCGCCCGCCGCCGCGACTGGCGCGCCGTGGTTTCGAGCGGCAGTCCCCAGATCTTGATGAAGCCTTCCGCGGCCGAGTGGTCGAACTGATCCCCCTCGTCGTAGGTGGCCAGACCCGTCTCGTACAGCGCGTTCGGCGACTTGCGGCCGACTACCCGGCAATCGCCGCGGTACAGCTTCAGCCGCGCGACCCCGTTCACCAGCTCCTGCACCTTGGCGACGAAGGCGTCGATCGCCTCGCGCGCCGGGGTGAACCAGAGCCCGTTGTAGACGAGGTCCGCGTACGTGCGGCCCATGTCATGCTTCAGCCGCTCCAGGTCCCTCGGAATGACGATCGCCTCCAGCTCGCGGTGCGCGACGTGCAGCAGCGTGGCGGCCGGGGCCTCGTAGATCTCCCTCGACTTTATGCCGACCAGCCGGTTCTCCAGCATGTCGATGCGGCCGACGCCGTGCGCGCCGGCAATCGTATCCAGCGAGTTGATCAACTCGGTGAGCGGCATCGCCACGCCGTTGACCTTCGTGGGCACCCCGGCCTCGAATTCCACCTCGACGTACGCGGGCGCATCCGGACACTCCTCCGGCGCCTTTGTCAGCGTGTAGATTTCCTCCGGCGGCTCCACCCAGGGGTCCTCCAGCACGCCGCACTCGATGGAGCGCCCCCACAGGTTCGAGTCGGTGCTGTACGGGTTGTCGACGGAAGCGGGGATTGGGATGCCGTGCGCGCGGGCGTACTCGATCTCGTCCGGGCGGGTCATGCCCCACTCGCGGGCCGGCGCCACGACACGGATGTCGGGGTTGAGCGCGCGGGCGGAGACGTCCATGCGGACCTGGTCGTTGCCCTTTCCGGTGCAGCCGTGCGCGATGATGCCGGCGTTCTCGAACTCGGCAATCTCGACCAGCTTCTGCGTGATGAGTGGGCGGCCGAGCGCCGTCGCCAGTGGATACTTGCCTTCGTAGACGGCCCCCGCCTGCAGCGCCGGGAGCACGTACTGTTGCGCGAACTCCTCGCGGACGTCCACGACGTGCGAGCGGACCGCCCCCACGCCCAGGGCGCGCTCGCGGATGTCGTCGAGCTCCTTTCCCTGGCCCAGATCCATCGTCACCGCGACCACCTCGGCGTCGTACCGCTCGGCCAGCCAGCGGACAGCCACCGAGGTATCCAGGCCGCCCGAGTACGCCAACACTATGCGCTCCATACCAGCTCCTTCGTTTCGTTATCGTTGGGTTGAATTCCTCGCCGCGCGGCCAGCCGGACGGCTAGCCGCGGGCCCAGCCTTCGAACAGGCGGGTCACTTCGCGCCCGGCCCGCGCATGCCGCGTGATGATCAGGATTGTGTCGTCGCCGGCAACCGTGCCGACAACCTCGGGAAGCGCCGCGCGGTCGATCGCCACGGCGAGCGGCGGCGCCTGCCCGGGATCCGTCCGCAGCACCAGCAACTGCTGAACCTGATCCAGCCGGCGCAGGTAGTCGGCCACCGCCTTCTGCAGGCCGTTGCCCAGCGCCTCCCGCCCGCCGAGCGGCAGACCCGGCCTCTGATACGCGCCGTCCGCCGCCCGCTTGACGAGTTGCAGCTCCTTGACGTCCCGCGAAATCGTGGCCTGTGTCGCGTGAAACCCGCGTGCCCGCAGCCGCTGGCACAACGCGTCCTGGCTGCA
>JAGWAI010000025.1:19439-26945 GCA_021296485.1 Acidobacteriota bacterium
TTCTGATTTCTGTCTCGCCCCCGGTTGATCCCGGACAACACGTTCCGTATAATCACACGCTTCCGAGAATACTTACTCATGTCTGGCATTCGGGTTGGCATCGCGGGCGTGACCGGCTACGGGGGGCAGGAGCTGCTGCGCCTCGCCGCACGGCACCCGCAGGTGGAAGTCACGGCGGCCATGGCGTCGAGCGCGCGCGACGGCGAGCGGGCGCTGCCCTCGCTGACCGGTGTCTGGTCGGGCGACATAACGCCGCTGTCCGTCGCGGATCTGACGCGCTCCGTGGACGCCGTGTTCCTCGCGCTGCCCGAGGCGGCCAGCGCCGAGCTGGTGCCCGAGCTGGTCGCACGCGGCGCGCGAGTGTTCGACCTCTCGGGCGCCTTCCGGTTGCGGAGCGCCGCGGCGCGGGCGCGCTGGTATCCCAAGACGCCGGAGTTGGAGACGCCAATCCTCTATGGACTGACGGAACGCTGCCGCGCGGCGCTGCCGGACGCACGCGTCGTCTCCTGTCCCGGGTGCTATCCGACGTCCGCGCTCCTGGCGCTCCAGCCGCTGGCGGAGGCCGGGGTAATCGAGGGCGACGTGGTGATCGACGCCAAGTCCGGCATCTCGGGCGCCGGCAAGACCCCCAGCGAGAAGACGCACTTCTCCGAACGCCACGGCAGCGTCGCCGCCTACGGCGTGCTGGCGCACCGCCATGCGGCCGAAATGGAGCAGCAGCTGGAGCGCGCGGTCACGTTCGTCCCGCACCTCGTGCCGCTCGACCGGGGCATCCTGGCGACCATCTATGTCCGTGTACGCCCCGGCACCACCGAGGCGGCGGTCGCCGGGCTGTTCGAGCAGGCTTACGGCGACGCGCCGCTCGTCCGGCTGCGGCATGCGGCGCTGCCGGATATCAGGCAGGTGGCGTACACGAATTTCTGCGACATCGGTTGGAAGCTGGATGCCGACAGCGGGCGGATGGTGCTGGTCTCGTGCCTGGACAACCTCGGCAAGGGCGCCGCGGGACAGGCGCTGCAGAACCTGAACGTCGCGTTCGGACTCGAAGAGCAGGCAGGGCTGCTCTGATGCCGGCCACGGCGGCGGCCGCGCGGCGGCGGCCGGGGAAGAGTCTCCACGTCATCAAGTTCGGCGGCGAGCTGCTGGACGAACCGCGGCGGCGGCGGCAGATGGCGCGCGCGGTGTGCGCGGCCGCCGCACGGCAGCGCGTCGTCGTCGTGCATGGCGGCGGGCGCGAGGTGGATGCCGAGCTGGCCCGTTTCGGGATCCCCAAGCGGACCGTGGACGGCGTTCGGATCACGGATGCCGCCACGCTGGACGTCGTGCTCGGCGTGCTGGCCGGGCGGGTCAATACGCGGCTGGTGGCGGCGATTGGCGCCGCCGGAGGCAGCGCGGTCGGCCTGACCGGGGTCGACGCCGGCCTGGCGACCGTCAGCGCGGCGCGGCGCTACCGCGCGACCGACGGGACGCATGTCGACCTGGGCTTCGTCGGTCTCCCGAAGCGCACCGGCGGCCGGCCGGAATTGCTGCTCGACCTGACGCAGGCCGGGCACGTCCCGGTAGTTGCCAGCATCGGAACCGACGGCAGGGGCAGGCTGTTCAACGTCAACGCCGACACGCTGGCGGCCGATCTGGCGGCGCGGCTGGGCGCCGATCGGCTGACCGTCGCCGGCACGACGCCCGGCGTGCTGGACGAAACCGGGGCAACCATACCGGCCGTGGACGACGATCGGCTCGAGCGGCTGATCCGGGACGGCCAGGCGAGCGCCGGGATGATCGCCAAGCTGCTCGCCTGCCGGGCCGCGGGCGGCGGCGGTGTTGCCGAGGTACGCATCCTGGACGGCCGGCGGTCGGGAGCGCTCGACGACCCGGGGCAAGCGGAAGCGACCCGCGTCACCGCGCGGCGACAACGGCGGAGGAATGGACGATGACCACAGTGGCGGACGAGGTACTCGGCGTTGAAGCGGCGCACATCCTGCAGGTGTACAAGCGCCTGCCGCTGGTGCTGGTGCGCGGCGCCGGCGCGCGCGTCACCGACAGCGACGGCCGCGAGTACATCGACCTGCTGTCCGGCATCGGGGTCGCGTCGCTGGGCCATGCGCACGCCGGGCTGGCGCGCGCGATCGCTGCCCAGGCGGAAGAGCTGCTGCATACGTCCAACCTGTTCTTCCATCCGCTGCAGGGCCAGCTTGCCGCGCGCCTGGCGCGGCTGTCGGGGCTGCCGCGCGCGTTCTTCTGCAACAGCGGCACCGAGGCGGTGGAGGCGTGCCTCAAGTTCGCCAGACGGTACTGGCACACGACCGGCGATCCCCGGCGCACGGAAATCGTCGCCCTCGAGCGCTCGTTTCACGGGCGTACCTTCGGCTCGCTGTCGGTAACGTCCGGCGCCCCGTACCGTGCGCCGTTCGCGCCGCTGGTGCCCGGCGTGCGCTTCGCGGCCCCCGACGACCCGGATGCGCTCCGCCGGACGGTAACTTCCGCCACGGCCGCCGTCATCGTCGAGCCGATACAAGGGGAAGGCGGCGTCTGGCCGCTGTCCGGGACGATGGCGGAGACGCTGACCGCGGTGTGCGAGGAGACCGGCGCGTTGCTGATCGCGGATGAGATCCAGTGCGGGCTGGGACGTACCGGCCGGCCGTTCCATTCGGCGACGCTCGGTCTCCGTCCCGACCTGATGGCGCTCGGCAAGGCGTTGGGCGGCGGCGTCCCGGTCGGCGCCGCGCTGCTCAGCGAGCGGGTGGCCGGCGCGGTCGCGTTCGGCGACCACGGCAGCACCTACGGGGGCAACCTGCTTGCCTGCCGCGCGGCGCTGGTATTCATCGACGCTCTCGAGAACGGCCTGACGGCGCGCGTTGCCGAGGCCGGAACGCGCGTGGAGCGCGGCCTGCGGCAACTGGCGCAAAAGCATGCGGCGGTCGGCGAGATCCGCGGCGCCGGACTGATGTGGGGCATGGAGGTCGATGGCGGCGTTGCGGACCGGATAGTCCCGGCCGGCCTGGAACGGGGCGTGATCGTGAACCGGACGGCCGGCAACGTGGTGCGGCTGCTGCCGCCGTTGACGATTTCCGACGGCGACATCGACGCCGGACTCGCGCGGCTTGGCGAGGCGCTCGAGGACGCCTCATGATCGAGACCGCATCCATGACGACACCCGCAACGCACGTCGCCTCCGGGAGCAGCGCGGTCGCGATCCGGCCGGCCGGCGCCGACGAGGCGCCCGCCCTCTTCCAGCTGATCACGGACAACCTGGAAGTCGGCCACCTGCTGCCCCGGCCGCTGGGCGAGGTCGTGCTGCATGTGCCACGCTTTCTGGTCGCCGCCGGTCCCGGCGGCATAGCCGGCTGCGCGGAGCTCGCGAAGCTCGGACCGCGGGTCGCGGAGGTGCGCTCGCTGGTCGTCGCGGCGGCGCATCGCCGGCACGGTGTCGGCACGCAGTTGCTCGACGCCATCGTCGCGCAGGCGCGGGAGCAGGGCTATCCGCTGCTGTGCGCATTCACGCACGATCCGCGGGCATTCATCCGCATCGGATTCTCCATCGTTCCCCATCAATGGGTGCCGGAGAAGATCTCGACCGACTGCCACGCGTGCATCTGGTTCCGGCGCTGCCGGCAGTACGCCGTCGTTCTCGACCTGCAGCCGAAGGCGCAGCAGCCATGACCAGCCCGATTGGCGGCGGCATCACGGCGGCGGCCGGCTTTCGGGCGGCAGCGGTTTCCTGCGGCCTGAAGGCCGACGCCCTCGACCTGGCGCTGATCGTCGCCGACGAGGCGGCGAGCGCGGCGGCGGTGTTCACGACCAACCTGGTGGTGGCCGCCCCGGTGCTGGTTGCGAAGCGCCACCTGGCGGAGTCGGGAGGCACGGCCCGCGCCGTCGTCGTCAACAGCGGTTGCGCCAACGCTTGCACCGGCGTGGAGGGCATGGTCGCGGCGGACGCCATGGCGACGGCAGTCTCGCAGGCGATCGGCTGCCGAACCGAGCACGTGCTGATCGCCTCGACCGGCGTCATCGGCCTGCATCTGGATTCGACGAAGATCGCCCGGGGGGTCGCCGACGCCGCTATCCGTCTGGGCCGCGACACGCACACGGCCGCCGCCGAGGCGATCATGACCACCGACATTGCGCCCAAGGAGGCCGCGGTGCGCGTGGATACGCCCACGGGCTCGTTCGCCGTCGGGGGCATGGTCAAGGGCGCCGGCATGATCGAGCCGAACATGGCCACAATGCTCGGCTTCCTCACGACCGACGCGGCCGTCGAGCCGGACCGCCTCCGGCGCGCACTGTCCGAAGCGGTCGACGATACGTTCAATGCGATAACGGTCGACGGGGAATGCTCGACGAACGACGCCGTGTTCCTGCTCGCCAGCGGCGCTAGCGGCGTCACCATCGACGAGGCGGCGCACGCGGCCTTCGTGGACGCGCTGCGCGAGGTGTGCGGCACGCTCGCGCGCGAGATCGTCCGCGGCGGTGAGGGGGCGACGAAGCTGGTGGCCGTTCGCGTGACCGGCGGCGGCTCGGATGCCGACGCCCGGCGGGCGGCGCGGGCGATCGCCAATTCGCTGCTCGTCAAGACGGCGCTGAACGGCGGCGACCCGAACTGGGGCCGCCTGCTGGCCGTGGCCGGCCGCGCGGGTGTGGCCGTCGAACCGGCGCGGGCGCAGGTCCGCATAGGACCCGCGGTGCTGTTCGCCGACGACACAGTGTTCGCCGACCGCGAGCCGGCCGCTGCGGCGCACCTGGCCGGCGACGAAGTCGAAGTGCAGGTCGATCTCGGGACGGACGGCGACCGTGCCGCGACCGTCTGGACGTGCGACCTGAGCGCGCAGTACGTGCGGATCAACGCCGACTACCGCACCTGAGCACCGCCTTCGGAGGGGGGCATGATGGAATCGGCAAGCGGGCGAGGCGGCGGACGACAGGCTGCGGACGGGGCGGCCAACCTGGCCGGACGCTGCTTCCTGTCGGTGCTCGACTTCAATCCCGACGACCTCGAGCACCATCTGGCGCTGGCCGCGACGCTCAAGCAGGATCGCCGGCTCGGCCGCGAGGCGGCCACGTCCGCCGCGCTGCAGGGCACCTACGTCGCCATCCTGTTCGAGAAGCCGTCCCTGCGCACCCGCTCCACGTTCGAGATCGCGATTCGCGAGCTGGGCGGTGATTTCATCGACCCCTCGGCCGACGTGGCGCTGGGCACCCGCGAGTCGCTGGCCGACGTGGGCCGCAGCCTCGAGCGCTGGGTCGAGGGGGCGGTCGTCAGGACCTTCGACCAGGCGCGCATCGTGGACCTCGCGATGGCCACAAGCGAGCTACGCGTGATCAACGCGCTGAGCAACGACGAGCATCCCTGTCAGGCGCTGGCCGACTGCCTCACGCTGCAGGAGCGCTGGGGCACGCCGCAGGGACGGCGGGTTGCCTATGTCGGCGACGGCAACAACGTGGCGAGGTCATTCGCGCAGGCGGCGACCATGCTGGGAATCACGGTGCACGTCGCCTCTCCGGAAGGCTTCGGCCTGCCGGACGCCGTTGCGGCCGACGTCGAACGGATCGCCCGGCACGGGGCCGAGCTCGTGCAATTCACCGACCCGATCGCCGCGGTCCGCGGCGTGGACGCCGTCTACACGGACGTGTGGACATCAATGGGGCGAGAGGCGGAACAGGCCGAGCGCAACCGCCTGTTCGCACCGTATCAGGTCAACGATCGGCTGATGGCGCAGGCCGGGCCCGACGCCTGCTTCATGCACTGCCTGCCGGCGCACCGCGGCGAGGAAGTCACCGATTCGGTGATAGACGGCCCCACATCGGTGGTCTTCGAGCAGGCGGAAAACCGGCTGCACTCCGGCAAGGCCCTCCTCGTGATGCTGTTCGAGGACTGACCAGCATGCCGGCAAGCGAATCGGTCATTCGACGAATGACGCGGCTCGCGCACCAGCACGGAGCAGTCAATCTCGCGCAGGGATTCACGGACGAGCCGCCGCCCTTTCCCCTGGTGCGGGCGGCGATCGCCGCGCTGCTCGGCGGCAGCGACGCCGGCATCCGGCGCATCGAACAGGCGCCGGCGGCCGGTTCGGACGCTGCAGCCGGCGGCTCACCGGCGCTGCTCCTGGACCTGCTCCCGAGCCTGCAGGGCGGCCGCGACGAGCTGAACCAGTACTCCTACCCGTTCGGCCTTCCGGAACTGCGGCGCGCCATTTCCGCGTACACCGCACGCTGGAGCGGATTCGAGCCGGATCCGGAGACCGAGACGACGGTGGCGCTGGGCTCTACCGAAGGGCTCGCGGCGGTGCTTGCCGCCGTCGGCCGGCGCGGCGACGGCGTGGTCGTTATCGAGCCGTTTCACGAGATGTATCCGGCGCAGGCGGCCGTCTTCGGGCTGACGCCCCGCTACGTGACGCTGCGGGAGTCCGCCGGCGACGGGGTCTGGCGGCTCGACCCGAACGAGCTGCGCCGCGCCGCCGACGGTGCGCGCCTGCTCATCCTCAACTCACCGCACAACCCGAGCGGGAAAGTCTTCGATATCGGGGAGCTCGAAACGATTGCCGCGGTCGCGCGCGCGCAGGATCTCGTCGTCGTAACGGACGAAATCTACGAGCACGTCGTCTTTGACGGGGCGCGCCACCGGTCGATCGCCACGCTCGACGGCATGCGCGAGCGCACCGTCGTGGTGAATTCCATCTCCAAGACCGCCAACGCGACCGGCTGGCGCATCGGCTGGGTGCTGGCGCCGCCGCACTTGACGCCGCGCATTCGCGCGGTGCACGACACGCTGGTGATCCAGGCGCCCACCCCGTTGCAGAAGGCGGCGGTCGCCCTGCTGGAGATGCCGGCGGAATTCTTCGCCGATCTTGCGCGCGCCTACGCCGGCAAGCGTGCCCTCCTGGGCGACTCGCTGCGCGCGGCCGGCTTTCGGACCACCACACCGCGCGGCGCCTACTACCTGTTTGCCGACTACCGCGGCGTCGCCGGGATCGGCCACCTCGATCCGATGGCGGCGGCGCTGCACCTGATCGAGCAGGTCGGCGTGGCGGCCGTGCCCGGAGACAACTTCTATGCGCGGAGCGCCGACGGCGCGCGCTACCTGCGGTTCGCCTTCTGCCGCAGCCGCGACTCCCTCAACGGCGCCGCGCACCGTCTGCGCAGGCTGGCCGGACCGCCGCGGGCGAACGCGGGTCCCGTCGCGTCCCCCGAGCGAATCCCGCGGTAGTTGCGCTACGCGCTGCCGGCTTCCAGGCGCGCGGCCGCCGCTTCGACCTTGCGTGCGAGCTTCTGCTTGTATTCGTCGAGCGCAGAGGCAATCCGCGGGTCGCCGACCGCGAGGATCTGGGCGGCCAGGACCGCCGCGTTGGTGGCGCCGGCGGCGCCTACCGAGACCGTGGCCACCGGCACGCCTGGCGGCATCTGCACGGTGGCCAGCAGCGCATCCCAACCCTTGAGGGGCGACGAGTCGATCGGCACGCCGATCACGGGCTGCGTGACGTGGGCCGCCACGACGCCCGCCAGATGCGCCGCCGC
>JAGWAI010000025.1:27009-44627 GCA_021296485.1 Acidobacteriota bacterium
GCCGAAGCCACCGTCATGCCGCATTCGATCCCGAATTCCTGCAGCAGGTTGAGCGCTCGCTGCATGACCGGCGCGTCGGAATCCGAACCCATCAGTATCTGTACCTGTCGCTTCGCCATTACGCTTCCTCAACCTCCGCCAGCTATTGCCTTCATGCCTATGTCGGTCCGGACGTGCTTGTCCGGAAATGAAATGCACGCCGCGGCGCGGTAGGCCCGCTCGCGGGCCTCCCCGAACGTGCCCCCCCGTCCCACGACCGTCAGCACCCGGCCGCCGCTCGTCAAGATCCGACCATCCTGCAGGCGCGACCCCGCATGGAACACAACCACGCCGGGGACCGCTTCCGCCGCGGCCAGTCCGTCAATCTCGTGGCCCGTCTCGTATTTTCCGGGATAGCCGCCCGACGCCATGACGACCCCGACGTGCGGGTCGCCGGCGGTGCGCCAGGCCGCCGTCCCCAGATCCCCGGTTGCGGCCGCGAACAGGATGGGCGCCAGATCCGTCTCAATCATCGGCAGCACGACCTGCGCCTCCGGGTCGCCGAAGCGCACGTTGAACTCGATCACCTGCGGCCCGTCGCGCGTCAGCATCAGGCCGACGTAGAGCACGCCGCGGTACTCCGCGCCGTCCGCGCGGAGTCCGTCCAGCGTCGGCTGGACGACCTCGGCCATCACGCGGTCCGCGAGCGCCCGCGACACGAGCGGGCTCGGCGCGAACGCGCCCATGCCGCCGGTGTTGGGACCCCGATCGCCGTCGAAGGCCCGCTTGTGATCCTGGGCCGACGGCAGCGCCAGACCGCTGCGGCCGTCGCACAGCACGAAGAACGACGCCTCCTCCCCGGCGAGGCACTCCTCGATCACCACGCTGGAACCCGCTGCGCCGAAGCGGCCGTCCACCATGGCCGCGCGCACCGCCGCCTCGGCCGTCGCGCGGTCCGGCGCGACGGTCACGCCCTTGCCGGCGGCCAGCCCGTCGGCCTTGACGACGACCGGAAACCCGAACGCTTCCCCCGCCACGGCGGCAAGTGCCGCGTCCGCCGTGTCGCAGACGCGGAAGCGCGCCGTGGGAATCCCGTGACGCGCCATGAACCGCTTGGCGTAGACCTTGCTGCTCTCAAGGCGGGCGGCCGCCTTGCGCGGTCCGAACAGCGGGCGGCCGGCGGCGGCGAAGACGTCGGCGACCCCGTTGGCCAGCGGCAGCTCGGGGCCTACCACCGTGAAGTCGACCTGCTCCCGCTCCGCAACGGCGAGAATCGCCTCGGGATCGGCGACGTCAAGCGGCACGCAGCGCGCCAGACCGGCGATGCCGGCATTGCCCGGACCGCAGACCAGCTCGCGTACTGCCTGCTCTCCGGACAGTTTCCAGGCGAGCGCGTGCTCGCGCGCGCCGCCGCCAACCAACAGCAATTTCATCGAGAATCCCCGTGCTCTTGCACCTGCCGCGGCTTTCCGCCTAACATCTGTGGTTTGGTTTTCGGTCCCCAAGGGGATCCCTGAGCCGCCCGAGGGGGGTGACAACGGAGTTGGCAGAGGTCAGAATTCAACAAGGCGAGTCAATCGAGGGCGCGCTTCGCCGCTTCAAGCGGAAAGTCCAGCAGGAAGATATCATCAAGGATATCAAGAAGCATTCCTATTATCTGAAACCTGGAGACAAACGCCGCGCAAAGCAGGCCCTGGCGCGGAAACGCAGCCGCAAGAAGATGCGGCGCGAGACCGACTAACGCATTCCCGCGCAGCGGCTACGATTCCGCAGAGTTGCTTCCCCGTCCGACATGGGGAGAGACTGCGGTTGCCGTCGCCAGGCACGGGGATACAGGGACGGGCTCGGGTGTCGGAGGTTAATGGACGATGGAGATCGAGCAACGCCCAAGCGGCGATGTCATGATCCTGGATCTGAAGGGCAAGCTGACGATCGGTAGTGGCGACGAGCTGCTCAAGGACAAGATCAACAGCCTGATTCAGCAAGGCCACAAGAAACTCCTGCTGAACCTTGCCGGTGTGCCGTACGTGGACAGCGCGGGTCTCGGCGCCATCGTCAGCAGCTACACGACGGTCAGTCGGGAAAACGGCAGCCTCAAGCTGCTGAGCCTGACCAGCCGCATCGAGGACCTGCTGGCCATTACCAAGCTGCTCACGGTTTTTGACACCTACGAGTCGGAAACGGAGGCGGTCGCCAGCTTCGACGGCTGACGACCCGCCTTCCGCCCCACCGACGCGTTTCTCCAGCGGGCCGGCACGGCGCCTCGTGCGTTCGCGCCGGCGAACCCGCGGCCGCCAGACCGGCGAGCGGCTCCTTCGGGGTGTCTCATGTCCGAATTCTCCGTGCAGTCAGAAGGTATCGACGTGGAGCGCATCATGGAGCAGGTGCGCGCGCGCATCCGGGCCAATCGCGATGAGGATGCTTCCAATGCGCAAGTCCGGGAGCAGGCCGATGCCAAGGCGGCGCAACTGCTGAATCCCGGCGGCGCCCGGTCCTCACATGCTGCGCGGCCGCCGCAGGAGAAGGCGCCCCCTGCGCCCTCTCCCGCGGAGTCGTTCGAATTCGACCAGGACACGATCTACCGTTCGTCTCGGGGTGCGGTCGGAGGTTTGCTCTACGGCATCCGCAAGCTGCTCAGCCCGCTGCTGAAATTCTTCTTCAACATCCAGCCGGTCGCGCATGCGCTCTCGGTGCAGACCCGGATAAACGCGCGGCAGGCGGCGTTCGACGACCGCGTGGGACGGCTGTTCGACATGAGCAGCTCGCGGCTGGAGGCGCGCGAAGAGATCGACAAGTTGAACCACCGGGTCATGAACGACCTCGTCGCCGAGATGACGCGCCTGTCCGTCGAAATGAAGAACCACCGCATGGTCGTGGAGTCGGTCGCCGCGCGGCTGGACTTCTTCGAGCGGCAGGCGCGGGCGAAAGAGAGCGGCGCGGAGGCGCGTACGCGCCTACCGGCAGCCGACGCGGCGGGCGCGGCGGAAGGTCAAACCGACGGCGCGGAACCGACGCGGCGGCGGCGGCGGCGCGGGCGGCGGCGTTCGGGGCGCACCACAGCGGCCACCGAGGCGGCAGCTGAGGCAACCGGCGGCGAGGCCGCTGAGGCGGCAGAATCGTCCGCACCGCCGGAAGCTGCCGCGGCGGACGCGGTAGCGCCACCCGAGACAACCGCGCCGGATTCGACCACGCCGCCCGAACCGACCGCGCCGGAATCGGCTGCGAAGCCTCGCGACGACGACAGCGCGGCGGCGCCGGCCGAGGCCGCCGGCGAGACGGCGACGGCCCGTGAGGATGCGCAACCGGAACCCGCACAGCCTTCCGGCGCCCCCGAGCCCGAGAGATAGCCCGGTGAAGACCACGTCGTACGGCGACCAATCGAATGCAGCGCAACGTAATCCAACAGTGGAATGAGGAGGGGGACGGCGAGCGCAGACGCAGCCGTCCCCAAGCCGCGCACGGCGCGGGGCGAAGGGGTCCCCGCTAGGGCTTGCCGGGGGATTGGGGCGCAGCCCCGAGTAACAATGAAGCTGGCAGTCGTCGTCCAGCGCTACGGCGCCGAGATCAACGGCGGCGCCGAGCTCCACGCGCGCTACATCGCCGAACGGCTGGCGCGCCACGCCGATGTCGAGGTGCTTACGACGTGCGCCCGGGACTACGTCACCTGGCGCAACGAGTACCAACCGGGCGCCGAGTCCGTCAACGGGCTGACGGTGCGCCGTTTCCCGGTCAGCCAGCCGCGCAGTCCGCGTGAATTCGGGCGCCTGTCGGAGCTGGTCTTCACGCGCCGGCATTCGCTCCGGGACGAGCTCCAATGGCTGTCCGCCGAGGGACCGACGAGTCCGGCGCTCGTCGAGCACCTCCGCCTGCACGGGCACGACTACGACTACTGCCTGTTCTTCAGCTACCGCTACTACCATGCCTACCACGGCATCCGGACGGTTGGACGCCGCGCCCTGCTCGTGCCGACCGCCGAGCGCGATCCGGCGCTCGGTCTGGCGATCTTCGGTCCCACGTTCCGGGGCGTGCGCGCCATCTTCTATAACTCGTTCGAGGAACGTGCGCTGATCCAGGAAATCTCCGGAAACCAGGCTGTGCCGGGCGTCGTCGTGGGGGTCGGGTCGCAGATTCCGCCGCAGGCCAGTGCGCGGCGCTTCCGCAATGAGACCGGCATCCGGCGCCGCTTCGCGCTGTACGTCGGGCGGATAGACGAGAACAAGGGTTGCGCCGAGCTGTTCAGCCACTTTCAGCGCTACGCGGCCGGGGGCGGTCGGCTCGAGCTCGTGCTGACCGGCGCGCCGATCATGCCCGTGCCGGACCACCCGCGCATCCATTCGCTCGGTTTCGTGCCCGACCAGAAGAAGTACGACGCCCTGTCGGCCGCCGACCTGCTGATCATGCCGTCGCAGTACGAAAGCCTGTCGATGGTTACGCTCGAGGCGTGGGCCATGGGGCTGCCGGTGCTGGTCAACGGCCGCTGCGAAGTGCTTCACGGTCAGGCGCTCCGGAGCAACGCCGGTCTGTACTACGCCAGCTACGAGGAATTCGCCGAGACGATGCGCCTGCTGGAAAGCAACCGCCGGCTGCGTACGGGGCTGGGCGCCAATGGCCGGCGGTATTTCCGCCAGCACTATGCCTGGCCGGTGATCGAGCAGAAATACCTGGAGATGCTCCAGCAGTTGCAACGGGACGGCGAGCCCGCGGTGGGCGGCGCGATTGAGCCGCTGCCCGGCTGGTTTGGACGGCGCCGGCGGTTGCCGGCGGCGCAAGAAGTGCTTGCGCGCGCGACGCGCGGGCCGGTCATGTCGGACGGAACGCGCCGCGCCGCTGCAGGCGCAGGGTAGCGATCGTGAACGTTGCCTTCATCGTTCCGCGCTACGGCGCCGAGATCCTCAACGGACCCGAGCACCACTGCCGGCTGATAGCCGAGCGCCTGTCGGCGATCCACAAGGTCGAGGTGCTGACCACGTGCGCGTCCGACGACGCGACCTGGGACAACGCTTATCCCGAGGGCACGGATCGGATCCGCGGCGTCACCGTGCGCCGCTTCGCCAACGCGGAGAGTCGTGACGCGGCGGCATTCGAGGCCTGCTCGGAGCGGGTCTTCGGCACACCGCACAGCGCCCAGGACGAGGAGCTCTGGCTGCGGCGCCGCGGACCGTGGTGCCCGGCGCTCATCGAGTACCTGGAACAAAAGCACCGCACGTACGACACGCTGATCTTCTTCTCGGGCCTGCATGCCACCACCGTCCAAGGCCTGCGCGTACACCCCAAGCGGAGCATATTGGTGCCTGCGTTGCGGGACGAGCCGGCGCTCGGACTGGAGCTCTGCAAGGAAATCTTCTCCCTGCCGGCCGGCATTGCGTACACGACCACCGTGGAGCGCGGGCTCGTGCGCAGTCGTTTCCGGGTCCGCGCTCAGGCCGAAGATGTGGTCGGCTGCGGCGTCGACCTGCCGCACGGCCTCGATCCGCTGCAACCGGAACCGGTTGACGACAGCGATGAGGACGACGAGCCGGCCGACGGCAACGGATGGAACGCCCCGACGCGCGGGGCTCTCTTCAGGCGCCGCCACCGGCTCTTCAGGCCGTTCGCACTTTGCACCGGCCGCGTCCGTCCCGGGAAGGGTTGCGAGGAGCTCATCGAGTACTTCGGCCGGTACGCCGCGCAACAGGGAGACGCGGAGCTGGCGCTGATGGGCGTCAAGCTGATGGAGATCCCGGACGAACCGTTCATCCGCCTCGCCGGTACGCTGGCGGAGAACAATCGGCTGGAGGCGTTCGGAGCCGCCACCGTCGTGCTGGCGCCCGCCCCCCGGGACAGCCTCGCGCTGCACGTCCTCGAAGCGTTTGCGGCCGGCACCCCCGTGCTGGCGAATGCGCGGAGCGACGTGCTGACGGACCACTGCCAGCGCAGCGACGCGGGGCTGTACTACGCCGACGGCGACGAATTCGTCGAGTGCCTGCAACTGCTGGTCGGCAATGCCGAGCTGCGGGAGAAGCTGGGACGGAACGGGCGCCGGTACGTGGCGGAGCAATACAGCTGGCAGGCCGTACTGGACAAGTACGAACAGTTGATCGCGGCGGTTGCCCCCCGTCGCAGCACGCGCGCGACCGGGGGGCGCTCGCGTGGCGGCCAGAGCCGTCCGCGCCGCGGCCGGGAGCCCCGGAACCGCTAACCGCGCGAGGAGAGTCGCTTCTCGAGCAGGTCCGCGGCAATCGCCTCCGGGTGGCTGCGGCTGCCCTGCCCCGCGCGGGCCGCCACGGGAGGCCGCGGATCGCCGTCTGACGCCGCCTTCTGGCTGCGTCTTCCGCGCGCGGGTATTCCGTACCGCTTGATCATCTCGTTGAGCGTCGTCGGCTTGACCTGCAGCAGCTCCGCGGCCCGCTTCTGGATCCCCCCGGCCGCGTCGAGAGCGCGGGCTATCAACATCGTCTCCATCTCTTCGATGACCGTCCGGAACGGGATCCCCCCGGGCGGCATTTCGAAAGTGAGCGGCTGCAGCCGGTGCGAGCTCCTGATGGCTTCGGGAATCAGGTCGGCGCCGATGGTGGTCCCGGCCGTGAACACGACCGCGCGCTCGATCACGTTCTCGAGCTCTCGCACGTTGCCCGGCCAGTGGTACTCCTCCAGCAGCCGGATGGCCTCGGACGAGAGGTCGAGCCCGGGCTTCCGGTTTTCCTCGCCGTACTTGAGCAGAAAATGCTGCGCCAGCAGGGCGATGTCCTCCGGCCTGTCCCGCAACCGGGGCAGCTCGACGGTGATGACGTGCAGGCGGTAGTAGAGGTCCTCGCGAAACCGGCCCGCGTCGACGAGCTGCTTGAGATCGATGTTCGTTGCCGCGATGATGCGCACGTCGACCTTGAGCGTGTCGATGCCGCCCAGGCGCATGAACTCCCGCTCCTGGATGACGCGCAGCAGCTTCGCCTGTGTTTCCAGCGGCACTATGCCGATCTCGTCGAAGAAGATGCTGCCGCGATCGGCCAGCTCGAACAGCCCCTTCTTCGGTGAAACGGCGCCCGTGAATGCCCCCTTGACGTGGCCGAACAGGTTGGACTCGAACAGATCCGGCGGCAGGCTTCCGGAGTTCACCGTAATGAAGGGGCGGTCGCTGCGCAGCGAATTCGCGTGGATTGCCCGCGCTACGAGCTCCTTGCCGGTTCCGCTCTCGCCCTGGATCAGAATGGTGGTCCGGGTCGGCGCCGCCTGACTGACGAGATCGAACACGCGCTGCATGCGCTGACTGCGCCCCACGAGCTCGCTGAAGCGGTGACTCTGCAGCTTCAGGCTGTGGCGCAGCGTCCGGTTCTCGGTGACGAGGCGATGCTGTTCGATGGCGTTGCGCAACACCACGAGCACTTCGTCGTTCTTGAACGGCTTCTCGATGAAGTCGAATGCGCCGCGCTTGAACGCCTCGCGCGTATTCGCCGCCGTGCCGAACGCCGTGATCATGACAACCGGCACCTCTGCGTCGATCGCCTTCAACCGCTCGAGCACCTCGATGCCGTTTATGTCCGGCAGCATCACGTCCACGATCGCGACCTGGAACGCCTCCGCTTCCGCGGCCTCGATCGCCTCCGCCCCGGACACGGCCAGGCGAACGCGGCAGCCCTCGCGCACGAGCAATGACTCGAGCACGTCTCGCATGACCTCTTCGTCGTCAACGATCAGAACGGAGCAGTCGCGCAGCATCTCTGGATGATCGCAATCAGCTGGCGGCGGCGCTTCGATCGCGCGTCGCCACCCGCGGGAACGTCAGCGTGAACCGTGTGCCGCGATCGGGCTCGCTCTCGCAGTTGATCACGCCGTGATGTTCCCGCACCACGCCGTAAGTCACGGACAGACCCAGGCCGGTGCCCTTGCCCATCTCCTTCGTGGTGAAGAACGGATCGTAGATCCGCGGCAGGATGTTCGGCGCTATCCCCGAACCCGTATCGGCCACTTCGACAACCGCTTCGCCGTCCCCGACGCGCGTGCGCACGGTGAGCCAGCCGCCGTTCGGCATGGCGTCGCGGGCATTGAGAAAGAGATTCAGGAATACCTGCTGCAGCTTGAACTCGACGCCCTGCACGAGGACGGGAACATTGGCCGGCTCGCGCCGCACCTTGACGCTGGCGGCCGCGAGCTGCGGCTCGATCTGGGCCAGCACCTCGTTGACGACACCGTTGACGTCCACGCGTGCGGAGCCGTCCGAGCGGCCGGGACGCGCGAGGTTCAGGAGACCGCCGACGATCTTCGCCGCCCGGAACGTCTGCCGCTCGATCTTCCGGAGTACGCCGGTGCGGGGATCGTTCGGGTCGGCATCGTCGAGCAGCATCTGCGTATAGCTTGAAATCCCGGTCAGCGGCGTGTTCACCTCGTGTGCCACGCCAGCGGCGAGCAGCCCGACCGACGCCATCTTCTCCGACATCTGGAGCTGCTCCTCGAGTTGGACGCGCTCGGTGATGTCTTCGACGATCACGATCATGCCGCTGGTTTCATCGCCCTGCGTCAGCAGCGGCGCGGCGGCGAGGTTCACCAACAGGCGCCGCCGGCCGCCGGCGTGCCGGGACAGAATCGGAACCCGGTAGCTGGCTGTGGGCGTCCCGGCGCCGTCGTGCCGCAGCCGTTCGACCACCGGCGGATCGAACAGCTCGTCGAGCCTCTTTCCGACAGCGTCCCCGTGCGCCACCCCGTAGAGCCCCTCGAGCGCGGAGTTCCAGAAGTTGACGCGGCCATTGAGGTCGACCGTCAGCAGGCCGTCGCTGAGCGACTTGATGATGCTCTGGCTGAACTGGTGCATCTGGTCCAGCTCGGCCGCCTTGCTTTGCAGCCGGCCGTACAGCCGGCCGTTCTCCATCGCCGTCGCCACCTGACCCGCAACGGCCGCGAGCAACGCCATGTCCTCGCTGCTCAGCGGCTCCCCGGACTCCCGGCGGCCCAGCGCCATGACGGCAATCGTCTTCTCCTCCGCGACGCAGGGCACGAAGTAGTAGACCCCGCGGCGGCGCCACGCGGCCGCTTCGCCGGGGGCCAGCCGTTCCCTGACTGCCGGGTCGTCGAGCGCAACGGTGCGGTGCTCCCGCAACAGGCGCTCGATATCCGCGCCGCTCCGCAGCGGCGGCGGCTCCGTCTCGAACCCGGCCCACTCGACCGGCCGGAAGGCATCCCGCGACTGCTCGTCGTCGGTCGAGGCCTGCAGCAGCACCATGCGGTCGACGGCGAGGGTTTCGGAGACGCGCGTCACGAGCTTGGCGGCCTGCCGGCCGAGATTGAGATCGCTGTTGAGGTCGCGCGCGAAGTTGACCAGCGCCCGCCGGTAGTCGTAGCGGTCCCGGTAATAGACGCGGTCGAGCGCGGCCTGGATCCCGTCCCGCACCGGCCGGGCGAGCAGCACGACGACCAGCGTAGCCAGCAACGCGATGATCGAGCTGTGCTGATCCGAGCCGTCGAGGAAGACGTCGGTGGCCAGACTCTCGAGAACCAGATATATCGCCGCCATCGCCGCCACGGCGACGGTATACACGAGACCGCGTTTGACGATGACCTCGACATCCCGCAGGCGGTAGCGCACGATCGCCGAGGCGAACGTGAGCGGCATGAGCACCAGCGCAATCGCCGTCAGTTGCAACTGCTCAGTGCCGAAACCGAGCGACCACGGCAGGGCGTAGCCGAGCACGAACGGCCCGCCGCCGAGCACGGCGCCCGAGACGACCCAGCGCAACTGCAGCCTGGCGGTGACCGTCGGCGCCAGGCGCAGCGCGTGAATCATGATCGCCAGCCCGCCTATCACGCCCGCCGCCAGGTAGGCGATCTCCAGTTGCCAGATCAGTTCGACGGTCCGCATCGACAGCCGGCTTGCCGTGCCGCCGGCGAGCGCGGCCACCTCGGTCGTGCCGAGCACCAACGCCGGGGCGTAGACCGCCGCGACCAGCCATTTCCCGATCCTCCGGCGCAGGGCGCCCGGCGGGCGCTCCGGGAAGACCAGCGCGAAGTGCATGAACAGCGGTGCGAGCAGCAGGATCGAAACTTCGTCGGCCCAGTAGAACACCCAATCGAGGGTGTCCAGCCGGCCGCTGAACGAGAAAGCGAAGACACCGAAGAAGGCGACGGTCAGCCAGAAGAAGTGCAGCGTCGCCTGATGGTCGGGGCTGCGCAGCCTGACCGCGGCTCCAATCAGCAGGGTCAGGATGCCGACGGCGGCCAGTACGGGGTACACCCGCGGCTTGCCGCCCGGGATCGGCCGCAGCGTGAGCTCGTGCAGTTGTTGCCGGTCCAGCCGCAGCACCGTGTAGCCGAGCGCGGTGCCTTCGCTGCCCGCGTGCAGGATGTCGACCAGCGCCGCCACCGACGCGACCGGTTGGCCGTCGACGGCCAGCAGCACGTCGCCCGGGACGATTCCAGCGTGTGCGGCCGGCGAGTCGGGCGATACTTCCGCCGCCACCGGGCCGCCCGCCTGGTCGGCCCATAGCACGCCGTCCTCCACCTCCGACCACCTGGCGCGCAGGACGTTGGCGGCCGCCAGACCCAGCAGCACGACGACGAGACCGACCGCGAGCAGCGCCTGACACCAGCCGACGAGTCGGCGCGTGACACGGGCGGGCGGGCGGGGCAAGCGAAAGGGCCCTGTCATGAGCGAAGCGCCGGCCGATCCCGTCAGAAGTGCACGACGAGACCGCCCACGACCTGCTTGGGCGGGTTCAGAACCAGCAACTCGTCGTAGATCGACGCACCGGCAACCTGCTCGTAGAACAGGTTCCGGACGTCGACCAGCACTTCCCAGTCGCTGCCGCTGAACGGCGTGAACGGCAGAGCCTGCTTCACGCGGAACGCGAAGCGGGTATCCAGCCCGGAACCGACCGACCCGGGGTCGGCTCGGGTGAACGACGAGTTGACTCGGGCCAACAGGACGACGCGCGTGGCGGTTTCCGGAATCTCCGTCTCGACCGATGTCGTGATGTCGTGGATCCGATCCGGACCGGCCCGGTCGATGCCGCCGGGCGTCCCCGACGCCCACTGGGCGGCCGCCCACGGCGTCCAGCGGGCGTGCGACACGGTGTAGTCGACCATCCCATGGATCCGGCCCGCAAGATCATGGTCGAGACGCACACCCCACCCGTCCGCGCGGGCGCCGCCCACGTTCGCCAGATAGTAGTGGTCGGCGGCCTCCAGGCCCGGCGGCAGGCCGAACAAGGTGACCATCTGGCCACTGACGACCTGGGAGAACCGGCGAACGCTGATGACGGATGCAGAACCCAGGTCGCGTTCCAGCGCCACCTCGACGTGGCGGGTGCGCTCCGCTTCGAGCAGTCCGGATGCCGACAGCGGCGCGAAGGTCCGTTCCGGTGGCAGCCAGGCGCCCGACACCGGCCTGAGGAATTCCTCGCCCCCCGGCGCCGACAAGTTGCGGATGACCGCCGCCCGCACGCGCGTCCCCGCGAGAGGCTCGACGGCCACTTGCAGGCGAGGACTGAACAGCTGCGAATCTTCCAGATACCCGTAGTGGGAGATGGTCGTGCCGTAGCCGAGCGACACCCGCGGGGAGAGCACCCACGTGCCGTCCACCGCTACGGTGCCGGCCTCACGATTCCGATGGAGAAGGTCGGCGGCGGCTTCCCCCACGGGATCCTGCGCGGCGCCGTCGCGCGGCGAGCGCTGACGGCTGTACGACGCCTCGATCGCGATGTCGTGATCGGGAGCCATTCCGGTGGAGTACGAACCGGCAAGCACCCAGGAGCCGCTGGCGCCGGCCGTAACCGCCCCCCGCACACCCCATCCATCCTCACCGGTCCCGGCCGCGGCCGGCCCGATATCGAGATAGGTGACCTGCCCCGGCAGGTGGTCGATGGACCAGGGCGCGCCGGCCGCGTCGATGTTCATCCGTGTCAACAGGTGGAATTGGCCGGACAGCGCAAATCCGTCCATGATGTCGGTCGCCGGGCCGCCGGGCAGCGCCGCGCGGGGACCGGCGGGATCCTGCCACTCGGCCGGTCCGGCCGCGGCCGGAAGCAAGGCTGCCGCCTCGTCCTTCAGCACGCTTCGCCGGGCGCGGCGCAGCCGCCACAGCTTTTCGGCGTGATCGTGCGGCGGCGTCTCCTCCGCCGGCTCCGACGCTAGGGGAGCCGCCGGGTCCGGCTGCACGACCGCTTCTCCTTCGATCCCCGTAAGGAAGTCTTCACCGAGGCCGGCCGCCACGCCGGCCGCCAGCACAGTGGTCCGACGGGAGGTGAACGCGGAACGCTCCAGATGCAGCGCCCGGAACGTCGACAGGCCGGACTTGACCTCGACGACCGCCCGGCCGGCAACGGTGGCCCCGGCGTGATGGGCGCGCAGCAGGTAGACGCCCGCGCGCAGGCCGTCGAATTCGAACCGGCAGGGAGCGTCGCAGCGCGTCACCACGGTGCCGGCCGGACCGGAGGCCGATACCACGATCGTGCCGTCGGGAACACCGGCGTCGCGGGTGACCGTGCCCTGCAACCGCCCCGTGTGCGGGGCATCGGGGAGTCCGGCCGTCCGCGTCGCGCCGGCCGCCGCAACCGGCGACCCGCGCCGCTCGGCGGCCTGCGCGGACCCGGCCACACCGACGACGAGCGCCACGGCGACGAGACGGCGACTGCGCATTGGGCGTCCAGCCTCCCTCGAAAGACGGGCTAGGTTTCCAGCACCGTGAACATCACGTCGCGGATCAGGTCGGTGCCGGCCTCGTTATCCGTAATCTTGATCTCCAGACGGTATTCGCCCGCGGGAAACAGACTCAGCGGCACCGACTGCCCCGCCACTATCTGATGCCCCGCCTCCACGCTGAATCCGGGCGGCAACGTCTGTGCGTTGAATTCCTGCGGGTTCGTCTTGTTGAAGAACTCTTCGCCGGAATCGGTTTGCGTATGGAAGTTGTACTCGACCGTCACGTTCGGCATCCCGCTCGAGAGCCGCGGGTTGTACACCAGCATCAACAGGTTCAAATCCGCCTGCTTGCCGAAACGGCGGTCGAACTTCGGCGTGATGCGTGTGGTGCCCAGCGTGTACGGATGCTGGATCTGCTCTTCCGGTGAAAGCGGCGCCGCCAGCGGTTCGACCATATCGGCGACCAGCACGGTGCTGGTCTGGAGCTGCTCTGTCCAGAGGTCGGGCACCGACACCTGCCGCTTGAGAAGCATCACCGGCAATGCTTCGCGTGCGTCGTCCTCGCCTTCCTCACCCAGGCTCTGCCGCACGGCGACGTACACGTCGTAATCGCCGCCGGGCGCCGAAAATGCGCGGCTGAGGCGCACCATGGAGTCCGCGCCCGGCTCGTCGAGCTGGATGAAGTACGCATCCTCGAAGACGGCCTCCTCCGCGTCATCGTCGGAGTCGTCGGTCTCCTCCTCCACCGCCGCCGCGGGCGCCGGGTCGTCGACGTACAGGTAGACCGCCACGCTGGAGCCGTCGAACTTCCCCGGGTCGATGGTCAGCGTGAACGGCACATAGGTGGCGCCGTCCGTGCCCTTCAGAAAACTCGGCGACATGTCGAACGGATCCTCGACAGGGTCGAGCTCACCCGCACGCGCGGCGCCGACGACTTCCACTAGCGACTGGAGCTCTGCGCGCTCCCAGTCGGTCAACTCGCGCGGCTGCGGCTCCTCCTCCTGTCCGGCCGCCGGCACGGCGCAGACCAGGGCGGCCACCGTCAAACACGCTATGGCAGCCAACTGCTGACGAAAAATCTGGGTCATTGGAGATGCTCTCCTGAGCTCAAATCGAATGATGGTCGCAGACCTGTCGATCATAGGCGACCCCTCGGGGCAAGTCAACCGCCGGGGAATTCTTCAAACTGTTGAAAACAAGGACTTTGTATCTGGTGTGAAGTTGCGGCCATGCTAAGATCCGCTGTTGGCCGCCCGCGGCCCGGGTCCCATGTCGCAAGAATCACAGCCCCTCGTGCTCGTCGTGCTCGACGGTTGGGGACTCGGCGCACCTGCCGACGACAACGCGATCGCGCAGGCGCGCACCCCTACGTACACGGCGCTGATCGACCAGTACCCGCACGCCTCGCTCGTAACGAGCGGCGCAGCCGTGGGCTTGCCGCAAGGCCAGATGGGCAATTCCGAAGTGGGCCACATGAACCTGGGTGCGGGGCGCATCGTGTACCAGGATCTCACCCGCATCGACCGCGGCATCGGCGACGGCAGCCTGTTCGACAACGCGGCGCTCACGGCATCGATGGATCGCTGCGCTGGCGGCCGCCGCGCTCTGCATCTCGTCGGACTGCTGTCGGACGGCGGGGTGCACAGCCACCAGCGCCACCTGCATGCCTTGATCGAGATGGCGCGGCGGCGCGACGTCGAGCGGCTGTTCGTCCACGTGGTGACAGACGGGCGCGATACGCCGCCGACCGGCGGAGCGGGGTACGTCACCGCGCTCGAAGGCGCATTGGAGGATGCCGGCATCGGCCGCATCGCCAGCGTCAGCGGCCGCTACTACGCCATGGACCGCGACCGGCGCTGGCAACGCACCGCGCGCGCCTACGAAGCAATGACCCGCGGCCGAGGGCGGACTGCGCAGACGGCCGGGGCGCTGCTCGAGGCAGCGTATGCGGCCGGCACGACCGACGAGTTCGTCGAGCCGGGAGTGGTCGTCGACGGCGGCGGGCAGCCGGTGGGTCCGATTACGGACGGCGACTCGGTGGTGCTGTTCAATTTCCGCGCAGATCGCGTGCGGCAACTCACTCGTGCGCTGGCGTACGAGGACTTCGACGGATTCGATCGCCCGGTCTGCCCGCGCGTGCAGTGCACGACGATGACCGAGTACGACGCCACGTTCGACCTGCCGGCGGCGTTTCCCCCCAGCGTGCTGTCGGCCAGTCTCGCCGAGGTGCTGTGCGCCAGGCGGATGAGCACGCTGCGGCTGGCCGAGACCGAGAAGTACGCGCACGTCACGTACTTCTTCAACTGCGGGGAGGAGCGCCCGTACGCCGGCGAGGACCGGATTCTGGTGCCGTCGCAGAAGGTGCCTACCTACGACCTGAAACCGGAGATGAGCGCGCCGGGCATCACCGAGGAGCTCGTCGCCGACATCGAAGCGGCGCGCCACGACGTCGTTATCTGCAACTTCGCCAACGCCGACATGGTCGGCCACACGGGCCGGATAGAGGCGGCGGTCACCGCCGTGTCCACGCTGGACAGCTGCCTGCTCAGGATTGTCGAGACGGTCGAGAAGGCCGGGGGCGCCCTGGTGATAACCGCGGACCACGGCAACGCGGAGCAGATGTGGGACGCGGAGCGCCGGGAGCCGCACACTGCCCACACGACCAACCCGGTTCCGATCGTCGTTGTGCAGCGGGAATTGCGCGGGCGCGGCTACCGCCTGCGGGACGGCTCGCTGCGCGACGTGGCGCCGACGATTCTCGGCATGCTGGGAGTGGCCCCGCCCGGCGAAATGACCGGCGCGGACCTCAGGACGTGGGACCGGTGAGCACCGCCGGTGCTATTCGACCCGCTGGCTGACCTCGCCGGTCGCGATGCGGAGCGAGCGCAGGAACCGCCGGTCGTCGGCCGTGATCTTCATGGCCTTTGCGCTGTCCTTCTGCGCGGCGGGCGCGTCTTCCTTGACGGACTTCTCCGGAACGCTGCGGCTGCCGAAGCCGATGACCGCCTCGAGCGCCACCTGCATCTCGTAGCCCGCGGCCCGCGCCTTCTCGCGGCAGGCCATCACCTCCGGATCCCGGGCAACGGCAGCTCCCATGGCGGCGGCCAGTTCCTGCGCGAACTGATTCACGACATCGTCCATGCCGGAAACCTCCCGAGAGCCGCCAACGCCGGAACCTGCGCCCGCACCGGCTGTCGCATTGCCCGGCGACGCGCGGCAACACCACGGACTCCTTGGGCTTTTGAGATGAAACGAGAATATAGATGGGCACCCGGGAATGGTCAAGTACAATCCGGACCGACATGGCATCCGTTACCCGCAGCCCATCCGATCTGGCCGGGTGGAGTCCCGAATCCGACCTCGGCGGCCCCGGCGAGTTTCCCTACACGAGGGGCATCTACCCTTCGATGTACCGCGGGCGGCTCTGGACGATGCGGCAGTACGCCGGCTTCGGTACCGCCGCCGATTCCAACCGGCGCTACCGCTACCTCCTCGATCAGGGCGTCAGCGGACTGAGCGTGGCGTTCGACCTCCCGACGCAGATCGGCTACGACTCGGACCACGCACTGGCCGCCGGCGAGATCGGACGCGTCGGCGTGGCGATCGATTCCATCGAGGACATGGCGGAGCTATTCGACGGCATCCCGCTCGACCGCGTGTCCACGTCGATGACGATAAACGCCACCGCCGCCATCCTGCTCGCGCTCTATGTGGCGGTCGCGAAGCGCCACGGCGTGGAGCCGCGCAAGCTGGCCGGTACGGTGCAGAACGACATCCTCAAGGAGTATGTCGCCCGCGGCACCTACATCTATCCCCCGCGCGCCTCGCTGCGCATTGCAATCGACCTGTTCGGCTATTGCGACGCCGAGCTGCCGGGCTGGCATCCCATCTCGATCAGCGGCTATCACATCCGGGAAGCGGGCGCCACCGCGGCGCAGGAGGTGGCGTTCACGTTCGCCCACGCCATGGTGTACGTCCAGTCGGCAATCGATGCCGGCCTCGACGTCAACTCGTTCGGCCGGCGCCTGTCGTTCTTCTTCAACGCGCACAACGACTTCCTGGAGGAGATCGCCAAGTTCCGCGCGGCGCGGCGGTTGTGGGCGCGCATCATGCGCGAGCGCTTCGGCGTCAAGGAGCCGCGCGCGCTGCAGCTCCGTTTCCACGTCCAGACAGCCGGCAGCACGCTGACCGCGCAGCAGCCGGACAACAACATCGTGCGCGTCGCGCTGCAGGCGCTCGCGGCCGTGCTCGGCGGCACGCAGTCGCTGCACTGCAACGGGCGGGACGAGGCGCTCGGCCTGCCGACCGAGGCGGCGGCGCAGCTCGCCCTGCGCACGCAGCAGATCATCGCGGCCGAGACGGGTGTGCCGGAGACGGTGGATCCGACAGGCGGCGCGTGGGCCATCGAGCAGCTCACCAACCAGGTGGAGCAGGACGCGTCCGCGTTGCTGGACCGCATCCACGATCAGGGCGGCGGGCTGGCGGCCGTCGAGACCGGATTCATCCAGCAGGAGATACAGCGCTCGGCCTATCAGGCCCAGCAGGCAATCGATTCCGGCGCGTCGACGGTCGTCGGCGTCAACCAGTACGTCGCGGAGGACCCGCCGATCGAGGCCCAGCAGATAGACCCGCGCCTCGAGGCCGCGCAGATCGCGCGCGTTCGGGCGCTGCGGGCGTCGCGCGACCCCGTCCGCTGGCGGGCCGCCCTGCAGCGGGTCGAGCAGGCCGCGCGCGGCGAGACGAACCTCATCCCGCCGATCATCGAGGCCGTCGAGAGCCGCGCAACCGTCGGCGAGATAGCCGATACCCTGCGCAACGTCTTCGGGGAATACCAGGAACGGGCATAACCGCTTGGGGCTGCGCCCCAAACCCCCGGCAAGCCCTAGGAGCCCGTGGCAAAACCCCCGCTGCATTCGACCGTCCATGCATCCCGCCTGAGCTGCGTTGTTTCTCGGTCGAATATGCCCAATATTCTCCCTCGTCACGCCTTGTCAGCCGGGCGCCTGACCGGTCTCGGTGCGACGCGGGGTTTCACC
>JAGWAI010000026.1 GCA_021296485.1 Acidobacteriota bacterium
ACTCTCTCCGCCATTTTTTCCACGCACAATGCAATGAACGATTCGGCGCGAGCGTCTCGGGACGGGCGCCGGCGCGCCTGACAGGTTCTTCGCGAAAAAGACGCGCACGCCGTTGCACCCGCGGCCGCGCTGCGCCATCATGCGCATACGTAGATCCGTCGCCCAAGAGCGGGGAGGTGTCAGATGAGCGGTCGCAGTCTTGCCGCGGTGTTCGCAGCAGTCGCCGTCGCGTCGCTCCTGCCGGTCGCAGCCGCCGGACAGGACACATCGTCGTTCCGGACGCCCTGGGGCGATCCGGACCTCCAGGGCATCTGGACCAACGCTACGACGACCGGCCTGGAACGTCCCGACGACCTGGCGGAACAGGCGTTCCTGAGCGAAGAAGAACGCATCGCGCGGGACGAGGAACGGGCCCGCAACTCGGACCGTCCCCCACCGCCCGGACAGACCGGCGCGTATAACAGCTTCTGGCTGGAGCGCGGGTTCCAGAACGAGCGGACGTCGCTCGTCGTCGACCCCGACAACGGCAAGCTGCCGGCGCTGATGCCCGCCGAGGCCGCGCGGCGCGCGGCGTACAACGACGCCCGGGATCTGGACCCTGCGGGACCGGAGGATCGCAGCCTCTACGAGCGCTGCATTTCGCGCGGGATGCCGGGCTCCATGATGCCCGGCTTCTACAACCACAACTACCAGATCTTCCAGACGCCGGGGTACGTCGCCATCCTCGTCGAGATGATCCACGACGTCCGCATCATTCCCATGGACGGGCGGCCGCACGCCGACGGGGATATCCGCCAGTGGCTCGGCGACTCGCGCGGCTACTGGGACGGCGACACGCTGGTGGTGGAAACAGCCAACCTGGCGCCGGTCGCCGGCAGAACCCGGACGGTGTTCGGGGCCAGCGCGACGACCCACCTGGTGGAGCGGTTCACCCGCATCGACGAGCACACGGTCGACTACGAGTTCACGCTGACCGACCCGACGGAGTACCACAGCGCGTGGACCGCGTCGATTCCGATGACGGATCTCGGGGGTCCGATCTACGAGTACGCCTGCCACGAAGGCAACTACGGACTGGAGAACATCCTGGCCGGCGCGCGAGCCAAGGAGAAGATGGCGGAGTAGCTGCCGGCCTTACCGGCCGCCACTACCGCTTTCCGGCGCGTCCACGCGAACGGTCACGATGTCCGCTTCGTGGAACTGCTGGTGGCGCACGGAGGACGCAATGTGGCGCAACAGCCGCAGCGAAACCTCCCGCTCCATCAGCGCGTCGTCGGGCTGCTCCGCCAGCAGCCCGATGCGGTCCTGGATGTTCGCCTCGCCGGCCGCAGCGACGAACTCGATAACCGCGGCATCCCCTTCCTTCCGCGCCGACAGGAACAGGCGCCGCCGCTCACGCTGCTCGCCGCCGCCTTCCTCGCCAACCAGCGTCAGTAGCGTCTCCTCGCTTGCGGCTTCAAGGCGATAGACCATCTTCGAGTCCCACCCGCTGCGCGCCGCGAACTCGCCGATGAATTCCTGGACCCGCGGCAGGACAGAGATGTCGGCCTCCGCCTCGAGCCGATTCACGCGCGGCGCGGTCACTTCCAGAAACAGCGTCATCAGGATGGCTACAAGTCCGCCAACCGTGATGCCGTTCGCCAGCAGGCCACCCGCGAAACCCGAGAGGTACTCGGGAAAGATCATGCCGTATTGACAGCCGGCGCCGAACCAGAACCCCGGGCCCGCGATCAGTCCCTTGCGGTGGTCGATACCCCCCTGGAAGACCTCGGACATGCCCCGCACGAAGATCAGGGCCAACAGGACGAACAGAAAGGCCGCATACACCGGTCCCGGGACCGCCAGGACCGCGGCCAGCGCCTTGGGGAGGAACGCCAGCGCTACCATCAACGCTCCGGCGGCGATGCCGACCCTGCGGGCGGCGACCCCGGTGAGCTCAATCGTAGGGACGCTGACCGTAGTCGTCTGCGTCGGCATGATCCCGGCGGCGCCGCACAGCAGCTTGCTGATCCCGTCCGCGGCCACCGCACCTTGCACGACCCGGTAGTCCACTGCCCGCGGCCGCCGCCACGACACGCGCTGGACGGCAACGCCGGCAGTGATGGTCTGAATGGTTCCGATGAGCGTCAGGAACACAAAGGCCGGAAGAAGGCCCACGAATGCCGGCCCGAATTCCAGGTCGACGCCCGGCCATGCGCCCTGCGGCAGCCCAACCCAGGAAGCCCGCATCACGCGGTCGACGTCGTACAGTCCGAAGCCCCCCGCGACGACCGAGCCGGCGACGACTCCCAGCAGCGGCGCCCACAGACGCAGCCGTGGCGCTGCCTTGAGTTGGATCACGCTGATGACGAGAACCGTCGCCGCCGCGGTCAACGGCGCGGCCAGCGCCGGCACCCCTTCCGGCACATCGGTCACGCGACCAAATACGACTGGCAGCACAGTGACCGGAATGAGCATGTTCACAGTGCCGACAATGGTCGGGGTAAGCAAGCGGCGCAACAGCGACAGCTGTGGAGCTATGGCGAGCGGAAGCAGGGACGAGATGATGACCAGGATTGCGAGCAGGCCCGGGCCGCCCGCGGCAAGCGCCGCAACGCAGATGCCGATGAAGGGTCCTGCCGGACCGATCGTAAGGACGTACCCCGTGCCGATCCGGCCGATCCGTGACGCCTGCAACATCGTGGCGCCGCCGCTCAAGGCCACCGTGCAGAACACGGCCCAGGACAGGTACGCCTCGGTTTCTCCCGCGGCCAGGACCAGGATTGTCGGAAACGCAACCAGCCCGGTGATACCGAGCACGACGATCTGCACGCCGCATCCGAAAACGACGCCGCCGGGCGGATGCTCGTCAGGCTGGTAGCGAACGCTGCGTTCCCGCTCGCGGTTCGCGTTGCTCATGTTGCGTTTGACGCCGGTTCATCCGGACGCTGTCGGACGTCAGAACCGGAACAGCCTGTTGAACTTGATGACCAGTGCGCGGTTGCGCAGTTCCCAGCCCCGATCGGGCCGCAATCCGCCAGTGACGTCGCGATCGTCGGTGTACACGATAAACAGATCGCTACCCGGGCTGTACTCCCAGCGCAGGCGCAGGTTGCTGCCGAACGAGTTGCTGGCCGAGTTGTACTGCAGGAGCCCGCTGAAGAACATCCGTGGATTGAAAGCGTAGTTCACCCGCGTCACCGCCAGGTTCGTCTGGAACTCGCCGTACGGCGTGTCGATCCAGTTGAACGAAATCGTCGGCTCCACGGACATCTGCGGCAGCACCGCGATGCGCCCTTGCGTCAGCTCCACCGTCGTCAGGTCACCCTCGAAGTAGGCGCCCCGCCGCACTGCCACCTGCCCGTTGATGCGCCGCTGTTGGCCGATGGCGTATATGACCTGAACGTCAGCGAAGCCGTAGCCCCCCACCGGAATGGAGAAGTCGGCGCCGGGAGGCGTGAACGGCGTCACCAGCAGCTCGTAGTTGTCGGTCGCCGTGAAGGCCAACTTGTCGCTCGACTCGAACTCGGTCTGGAACGCCACGGTGCGCTGGCGGGTCTCCAGGTGACCCGCGTCGGCCGTCAGGATGTAGTCGACGGTTGCCTCCAGGCTGAACTGCCGCACGCTCTCGATCGCTTGCGGCCGGGGGCTGAAGCGCCCCGACAGGTAGCTGCGCCGGAAGTTGTCGCGCCGGAGAAAGCCCACCTCGGGCAGGAAGTTGTCCTCGACCAGAAGGTGATCGACCTGCAAGCCGTAGCGGTCGGCCGAATAGTCGAACCGGACCTGGTAGCTCGTGTCCTTGCCGCGGTAGTCCGGACCGGGCACTTTCGTGCGGGCGTAATAGGTGATCACGCTCAGGTCCTCGAAGAAGGCGAATGTGCCGTCGCCGCCGTAGGCCTGGCTGGCGCCGGCGGCCAGGCGGGACACTGAACGATTGGTGAACATCGCGCCGATGGAGCTGCGCCGCAGGATGTCGCGCCGCAGGCGAACCACGGTGAAGTTGGTCGGATCGGACGCCGGGACCGCTGAGGCGCCCGCCTGACAAGGCGCGAGGAGCGGGCATATTCGACTGTATGCGAGTGTGGAACACGCCGCGCCTGTGCTCGCGCCGGCGTTCGCCGCGGCGGTGCTACTGCGTCGCCAGTAGTCCCCGCAAGCGCTCGTGGATGGTGCCCGGGATGCCGAGGCTCGTATCGGCTCCGAGCTCCGCGAGCAGGACCGCCACCTCGGGCCACGCCTGGTAGTGGAACGACTGCTTGGCGCCCTCGGCCAGGCGATACGCCGTCCGGCCGCGCCAGTCGCGCGCGTCGATGTCGGCGCCGTGCTCCACGAGCTGCCGCACCACCTCGTTCAGGCCGCTGAAGGCCGCACAGTGCAGCGCCGTGTAGTCGCCTTCGTTGACGGCGTTCACGTCCATGCCGGCCTCGACGAGGATTTCGACGGCCGCTTCGGCCTGCGGCTGGGGAGCCGCCCGCGGTGTATTCGTCCAATGCCCCGTTCGACCGCATCCCGCCGCGGCCATTAGCGCCGTCGTGCCGTCGACCGTGGTGATGCCGGGACGCGCACCGGCCGCAAGGAGGTTGCGCACGATCTCACCGGTGGATTCGGGCGTGCCCCACCCGTTCCGCGGCCGGCCCGGCCCGGGGTTCGTCGCGAACGCCGCGACCCACAGCGGCGTCGCGCCGGCGATGTCTCCGGTGCCGGTCGCAAACGTATCGTACGCGCCGTTGCGCACGAAGCCCTGGTGCATCACGCCGGAAGCGGTCATCCTTACGTTGGGATCCGCGCCGCGCGCCAGCAGTGCGTTCACCAGGGGCAGCCGTTCGTTCAGCTTCAGCCGGGCCCCGCTTCCGCGCCCGCCGCCGTGGTTGCGGCGCCACGCCCGCAGCCACTCCGTGACGGGACCGGCGGCCGAGTGCAAGGCGGTGACGCCGTCGACGGCTCCGTTCGGGTCGGCGCCCTGCTCCAGCAGGAAGTGGGCGAACGCGCTCTGCCCCGCGATGACCGCGTCGGCCAGTGGATGCCCACCGTCAATGCCGGTGTCGTCGACACGTGCGCCCGCGGCGAGCAGGACCTCCGCCATTTCGATGTCGCCGTTGCGGGCGGCGGCGATCAGCGGGGAGAATCGCTGCCGCGGTCGGGGATGCACGTCTGCGCCATGCGCGACGAGTGCGCGCACGACTTCACGGTGGCGTTCGGCGACGGCCCACATCAGCGCCGTTTCATGCGTCGCGGCAGTGGCGGCGTCGACGTCCGCGCCGCGGGCAAGGAGCGCCTCGACGACTGCGAGGCTGCCCGTGCGCGCCGCCGTCATCAGCGGCGTCAAGCCATTGGTCTGCGCCGCATTCGGATCCGCACCGGCGTCGAGGAGCCGCCCGACCAGTGCGGAGCTGGCGTTCTCGCACGCCCTTGCGAGCGGCGTCACGCCGTGATCGTCGGCGGCGTTCACCTCGGCGCCGGCGCCCAGCAGTAGCTCGACCGCCTCCGTGTCGTCCCAATGGGCGGCCCAGAGCAGCGCCGTCGCGCCGTCGGCCCGCGCGGCGTCAACGTCGACACCCTCGTCCAGCAACGCGCGCACGAGAGCGGTGTCCCTCGCGGCGGCCGCATCCACCAGACGCAGGTCCACTGAAGCAACGGCCGCGACACCGGCGGTCAGTGTGGCGGGCAGCAGCAACAGGCCGACGATATGCTTCGTTCGGATGCGCATAGTGGCTTTCCCCCGCCGAGGCTGCGCTATTGGGTCGCCAACAGTCCCCGCAAGCGCTCGTGGACGGTGCCCGGGATCCCCAGGCTGGTGTCCGCTCCGAGCTCCGCAAGCAGGGCCGCGACTTCGGGCCACGCCTGGTAGTGGAACGACTGCTTGGCGCCCTCGGCCAAGCGATACGCCGTGCGGCCCCGCCAGTCGCGAGCGTCGACGTCGGCGCCGTGCTCCACAAGTTGCCGCACCACCTCGTTCAACCCGCTGAAGGCCGCGCAATGCAGCGCGGTGAAGTCCCCTTCGTTTGTGGCGTTCACGTCCATGCCGGCCTCGACGAGGATCTCGATTGTCTTTTCCGCCTCCGGCTGAGCGAATGCCCGCGGCGTGTTCGTCCAATGCCCCCAACGTCCGCATCCGGACGCGGCCATGAGCGCCGTCGTGCCGTCTACCGTGGTGATGTCGGGACGCGCACCCGCGGCGAGGAGACTGCGAACGATCTCACCGCTCGAAAAGGGGAAGCGTCTCCCGTTCCGCATCCGGCCCGGCCCGGGGTTCGTTGCGAAGGCCGCGACCCACAGCGGCGTCGCGCCTGCAACGTCTCCGGTACCCGTCGCGAACGTGTCGTATGCACCGTTCCGCACGAAACCCTGGTGCGTCACGTCGGAGGCGGTCATTCGGGCGTTTGGGTCCGCGCCCCGCGCCAGCAACGCATTCACCAGCGGCAGCCGGTCGCTCAGCTTCAGGCGCCCCCCGCGTACGCCGCCGTGCTTGCGGTTCCACGCCTTCAACCATGTGTCGACGGGACCGGCGGCAGCGTGCAGCGCCGTGATGCCGTCGACCGCCCCGTTCGGATCCGCACCGTTATCCAGGAGGAAATGGGCGAATGCACTCCGGCCGGCAACGATGGCATACGCAAGCGGGTGGGCGCCGTCCGCGCCAGCGTCATCGACACGTGCGCCCGCGGCAAGCAGGATTTCGGCCGACTCGATGTCGCCGTTGCGGGCAGCAGCGATCAACGGAGAAAACCGTTGCCGGTGTTGGGGATGCACGTCGGCGCCGTGCTCGACGAGCGCGCCCAATACTTCCAGGTGACTCTCGGCAACAGCCCACATCAGCGCCGTTTCGTTGGTAGCGACGGTGGCTGCATCGACGTCGGCGCCGCGGGCGAGCAGGGACCTGACCACTTCGAGGCTGCCCGTCCGCGCGGCCGTCATGAGCGGCGTCAGCCCGTTCGTCTGCGCCGCGTTCGGATCCGCCCCGGCGTCGAGGAGCCGCTCAACCACCGCGGCGCTGGCGTTCTCGCACGCGCGGGCGAGCGGCGTCACGCCGTGATCGTCGGCGGCATTCGCGTCGGCGCCGGCCCGCAGCAGCAACTCGACCGTTTCGCTGTCGTCCCAGTGCGCGGCCCAGAGCAACGCCGTCGCGCCATCGGCCCGCACGGCGTCTACATCGACCTCCTCGTCGAGCAGCGCACGCACGAGCGCAGCGTCCCGGGCTGCAGCTGCATCCACGAGACGCAGATCCGGTGATGCAGCTTCCGCAACACCTGTGGTCAGTACAGGCAGGAGAAACAGGCCGGCGAGATGCTTCGCTCGGATGCGCATGGTGATATTCCCTCTGTGGAGCGCATTCCCGACGCCGGTTCCGCAGTGTTCGAAGGCCCCCATTCTATGGAGAGCGCCGCGAGCTTGTCAAAATATCGTCCACTTCGGCGCCTCTTTGGCGCGGCGCGGCTTGGCGTGAGGCTCAACGCGCCGGCAGATAACTTGCAGCAAGCCTTTTTCGCCGGTGACAAGTGTGATAAGTTGCGCTGGTGAGAATGTCGTCCGGCGCGCGCGCTGGCGGCGCGCCTTCCTGCTGATACCTGCTGAATAATTAAGGGATCTCCATGCCCATGCTGAGAGCGCTCGGCGCTATCTGCGTCGTCGGCGTGGCTTTGCAGCCGACGGCGGCTGCGGGCCAGACGGATGCCCCGTCACGCGCGCTTCTCGATCGGTACTGCGTGACCTGTCACAACGAACGGCTGCAGACGGCCGGCGTGATGTTCGACCAGGTCGACATCAACCAGGTCGCCGAGCACCGCGAGCTGCTCGAAAAGGTCGTCCGGAAGCTGCGCAGCGGACAGATGCCGCCCGATGGCCGTCCGCGGCCCGAGCGGCCGGAGGCAACCGCATTCGTGACGGCGCTCGAGGCAGAGCTCGACAAGGTGGGCGCCGCGGCGCCCGACCCGGGCCGCGTCGCGTCCCACCGCCTGAATCGAACCCAGTACGTGAACGCCGTACGCGACCTGCTGGACCTGGAGATCGATGGGGAGGCGCTGCTCCCGAGCGACATGGCGGGGTTCGGCTTCGACAACAACGCCGACGTGCTGGCGATGACCCCGGCCCTGATGGATCGCTACATCACCGCGGCGACCAAGGTCAGCCGGCTCGCGGTCGGCACGCTCGAGAACCGCCCGGCGATCCAGACGTACAGGCTGCCGACCGCCACGCGGCAGGACGCCCGGATGGGCGAAGACCTGCCGTTTGCGACGCACGGCGGCCTGGCGGCCCGCCACACGTTCGCGCTCGACGGCGACTATCTCTTCAAGATCCGGCTGCAGCGCGGCGACGTGGGCGGGACGGTCCGCGGCAATATTGCGGAGCGGCTATACCACATCGAACTGCGTATCGACCACGCGCTCGTCCAACGCCTGACGGTGGGCGGCGAGTTCGAGGGGCAGGTCAAGTACACCCTCTCGGGCGGCGGCATCGCGCCCCCGGACGATGATCTCGTGCACCAGCAGATCGCGCTGTACAACCAGACGGCCGACAAGGATCTGGAAGTGCGCCTCCCGGTCAAGGCCGGCACGCGGCTCGTGTCGGCGGCCTTCACCAACGTGGCCCCGTCCGCATCGCGGGGCGTGGGCGACAACATGGTGGCCGGCATCGCGTCGCTCGAAATCCACGGACCCTACGGCGGCAGGGTGCCGGAGGAAACGCTGAGCCGCCAGCGCATCTTCGTGTGCCGGCCGAGCGGCCCCCAGGACGAGGAGCCGTGCGCGAGAACGATCGTCGGCGCGCTGGCCCGCCGCGCGTACCGGCGGCCCGTCACGGACGCCGACCTGCGCCCTCTGATGCAGATCTACGAGATCGGGCGCGCCGCCGGGGATTTCGAGACCGGCGTAGCGCGCGCGCTGGAAGCGCTGCTCAGCATGCCCGCGTTCCTCATGCGCGCCGAGGCCGATCCGCTTGATGCCCCCGCCGGGACCATCTACAGGATCAGCGACCTGGAGCTGGCGTCGCGCCTCGCCGCCTTCCTGTGGAAGAGCATTCCGGATGAAGAACTGCTGGACGCGGCCACGCGAGGCGACTTGCGCGATCCGGCAGTCCTGGCGCGGCAGACCCGCCGCATGCTCGCGGACAAGCGGGCGGTGCGCTGGATGAACGACTTCCTCGGGCAGTGGCTGCAGGTGCGCAACCTGGAGACCATCCTGCCGGACCCGCTGCGGTTCCCCGGCTACGACAGCACCCTGCGCGCAGGGTTGATCAAGGAAACCGAGCTGTTCTTCGAGAGCCAGGTGCGCGAGGACCGCAGCGTCCTCGACCTGTTGCGTGCTGATTACACATTCCTGAACGCCCGGCTCGCCGACCATTACGGCATCGAAGACGTGTACGGCAGCCACTTTCGGCGCGTCCCGGTGACCGACCCGGCGCGGCAGGGGCTGCTGGGCCACGGGAGCGTGCTGACGGTGACCTCCTACGCGGACCGGACGTCGGTGGTGCTCAGGGGCAAGTGGGTGCTGGAGACGCTGCTCGGCGCACCGCCGCCGCCGCCGCCCGCAAACGTGCCGCCGCTCCCGGAGAACGACGGCCAGAGCGAGCCGGCGTCGCTTCGGGAGAGAATGGAGCAGCACCGCTCGAATCCGGTGTGCGCGAGCTGCCACGCCACCATGGATCAGTTGGGCTTCGCTCTGGAGAACTTCGACGCGATCGGGAGATGGCGCGTGGACGATGACGGCGCGCCAATCGATGCCGCAATCGCGTGGAGGGAAACGGAGATCGACAGCCCTGCGGCGTTCCGGGAAGCGCTGTTGCACCAGGCCGAAGACGAACTGGTTCTGACGATCACGGAAAAGCTACTGACGTATGCGCTGGGCCGCGGCGTCGACTATCTGGATGCGCCCACCGTGCGGCAGATCGTGCGGGATGCGGCTGGTGAGGATTACCGTTGGTCGTCGCTCGTTCTGGGCATCGTTCAGAGCTCGCCGTTCCAGCAGCGGATCGTGCGGGACACGGAACATCAGCAAGCGGAGCAATAGCCATGTTCATCACGAAGAAGCACTTGTCGCGGCGGACGGTGTTGCGCGGCGCCGGCGCCACCCTGGCGCTCCCGCTGCTCGACAGCATGGTGCCGGCCCTCACGGCAGTGAGCCGGACGGCGGCGGCCCCGGCGCGGTTGCGCCGGATGGGCGTCTTCTACGTGCCCAACGGCATGTCCATGGGCTACTGGTGGCCCAGGACGGAAGGACCGCTCCAGGAGTTGCCTCCCACGCTCCGCTCGCTGGAGGCGCACAAGGACCGCGTCCTGCTCATGGGCGGCTTGGCCGACAAGCCCGCGGATCTCATGGAAGGGGGCGGCGACCACGCGCGCTCGGCCGGCACGTTCCTGACGGCCACCACGTTCAAGCTGACCACGGGCGCCGACGTGTACGCGGCGGTGTCCATGGACCAGGTGGCCGCGCGCGAGCTCAGCAAGGAAACGCAGCTCACGTCGCTGGAGCTCGGCATCGAGTCGAACGCCATGGTCGGCACCTGCGACGGCGGCTCGAGCTGCGCCTACACGAACACCGTCGCCTGGCGCACCCCGACCACCCCGCTGCCCGTCGAGCGCGATCCGCGCGCCGTTTTCGAGCGCCTCTTCGGCACCAGCGGCAGCACGGAACCGGCGGCGCGGCTGGCGCGGCTCGAGCGCGACCGGACCATCATCGACGCGGTATCGTCCGAGTTGCGACGCCTGCAACGGATTCTCGGGGCGGGCGACCGGGTCAAGGTGTCCGAATACGTCGACTCGGTGCAGGACGTCGAGCGGCGCATCCGGACCGCGGAGCAGCAGAGCTCGCGCGAGCTGCCGCTGGTGACCGAGCCCGCGGGCATCCCGGACGACTACGCCACGCACGCGAAGCTGCAGATGGACCTGCTGGCGCTCGCGTTCCAGACGGATCTGACGCGCGTCAGCACCTTCATGCTGGCGAGGGAAGTCAGCGGCCGGGCCTATCCCGAGATCGGGGTTTCGGACTCGCACCACCCGCTGTCGCATCACCAGGACGAAACCGGCAAGCTCCACCGCCTGCACATGATCAACGAGTACCACTTCCAGCAGTTCGCGCACCTGGCGACCAGGCTGGCCGAGACGCCCGAGGGCGACGGCACGCTGCTGGACCATACGGCGCTGCTCTATGGCACCGGCATCAGCGACAGCAACACGCACTTCCATGACGACCTGCCCGTTGCCGTGGTTGGGGGACAAGCCGCAGGAATCAGGGGTGGCCGCTATGTCCGGCACCCCGACGGGACACCGATCGCCAACCTGTACGTCGCGCTGCTCGACAGGCTTGGGGTGCGCGTTGACAGCTTCGGCGACAGCACGGGTACGATCGAGACGCTGACCTGACGCGTCGCGGCACGCCTCGCGCGCCCCGTTTCAACGGTCCCGCCGCGAGATTCGGCGCCCGAGTCTTGCACTCGGCCGCGTCCGAGTCCATCATGTGTGTGTCCGAAGGAAATCATGCGAAGTAATCAGGAGAGTCAGATGAGGTACCTATCTCTTACAGCAGCATGGATCGTTGTGGCCGCGCTCGTGCTCGCGCCGGCGTTCGCCGCGGCGCAGTCGAGCGGTGCGCCGCGCACTGCCTGGGGCGACCCGGACATTCAGGGCGTGTGGCATTCGTCCGGCAACGTGCCGATGGAACGGCCGGACGAGTATCAGGGGCGCGTCACGCTGAGCGACGAGGAAGCCGAACAGCGCCGCGCTCAGGTGGCCGAGCGCGACGAGCAGCTCCTGCTGGCCGAGCGTCGCGAAACGGTGGCCGGCGGAAACGTCGGCGCCTACAACAACTTCTGGATGGAGCGCGGCGCGCCGACCGATCGGACGTCGCTGCTCGTCGATCCTTCGGACGGCAAGTTCCCGCCGCTGACGGCCGCGGGTGAGCATGCCAGGGACAACAAGCCGCGCGGCGACGACACGTGGGAGGACCGGCACATCTGGGAGCGCTGCGTGACGCGGGGCGGCATGCCCAACGCCATGTTTCCCCGTTCCTACAACAACAATTTCCAGATCTTCCAGTCGCCCGGCTGGGTCGCCATCCTCCACGAGCAGGTCCACGAGACCCGGCTCATCCCGTTGGCGGATCTACCCCCGGTCGCCGAGGACATCGCCGAGTGGAACGGCGTACCGCGGGGCCGCTGGGAGGGCGATACGCTGGTGGTGACCACGACCAACATCCACTCCGACGTGAGCGCGCTCCAGCCCTGGTCGGCGTTCAACTCGCACAGCGGATCCGGCGAGGGCATGGTGCTCGTCGAGCGCTTCACCCGCACGGCCGGGGACACGCTCGAGTACGAGATCGAGGTCAACGATCCGCAGATGTACACGCGGCCCTGGACGGTCGCGTATCCGTTCACGAGCCTCGGCCAGCCGATCTACGAGTACGCCTGCCATGAGGGCAACTACGGCATGGAGGGCATCCTGACCGGCGGGCGCGCCGAGGACGAGGAAGAAGCGGCGGCACGAAAGTCGAGGTAGCATGTCCGGCATCAACTCTCCTGCTCTTTCGCGGCGCGGATTCCTGTTCAACGCGGCGGGCGGCGTGAGCGCGCTCGGCATCATGCGCCTGCTGGGCGAGGCGGGCCTGCTTGCGCAGGAACGGGGCGGCGCGGGAGTCGATCCCCAGAAGATCTTCCAGGACGCGGTGGACGCCGCGATCCGGGCGGGTGAGGTCGGCATCCAGTTCGCCGTGTACAAGGACGAGGAGCTGGTGGTCGACGTGTGGGGCGGCGTGGCCGACCACAGGACCGGCCGCGAGGTCGACCGGCAGACGCTGTTCAACGTGTTCTCGGTGACCAAGGCCATCACCGCCACGGCGCTGCACATCCAGGCGGAGCGGGGGCTGGTCTCCTACGACGCCCCGATCGCCAGCTACTGGCCGGAATTCGCAGCGCACGGAAAGGACAAGGCCACGGTGCGCGACGGCCTGAGCCACCGCACCGGCATTCCGGCCATGCCGGAGGGCGTCACGCCCGAGCAGATGGCCGACTACGACTGGATGGTGAACGCACTGGCGAACCTCGAGCCCGTGTTCGAGCCGGGCACCACCAACGCGTACCACAGCTACACCTGGGGCTGGATCAACTCCGAGGTCGTCCAACGCACGGACCCCAAGCAGCGGCCGTTCCGCCAGTTCGTGCACGAGGAGATTGCCGAGCCGCTCGGCATCCGGGACCTGTGGATGGGACTCCCGGCGGCGGACGAGCCGCGTGTCGCGCACATGTACAACAGCGAGAGCTCGATCGCCGATCAGGGCACGGCGCGCGGGCGGTCCATGCCGATTCAGGTAGCCGGCACCCAGGACGTGTTCGGGCGCTCCATCGTCCGGCGGGCGGTGATTCCGGGCGCGGGCGGCATCTACAACGCCATCAGCTCGGCGCGCTTCTTCGCGCTGCTGGCGAACGAGGGTCAGCTCGACGGCGTGCGCCTGCTCTCACCGCAGCGCGTGCGCGGCTGCCTGGAGCCGCGCCCCGACACCGACAAGCTCGACGTCGGCCGCGGCACGATCACGCGCGTCTCGAACGGCGGCTTCTGGCTGGAGGCGCCGGGCGTGTTCGGCAGCGGGCGCATCCTGAGCCACCCGGGGCTGGGCGGCTCCATCGGCTGGGCCGACCTGGACAACCGCCTGGCGGTGTCGATGTGCCACAACCGGCACGGGGTGGCGTACGCCGAGCCGCTGGCCGAGGCGCTGGGCCAGGCTTTCGGCGTGACGTAGACCCGCTCACGGCGCGCGTCCGGCGCGGAGATCGGTCCCGCAGGAGGTCCGACATGCGAAGCGCACGTGTGACCCGGTTGCTTCCGCTGCTGCTGGCGGCGCTGCTCCACACGCCGGCCGCCTCGTCCCACGCGCAGTCCCCGACCATGGACATCTACTGGATAGATGTCGAGGGCGGGGGCGCCACCCTCGTGATCGCCCCGACCGGGGAATCGATGCTCGTCGACACCGGCTGGCCGCGGCCGGAGGGCCGCGACGCGCGGCGCATTGTCGAGACGATGCGGGAAGCGGGTCTCGAGAAGCTGGACTACATGCTCATCACCCACTTCCACACCGACCATGTCGGCAGCCTCGCCGCGCTGGACGGGATGATCCCGATCGATCGGTTCCTCGACCATGGCGGCGAGACCGAGGAGCGCAACCAGCAGTGGCGCGACATCTACCTGGAGGTCGCCGGCGACGCCCGGATGGTCGCGGCCGCGGGCGACACGATGCGGCTGGGCGACGTCGACGTGAAGTTCATCTCGTCGAACATGGAGCTGCTCGACGAGACGCTGGACGGCGGCGGGCCGAACCCGCACTGCGACGGCGCGGAGCACAAGCCTGCCGCCTCGCCCGAGAATCAGCGGACGCTGGGCGCCCTGTTCAGCTTCGGCCGCTTCTCGTTTCTCAACCTCGGCGATCTCGACTGGGACATGGAGATGCGGCTGTCGTGTCCCGTCAACCGGCTGGGGACCGTCACGCTCTATCAGACGAGCCGCCATGGAGCATTCGACGGAGCGGGCGCGCCGGCGCATCTGTGGGCCATCAGCCCGCAGGTGGTCGTCTTCAACAACGGCCCCCGCAAGGGAATCACCGCGCCGCACATGTACGAGCGAGCCGCCGCCATTCCGGGCGTCGAAGGCATCTGGCAGACCCACCTGGCGCTGGAGAGCCCCGGACACAACACCGCGGAAGACATGATCGCCAACTTCGAGGACACCGACGACTGCCAGGCGCACTGGCTCAGAACATCGGTGAGCGCGGACGGCAGATTCACCGTCACGAACGGCCGCAACGGATACAGCCGGACCTACACGGCCCGTTGACGGTTGTCCGCGTACGCCAGGTACGCGGCCACCATCGCATCGTACGGCAGGCACAGCAGCGGCAGCCACGGCCCGATAACGGGCTGCTCCAGCGCCAGGTGCAATCCGCCGTCCCAGCCCGCGTGCAGTAGCCAGCCGAGCGCCAGCAGCCGGGGCCACCGCAAGCCCGCATAGGCAAGCAGGGAGAAGATTACGAATCCGGCCCCTTCCACGGCGCTCCATGGCAGCCCGTGGAACGCGCCGAACGCCAGATAGAGCGCACCCGCGAGAAAGAGACAGACCGCGAACAAACGGACCTGATTGCGCCAGTGCAGGCGCCGGGCGAAACCGATGAAGAGTAAGCCGAGCAGCGCCCCGATGAGCAGCCAGCCGATCGGGCTCACCAAGACGAGCATCAGCGCTGCTGTTGTTCCGCGGCCCGGTCTTCCGCCCGCGCCGCCTCCAGCATGAAGGTCATGTTGTAGTTCGCCTCGTGGCAGGCGTACTCGAAGATCTGCCAGTAGGCCGGGTCACGCTGCGCCTCGATGACCGCCGTCCACGGCTGTGTCCACGTCAACGGGTCTTCCACCGTGATCTCGACACGTACCGTCTCGGCATCCACCCGGCTGTAGCGCTCGGACAGGCGCAGACCGGAACCGGCCCCCCTGTAGTTGGTCCGGTCGCTGAAGTTCGTCACCTCGACGACCAGCGTGTCGCCCTCCCAGCGCCCCCGCGAATCGCCGAACCAGGTGCGGATGCTCGCGTCCAGGGGCGCGCGGCCGTCCAGCGGGATGATGCGGTGCTCGTGCAGCCGCTCGTACAGGATGGCCACGAAGTCGCGGTTCTGAACGATCTGGAAACCGTTGTTGTAGATGCTGGGAAACCAGGTGTTCGGCAGCCCGCGCGTGATGCAGCGATCGATCGGGTTGTAGTCTTCCGGCCCGTTGAAGGGGCCGTCGCCGAAGCTGCCGCCGGCGAAGCCGATGACGGTCGACGGGTCGGGCGGCCGCGCCTGTGCGCCCAGGGTCAACGACGGAATTTGCCCATTGGGAGGGTCCACGATGAGGGAGGTGCGCGGGGAGGGCTTGTCCGACCACTCGTCCCAGTGCACGGGCGTCCTGAGGTTCTCTCTCGCCCCGTCCGGGCGCACCGACGGATCGTCCACGGCGCGCAACTCTTCCCTGGCGGCCCGCGCGGCAAGTTCCTCGTCCGTCAGGACGGCGCGCTCGCCGTACTCGGGATCGCGCTCCAGCGGCACGCTTCGCAGCGCGTCGGTGTCCCAGATCCCCTGCAGGTCCGGGTCGCCCCACGGCGTCCGGAACTCCGCGCCGCCGCGCGTCTCCTGCCCCGCCGCCGGCGCCGGCATCAGCGCCGCCACCGCTACAACGAGAACCCAACCGAAACACTCGCGTCGCATGCCGCCCTCCCTATCCGCCAGAGCCCTTGCGCCGAACGAATTGTACGTCAGAACATGGCGGCCCTCCCGGAAACGTGTGCGCGTCCGCGTTACCGCGCGCGGTGGCGATGGATCAGGCCGGCGGCCCTGTGCGTTGGCGTCGAACTTCGCATCGCATCCCCCCCAATTCTGTTTCGCGTCCGGTCGTCCCCGGACGTACGGAAACTCCGAGGAATCCTGCTCTCTATTCGACGGGTCGACGCCGGCGGGGAATGAAACGCGGCACGCGGCGGGCATACCGCCGGTACTCCTCTCCGAACCGGTCCGCAAGCTCCTGCTCCTCCAGCACCGTCACGAGATGGATCACGGGGAAGTACACGGCCGCGATGATGTACACGGCCAGGTAGTTGGTGAACAGCGCGAGGGCAATCACACCGAACGCGCCGCTGACGTATCGCGGATGGCGCACGCGTGCATACACGCCGTCCTGCAGCAACCGATCCGCCCCGCCGCTCGCGGTCAGCTCCGGCACCCCGACGAGCGTGGCCGCATCCAGCTTGCGCCGGCACGCCACTTCAATGGCAGCCGACAGTCCCATGGCAACCGCCGAGAGAGCCATCAGCGGTCCACGCGCCCCGTACTCGGTGGCCAGGATGTTGTCGCGGAAGCCGTACAGCGCCACTCCGACACCGGCCATCACGGCGAGCGTCACCGTGTAGGTCAGGCCCGGCCCGACCGCGCGCCAGAATCCGACGAAAGGATGGACGAGCAGCCAGAATACGAGCACGGGCGGATACCCGACGATCGTCAGGACCGCGCAGGCATGGCGGATGCTGTCCATCTTCCGCCCCGACGCACGTCGAGGCTCTTCTCCCTGAGATGCCGCGCGAGACGGGTCTCACTCGCCAGGCATTCGGCACGTCCAGTGCTCGGCTTGATGGACGGCGCCGGGCACATCCGCCTGCGACGCATCGAAGACGGACGCCTGCGGAAACGGACAGATACTGCTTATCCCACAACCCCGCGGCGCACTTTATCCCACTTCTCAAGTATCGTCGACACCGCCCTCATGTGGTGCGGCGAGATCTCCGACCCGGTGGGTAGATCCACCGCCGAGATTCGAGGGAGGACACTGGCAGGATCGTTCATGACGGAGGCATGGCCGCGGCGCAGTTCG
>JAGWAI010000101.1 GCA_021296485.1 Acidobacteriota bacterium
GGAACATGTATTCCTTGCCGGCCGCGGGCACCTCGGGCGACGCGCAGTGGATGACCGTGGGACGCAGGTAGTCGCAGCGCTCGCGCGCCTCGTGCCGGCCGCCGCCGTGATGCGGCGCGGTCATGTCGGTGGCGCCAGCGTCCTCCAGCGCGCGGTCGATGTCCGCCGAGATCGCCGCCGCCTGGCCGGGCACGGTGAACGCCGCGAGCGCGGCTTGCGGATCCTCCGGCGGCAGCGGCGCAATCGGCCCGATCCGCGCGGCGACAGCCTCGGCAATCTCCTTCGTGTGGCGCGACGCCCAGATGCCCGAGCAGTTGATGCAACCTCTCCCGCTGTTGATCAACACGCTGTCAACCATCAGGTCGAGATAACGCTCCCAGTCGTCGACCACGTCGTCGCCGATCAGGATCTTGCTGAAGCCGGGGCCGTGCACCTGGACGGTCGGGTTGCCGGAATACAGATCAACCGTCGCCGTGCCGCCGAAGATCAGGCTGCGCTGGCAGTTGTTGAGCACCGCGGCGCCCACTTCGCCGAGACCGGGATAGAGCGATACCGCCTCGCGCGGAACGCCCGCCTCGTAGAACGCCTGCGTCATGCGCCACGGCGTCCAGGGCTCCTGCGGGCCCGGTTTGAGTACCAGTCCGATTTGCAGCGGAATGATCGGCAGCCACAGGCTGTGGACGCCGGGCGAATTGGACGGCAGCACCATGCCCACCACCGGCGTCGTCGCCTGGTAGCTGCGCATGACGCCGTTCTCCTCGCCGTATCCGCGGGCCAGAATGCCCGGATCGAGCCGCCGTGTCAGCGAGACGAGGATGTCGTCGATGTGGCTGAGCACGTAGTTCAGCTTCTCCATGTTCATGCGGCACATGTGCTCCGGCAGGCCGGTCGTCGCCGACTGCTGCCGCACGAACTCATCCGGCGTCTGGGTGCCGTCGCCGAGCGGGAGCTCCGCCGACGCGAACAGCTCGGAGGCCTTCTTGACCATCTTCACCAGCTCGGCGGGCGGCACCTCGCGCAGCGCTTCGCGCGCGCGGGCCGCCTTGCGCAGGTCGCGCGCCACCAGACCGGGATTCGCCTGGCTCACCTCGGCCACCGGCTCACCGGTGTCGAAGTGGACGACCTTGTCGAGCTCGAGGCTCTTGTACGGCTTGCCCCAGCGCAGAATCGGAAAATGAATCACTTCAGAACCCCTACTCGACCGTGATCGACACGCTGGCGCACAGCCCGTCCGCGGCCTGCGTGACGTGCAGGTCGTCGCCGAGCTGCAGGACGAAGCTGTGCTCGCCCGGCTCCAGCTGCATGTCGATCGTGGTATTGCCGCTGCCGAAGTGCACCCACGACTCGTCGCCCTGCGGAATCGTCTCTCCGGCGGCCAGGCAGTCGGTGTTGACACCGAGATGGTGGTGCCCGACGCCGTCGCGCGCCGTGACCACCTCCTCCGGCACCGCGCCTAGCTCGTAGTTCTCGAGTCCGAACTGGAACGACACGGGGGTGTCCGCGGGATACGTTCCGCCGTCCTCCGGCGACATGAAGACCACCTCGGGCTCGGGCGCCGGCATTTCGCCGCCCCCGCACGCCGCCAGCAGAAACGGCGCCAGCATCAGCCAGCCGTGGGACATTACCATCGATCTCACCTTGCGCATCGTGTTTCCTCCTGGTTCGCCCCGACTGGCGCGGCACATTTCCAAACCCCGGATTCTATAACAAAACATGACCGGGCTCGGCAGACCGCGGCGCCGCTCATCCCCGGTACCGCCTGCGGCTTCACGTCGGGCTGCTAGCAGCCCGTGGTGAAACCCCGCGTCGCACCGAGACCGTCCAGGCGCCCGGCTGACAAGGCGTGAGAAGCGAGCATACAACGCAGCTCAGGCGGGATGCATGGGCGGACGAATGCAGCGGGGCTTTTGCCACGGGCTGCTAGACTGGCTGAGCGAAGGGAGCATACCTATGGCCGAACCGACGCCGCAGACATTCGAGAACCACACGCGCTACGTGACCGTTTACCATTTCGTGAGCGCGCCGATCTTCCTCTTGAACCTGATCTGGGCTGTATACCTGCTCGTCACCGGATTCTCGGCCCATACCGTCATCGGCGCGCTCTTCGCCGTCGCGATCGTGATCATCTTCCTCTGTGCGCGCGACTTCGCGTTGAAAGCGCAGGACCGCGTCATCCGCCTCGAGGAGCGGCTGCGCATGCGGGAGCTGCTGCCCGACGACCTGCAGCCGCGCATCAACGATTTCACGACCAACCAACTGGTTGCCCTGCGCTTCGCCAGCGACGCCGAGCTGCCCGACCTGGCGCGCGCGGTGCTGGTCGAGGACATCACCAGCCGCAAGGCGATCAAGGAGCGGATCCAGACCTGGCGCCCGGACTATCAGCGCGTCTGACAGAGGAGGTGACGCATGAGCGCAGAGCCACGGACCGCCGGCACGTCATCGAGTCCCGTCCGGAAATTCCTCCCCGGCATCGCGGCCGCGCTGGCGCTGGCGGTCGTGGCCGGCGGCCTCGTCTGGGCCGTGAACTGTCCCTGCGAGCGGACGCCCGGCTTCATTCTGCTGGGCGACACCCACGAGCAGCCCGTCGCCGACTGGAGCTTCGCCAACGACGTCTCGCTGTGCCAGATCCAGATCGGGATCTGGTTGAGACCGCATTCGGTGAACGTCAACTGCATGGCGACGCCGGACGGCGAGCTCTTCATCAGTTGCTCGACCGGCGCGAACAAGTACTGGTGTCCGCGGGTGGAAACGGACCACTCGGGACGCCTCCGGCTCGACGGCGTCGTCTACCCCGTCGTCCTCAACCGTGTGCTCGACCCGGCCACGCTCGACCGGGTCTGGGCGGCGCGGATCCGGAAGCTGCAGAAGCCGGCCGTGCACGCCCGGCAGCCCAGCGGCGGCCAGCCGCCGCCGCTGGATACGCCGCGACCCGCCGATTGGTGGACGTTTCGCGTCGTGTCGCGCTCATAGCGCCGCCCGAGTTCAAGCCCTGCTTCCGTACTCCATGCGAATAGCGACGTGGAACGTCAACGGCGTGCGGGCGCGCATGGAATTCATCGCGCACTGGCTGGAACACCGCGCGCCCGACGTTGTGGGCCTGCAGGAACTGAAGGTAAGCGACGCGGATTTCCCGCACGAGGAATTCGCGGCGCTCGGCTACCAGGCCGTGGCCCACGGCGAGAAGGCCTGGAACGGCGTGGCGGTGCTCAGCCGGGTGCCGGCGGAGGCGGACACCCGCGGGCTGCCGGGCCGCGCGGACGACGGCGCGCGACTGCTGCGCGTCCGGGTCGCCGGCCTCGACTTCGCCACGGTCTATTGCCCCAACGGCAAGACGCTCGACCATCCCGACTACCGCATGAAGCTCGCGTGGTTCGATGCGTTGCGGGACTACCTCGCGGGCGTCGATCCGGAATCTGCGTTCGTCATCGGCGGCGACTACAACATCGTGCCCACGGCGCTGGACTGCTGGCGGGGCGAGGCCGCCGACGACTCCATCTTCTGCACCGGCGAGGAACGCGCCCGCTACCGCTCACTCATCGACCTGGGGCTCACCGACCTGTTCCGCCACCTGCATCCCGACGAGCAGAAGTTCTCCTGGTGGGACTACCGCGGCGGCAGCTTCTACCGCGGCATGGGGCTGCGCATCGACATGCTGCTCGGCACCGCCGCCGTGGCGTCCAGGGTGCGGCGCGTCGAGATCGATCGCGAGTACCGCAAGAAGAAGGACGGCCTCACCGCGTCCGACCACGCGCCGGTGTTCGCGGATCTGGATTGATTCACGCCTTCCTGAAGCGCCGGCCACGGCGTCCTCGCCGAACTGGCCGGGAACTTCGCTGCTGACCCTGGAATCGAGCTCGGGGAACGCGGATAAAACACGGCAGCGGTCAGTTCGGACGCACCGCTAACGGACCTCCAATGACTCGACCTGCAGCCGTGGCGCGCCGTCCTGCGGCGCGATCCAGTGTCCGGTTACCCGCACCAGTTGGTCACCCGCCTCGATAGCCAGGGCGGCGAGGCCGTCCGCTGCGACGAGCGGCAGGGTGAAATCGGGCGACAGGGCGATGGCCGGCGCGCCGTTCAGGTCGGTGACGTGCCCGATGGCGGTGACCGACACGCCGTCGGGCGTGAAGCCGACGTTGCGCACCGTGTCCCGTACCGCAGCTAGGTCCAGGTGGCGGCCGGGCTCGACGGCGATGACGATCTGCCCCTCCGGCGGGCTGACCTCGACGCCGGCGACGTAATCCAGCCGGCGCAACCGCCGTTCAAGCCCGACGGCGCAAGAGGGACACGACAGCTCCACCTCGATGGTCACCCGCACCATCCCCGGCTGGTTCGGCGACTGCAGGGGCGCCGCGCCGGCGCCGGTCGACAGCGGACCGAACAGCAGTGCAGCCAACGCGCCGAGTGCGGCTCGGGCCGGTGGAGGGTGGTTGCGACGCGCCGATTTCATCGTGTGCCGCGCTACCGCATCTTGACGATCATGGCCGCGGCGACAGGCTCATCCTTCCGGGTCAGCTCGTACTCGATCTGCTGATGCTCCTTGAACGCGATCCACTGCGCGTCGCTCCACTTCTTCCGGTGCGAGCGCGGCTGGGCGACCAGCTCCGCGCCGTCCGTCCCCACGTAGAAGGGGACCGTGTTCCGCGGCGACCAGCGGCGCACACGGCGGGCGTCGATGGGGACCGCCTCGGTCACCTCGTGCGTCGGCAGCGGGACCGACACGTATTCCACCCCCCGCGCATCGCGGTAGACGACACTCACGCCTCTATTCTACGGGCATCCTCGGCGGGACTGGTTCGACGGCCCAGATTCTTCATCAGGCTCCCTCCCGGAACGATGCCGCTAACTCGGGAATGCTCGCTACCGGTAGCACCGAAATCCGATCATCCAGACGATACGGCTGATCGCCGGGATAGACAACCCAGAGATGCTCGAGGCCGAGGTCATCGAGCGCGACGCGCATCGAGCGCGTCGTGCCCGGAGCGTCGAGGATGTCGAGATAGCGGCGCGCGGTGCCCTCGCTCGCGCCAAGCGCGCGGGCGAGCTCGGCCGCACTCCAGAGTTGCGCGAGGACCCGTCAGGGCCACGACCGAATGAACGCCGAACGACTCGTGGACGCGTGTGATGGGCGCCGGGCGGGCAATGACCACACGGCATCAGAATCCTTGAATTGCAGTAGTTCAATGGAGGATTTTCACGGATTAAGAGCAACTGAGGCCGACTCAACGCCTTCCATCAGGTATTCGACGAGCGCGGGCACGATGATGTCCGGCCGCTCCAGGTGCGGCACATGACCCAG
>JAGWAI010000027.1:0-24459 GCA_021296485.1 Acidobacteriota bacterium
AGCGGCGTGAGGGAGTACGGCCCGCCACGGCGAGCGGATCGGCGGCCGTAGCAGAAGGTTGGTGAGAAATGCGGGCTAAGCGGTTGCTGGTCGGTCAACCATGAAGACTTGAAGTGCTGCATTAAATTTTCATGGATCGCATCCCTGCCGCCGGGATGCGACTAGCGGGCGGCGGCGGGGGTGCCGCCGGGGTCCGCCGCGCCGAGGCTGCGCAACAGCGTCACGGTGCTGTCGCCGGCCTCGTCCGCGGCGCCGTCGGCATTGGCCAGCGCCAGATCGAGCGGGGTCTTGCCGTCCCGATTGCGCGCATCGATCTCCGCACCACGCTCGGCCAACACCGTGATGACGCCGTTGAGGCGTTGCGCGACCGCCATGTGCAGCGCCGTGTCGCCAGTCCCGTTGCGACCGCTGACGTCTGCCCCGGCGTCGATGGCCACTGCGGCCGCCTCTGCTGCGTTGCCCGCCTCCACCTCGGCGGGCGGCCGCACGACCCCGAAGCGTCCGCGCGAGAAGCGTCCCCGAATAGCGGCCATGACCGCCGTCTCGCCCCCGACGGTCGCCCGCGGATCGGCGCCGTGATCGGCCAGCAGCTGCACGAGCTGCGGCTCGCGGAACCAGGCCGCCGTCCATAGCGGCGTCGCCCCGATCATGCGGTGCGGCAGACGCCAGTCGGCGCTCACCCGCCGGGCCGGGGAACCGCGCGTCATGACAGCATCGGGATTGGCTGCGTGGTCCAGCAGCGCCCGTACCAGCGCCCGGTCGCCGCGCAGCACGGCCGCGTGCAACGCGGAGTAGCCGGCGCCGGCCGCGTCCGGATCCGCGCCGGCCTCGAGCAGCCAGGCCGCCAGCGCGCCGTGGCCGCTGTGGGCGGCCACCACGAGCGGCGTCGTGCCGCTGGCCGGAGCCTCGTTGACGTCTGCACCGGCCTCGACCAGCAGGCGCGCCGACGCCAGATCCCCCTGGCGCGCGGCGAACAGCAGCGGCGTATAGCCGCCCTGCCGCACCTCGAAGACACCCTTGGGGTCTGCATTGCCGGAGGAGCTGACGACCTGCGGATAGGAATGCGACCGGTCGTCCACGCGCGCTCCGCCCGCCAACAGGGCGCGGACTATGCCCGGATGCCGCTGCGCAACCGCCCACATCAGGGCAGTCTGACCGTGGGCGCCTTCCCGCGCGTGCGGATCGGCGCCGCGCGCCAGCAGGGCGCGAACGGCAGCCTTGTTTCCGGCGCGCGACGCCGTCATCAGCGGCGTCTCGCCGGACGGCAGCGCCGCGTTCGCCCCGGCCCCTGCGGCGAGCAGGGCTTCAACCATGTGCGCGCTGCCGTTGTTTGCAGCCAGCCACAGCGGCGTGACGCCCAGGTCGTTGGCGGCGTCGATGGCGGCGCCGGAGGACAGCAGCAACTGCACCGCGTCGCGCTCGTCCCAATAGACCGCCCAGTGCAGCGCCGTGGCGCCGTCGCCCTGCGAGAGATTGACGTCCGCGCCGCCCCGCAGCAACTCCTGCACTACCGCCCAGTCCTGCCGCTTGGCCGCGTCGGCCACGGCCGGCTCCTGGGCCGCCGCCGACGCGACGACACACAGTCCTGCCACCAGTACGAGGACGCACGGCAGGCCGCGGGCCGCATTTCGCGTGGCGCGCATGACCGCCCATGCTAACCCGTCACGGTGGCGCTGACAACGCCCTTGCCCGGCCTGCAAATTGACAACCCGGCGGCCATGGGCGACGATCAGCGGTCGCGCTGATCTCGACCGGCAATCTGATGCATTTCCGCCTGCCATTACGCGTCCTGCTCGGCGCCGCCGTCGCGGGCGTGTTGTACTTCGCGCCGACCGCAACGGCGGCTCAGTCGGAACCGTCCGCGGATGCCGCGACGGCCCGGACACTGCTCGACCGCTACTGCGTCACCTGCCATAACGGGCGGTTGCGCACTGCCGGCCTGGAACTCGACTCGGCCGACACGGCGGCGGTGGCGCGCGACGGGCACATCTGGGAGCAGGTAGCCCGCAAGCTGCGCATCGGCGCGATGCCGCCCCCCGGCCGGCCGCGTCCCGAGCGCAGCGACGCGCTGGCGCTCGTCTCGTACCTCGAAACCGCCCTCGACCACGCCGCGGCCGGCAGTCCGCGCGTGGGCCGCACGGAGACGTTTCACCGCCTGAACCGGGCGGAATACCGCAACGCCGTGCGCGACCTGCTGCAGGTCGACGTGGACGTCTCGGAGCTGCTGCCGGCCGACGACGCCGACGCGCACGGCTTCGACAACATGGCGGCAATCCTGTCCGTCTCGCCGGCGCTGCTCGAACGCTACCTGTCGGCGGCCCGCAGGATCAGCCGGCTCGCGGTCGGCTTCGCGCCGCCGGTGCCGGGCGTGGACACGCACCATGTGCCGCTCCTGCTGTATCAGGACGAACGGCTGAGCGAGGATCTTCCGTTCGGGTCGCGGGGCGGCATCGCGATACCCCACCGTTTCCCGGTGGACGGCGATTACACGATCAGGCTGCGCCTGCAGCGTACCTACACCGACTACATCCGGGGTCTCGGGACGCCCCAGCATCTCGACGTACGCGTCGACGGCCAATTGCTCAAGCGGTTCACCGTCGGCGGCGAGGCGCCACCGCACGCCAACGCCGCGCCGGCGAGCTTCGCCGGCAACACGCCGCTGTTCGGGCACCCCGACTGGGAGGCGTACGTGCTCGGGGCCGACGAGGACCTCGAGGTGACATTCCGCGCCGAGGCTGGCGAGCGGCTGGTCGGCGTGTCGTTCGAGCGCAGGCACTGGGAACCCGAGGGGGTGCTCCAACCGCGCCAGACCGGATTCCCGCTCGCCATCAACGAGCGCTGGCAGGGTAACGCGGCGATCGGCAGCGTCGAGATCGGCGGGCCGTACGCCGTGGACGGACCGGGCGACACCGCCAGCCGGCGCGCCGTCTTCACGTGTCATCCGGATGCGGGGGACCACGCCGCGGACTGCGCGCGGTCGATTCTGACGCGCCTAGCCCGCCGGGCCTACCGGCGCCCGGTAACGGATCAGGACCTCGACCTGTTGCTCGGCTTCTACGAGCGGCGTCAGGCGGACGGCTTCGAGGCCGGCATCCAGTTTGCCCTGCAGCGCTTGCTCAGCGACCCGGAATTCCTGTTCCGCATCGAGCGCGACCCCACGGACGTGGCGGCGGGCGCCGCCTACCCGCTGGGGGACCTCGCCCTGGCGTCGCGGCTGTCGTTCTTCCTGTGGAGCAGCATCCCGGACGAGGAGCTGCTGGACGCCGCCAACCGTGGGGATCTCGGCGATCCCGCCGTGTTGGAGGCGCAGGTGCGCCGCATGCTGCGCGACCCGCGCTCCCGCGCTCTGGTGGACAACTTCGCCGGGCAGTGGCTGCTGCTGCGCAACATTCCGACCGTCCAGCCCGATCCGATCCTGTTCCCGACGTTCGACGAGAACCTGCGCACGGCGTTCCGGCGCGAGTCGGAGCTGTTCGTCGAGAGCATCATGCGTGAAGACCGCAGCGTGGTCGACCTGATTGCCGCCGACTACACGTTCGTCGACGAACGGCTGGCGGCGCACTACGGAATCCCCGGCATCTACGGCAGCCGCTTCCGCAAGGTGACGCTCGACGGACGGCGCGGCGGTCTGCTGGGGCACGGCGGACTGCTCACGGTCACGTCCTATCCAAACCGCACGTCGCCGGTGCTGCGCGGCAAATGGGTGCTCGAGAACCTGCTCGGCGCGCCGCCGCCGCCGCCGCCGCCCGACGTGCCCTCGTTCCCCGAGCGCAGCGAGGACGGCGAGCCGGCCACCGTGCGCGAGCTGCTCGAGATGCACCGGCGCAACCCGGCATGCGCCGGATGCCACGCGCCGATGGATCCCCTCGGATTCGCGCTGGAGCAGTACGACGCGATCGGCCGCTGGCGGACGACCGACGCGCAGGCGCCGATCGACGCGAGCGGCGTGATGCCCACCGGTGACGCCTTCGACGGCCTGGCGGGTCTGAAGGAGATGCTCGCCCGCAACCCGGAGCCGCTGGCGAGAACCGTGACCGAAAAGCTGTTGGCGTATGCGCTCGGCCGCGCCATCGAATATCATGACTATCCGACGATCCGGAAAATTGCGCGGGATGCGGCCGAGGACGACTACCGCTGGTCGTCGGTCATCCTGGGCATCGTCGAGAGCCCGGCGTTCCGAATGCGCACCACAAGCTCATGATCATCACGAAGAAAGCGTTGCCCCGGCGGACGGTCCTGCGCGGTCTCGGCGCCACGTTGGCGCTGCCGTTGCTGGACGGCATGGTGCCGGCGCTCTCCGCCATGCGCAACACGCCCGCAGCCGGCATGCGGCGGTTCGGGGTCCTGTACGTGCCTAACGGCATGGCGATGGAGTACTGGACCCCCAAGGGGTCCGGCGCCGCCTTCGAGCTCTCGCCGATCCTGGCGCCGATGAAGCAGCACAGGGACCACATGCTCGTGCTGAGCGGGCTCCATCCCGGAATCGGCGGCGGCGCCCACGCCGGCGCGTCGACCAAGTTCCTTACCGGCGTCCCCGGCCACATGACCGACGGCACCGGCATCCGCTCCGGAACGTCGATCGATCAGCTGCTGGGCCAGGAGCTCGGCAAGCAGACGCAGCTCTCGTCGCTCGAGCTGGGGCTCGACAGCCGCGACTTCGCGGGCTCGTGCGACGCCGGATTCGCGTGCGCCTACACGAACACCATTTCGTGGCGGACGCCGACCACCCCGCTGCCGATGGAGAACAACCCGCGCGTCGTCTTCGAGCGGTTGTTCGGCGACAGCGGCACCACCGACCCGGCCATCCGCCAGGCGCGCATCGCGGAAGACCGCAGCATCCTCGATTCGGTGACCGACAAGGTGGACGACCTGCAGCGCGGGCTGGGCACTGGCGACCGCCGCAAGATCGCGCAGTATCTCGATGCCGTCCGCGACGTCGAGCGCCGCATCCAGCGGGCCGAGGAGCAGAGCGACCGCGACCTGCCGCTGGTGCAGCAGCCGGCCGGCGTTCCCGAGGCCTTCGACGAATACATGCGCCTGATGTTCGAGCTGCAGCGGCTGGCGTGGCAGACCGACCTCACGCGCGTGGTCACCTTCATGGTCGGTCGCGAGATCAGCGGCCGGACCTACAACGAAATCGGGATTCCCGACGCCCACCACCCGCTGTCGCACCACCTCGACGACCCGGCGAAGATCGCGACGATGTCGAAGATCAACACGTACCACGTGTCGCTGTTCGCCGAGTTCGTCGACACGCTGCGCGCCACGCCGGACGGCGACGGGTCACTGCTCGACCACACGCTGCTGCTCTACGGCGCCGGCATGTCCAACTCCAACGCGCACGCGGCGATCGACCTGCCGATCATGCTGGTGGGCGGCGCCGGCGGTCTGGCCGGCGGCCGGCACCTGACCTACTCCAGGGAAACGCCGATGGCCAACCTGCTGGTCGCCATCATGGACAAGCTCGGCGTGCCCATGGACCAGGTGGGCCGCAGCACCGGCAAGCTGGACGCGCTGTCGCTGGCGTAGCGCCCCCTTAGTACTGGTCGCCAAGGTCAAGCCTGAGAGGCTTGACGTCCGGACACTTCTGTCCTATATTTCGATGAACGGGTGAAGGGGCGGCAGTTCATCGACCGGGTGGTCGAGGTCGGGCGCGCGCGACGAGTGCCGGTTCGTATCGACATGAAGCGCGGCAAAGGCAGTCATCTTGTGCTCCACTACGGCGAGCGCAAGACCATCGTCAAGGATCGCCGCAAGGAACTCGGCCCCGGACTGTTGTCCGCCATGCTCCGTCAATTGCGCCTTTCCCGCGAGGACGTCCTGTAATCGCGCCACGGAGATCATCCATGCGTTTCGTCTATCCCGCACGCCTGCGCGCGACCTCTCCCAGCGAGATCGTCGTCTCGTTCCGCGACCTGCCAGAGTGTCTGACCTCCGGCGCCGACGCGGCCGAGGCGCTGGCCGAAGCCGCGGACGCGCTGGAGGAGGCCATCGCGGGCCGCATCGTCGACAGCGAACCGATCCCGCGACCGAGCCCGCGGCGCACCGGCGAACGTAGTGTCGCCGTGCCACCGCTGATGGCCGCCAAGGCCGCGCTGGTGCTGGCGTTCCGGGAAAGCGGGCTGTCGCGCCTCGCGTTCGCGCGGCGCCTCGGCGTCGACGACAAGGTTGTCCGCCGCATGCTGGACCCGCGCCACGCCACCGCCGCCAACCGCCTGCACAAGGCGCTCCGCCTGCTGGGCCGCGATCTCGTAGTGGAGTCTACCGCGAGTCACGACATGGCTCCCCGCAGCCAACGTGCGACGGCATCTGAAGTCATGATCGGCTAGGAGCAAGGTTGACAGCTGGCCTTGGCTGGCGTCGGTGGAAGCCGATCCCGTCAATCTCACCGCCGTGACTGGCGGTCGCTTAACAGCGGGCGTTGTACCGCGCCCACAGTCTTTGGCCTGTCCGGCCAAGGAGGTGAAGATGCCGGTCTCACAGTCTACTTCCAGCTCCCCGTCGCCACCCACGCAGCACGATTCCGGACTCCAAGAACGCGTCTCGGCGGCTGTTGAGAAACTTGCGGCGTCCGCTGCCGAGCTGAATGTAGTTTCCGACGAACTAGGCAAACCGATCCCGGTTATCGACACCGCGCTACAGGGTTAACTTGGGGATGTCGGCATGGGTGGAATTTGAAAGACGCACCGACCCCGAATATGAATTCTTCTCGGACCGCTCGATCGGTTATGCGAGAGTTTCCGGTATGTGGGGAATCGCGATTCGCACTCGTAGCGGCACCTACGACAGCTACGAGACCGAAGAATGGCGATTCAATGATGCCCCGCGTTCGTACCGCCTGGAAGCGCTGGACAAGCTGCCAGAACTTCTGGAGCAGCTAGCCCGGGTTGCCAACGACACCGCCAGCGAGCTGAAGCGCAAGCTCGTATCGACGAAACAGGTGGCGACGACGATGAGTCAGATGGCATCGGCCAGCCCGGCGCGCAGGAAGTAGGCCGCCATGATGCTGACGATCGTAGTGGTGGGAATCGTGGCGATGATTCTGCTCTTCTCGATCTATCTGAGAGAGGATGTGAAGTTCAGTGTGAGATTCTGGGGCACCGGCATGTCGCTGGAAGTCAGGGACCAGCACGCCGGTCGTACCGAAGCCGTCACGCCGGGATACACCCGCGGCGACCTGGGCCGGGATCGAAACGACTGACAATCGGTTCGCAGGGTCCAGACTTCCTTCCGCAGTCGCCGCAGCTTCTCGCGTTCCTCCGTCTTCAGGCCGGTCCGGCCCTTGGTCCGGTCGGCCCGCGCGTGCTCGACCCAGGTCCGGAGCGCCGACTCCGTCAGATCGAACTCGCGCGCCACGTGGGCCATCCGACTTGCCCTCAGGGCAACTGGGCACGGTGGCAGTACCCGGATCTGCTACCCTGCGGCATGACCCGCAAGCGGTTCGAGGCGCTGGTTGAACGGGCGCTGGCGGACATTCCGAAGTTCCTCCGGGACGAGATGAAGAACGTCGCGTTGGTGGTCGAGGACGAGCCGTCGGACGAGCTCCTCAAGGACATGGGCATCGAGCCGCCCGATACGCTGTACGGCCTGTACCAGGGCACGCCGCTAGCCGAGCGCGAGTGGGCCTACGGCAACACGCTGCCCGACAGCATCACCATCTTCCAACAGCCGATCGTCGAGGACTGCGAGGACGATGAAGACATCGTCGACTGCATCGCCGAAACCGTCGTGCACGAATTCGCCCACCACTTCGGTTGGGACGAGGACCACATGGACGAGGTCGAAGCCCTCTGGCGCGCGGAATCCGACACGCAAGACCAGTGAACCCGCACGACGATCAGGAGGGCGCCGTCACTCGACCTCGATGAAGATCGGGTTCGAGTAGAACCAGAGGTCGTGCCAGGGGTTCTCCCCGGGACCGTCCTGCGGGGGCTCGAGGTCTTCGGTGCTCGTGCCCCGCACCCGGACGTAGAGGTCGCGGTCGGCCGCGGGCAGCGCTGCTTCGAAGCGGTACCGGTCACCGTCGCGCGCCAACGCATCGCGCGTGAACCGGGCGAGAACCCGCGTCGTCGGATTACGGTCGACCGAGGGATCCGCGGACCGCCCCAGCACCTCGCCGATGATGACGTCGACCCGGCGGACGGCGGGGTTCTCGCCCGCCGCGTTCGGCGTCTCCGGGTCGCGGAACCTGACCGTTGCGGTGACCTGCGTCCCGCGCGCGACGCGCAGCGTGCTCCCGAGCCCCGCCTCCTTGCCGCCGGAGCTCTTCAGGCTGACCTCGAGCTCGGTCACGAGATCACCGGCGACCGCGAACATGCGGCCCTGCCGCAGGCCGTCGAGGACGCCGGCGTAGGTCGGCTGCGCGTGGACCCAGGTCTTGTGGAATTCGCCGGGCCAGAAGTCACTGCCGGCTCGTACCGGATCCGCGTAGTGGAAATGAGAGTCGGACGAGGCCACGATCCAGAAGCGGCGGCCTTCGCCCAGGAGGGCGTCCCACAGGCCGCCGACGATGGCGGTCATCTGGTCGAAGCCGCCCAGCGTCGGCGCACCGTCGTTAAAGAAAGCGCCGTAGGCGCCGCGGTTGCGGATACGGCTGCCCGCGTTGAGGGTGGCGGCCTGGTGGCCGGGCGCGCCTTCCATTCCGCGGTACACGTCCGGCGCGAGGTCGTTGTTCTCGCGCAGCTCCCACGGCTCGTCGCGGCCGTAGACTCCGATTCCTTGCGCCGACCGGGAGGGATGGTTCGCGAAGAGGATCGGCAGCCGCTCCAGCCCCTGCATGTGCGCCAGCGCCTCGCGCCTGAGCTCCGCGGACTGGCGGCGCGGGTCCGGGGGACGGGCCCAGTCCTCGTTGGCGTCGAAACGGCTCTCGATCTCATGCAGCACCGAGGCCTCGTCCTCGGCGCGGGGGATGATCAGCGTGTGGTGGTCCATGGCCGGCATGTTGAGCTCCATGCCGTAGAACTGCAGCACCTCGGGGACAAGCTCGCGCGACAGGGTCAGCTCGCGGTAAGCCTGCTCAAGGTTGAACTTGGCGTGGTTGGGGCCGCCGTGATCCGTAGTCACCATCCAGCGCAGGCCGTGCCGCCGCGCCATCGCCGCGTTGCGCGGCGTCGAGTACATGGCGTCCCGCCCCTTGATGGGCGTCGGCGGGCTGGTGCGGTGATCGTAGCCGGCGCTCCAGTGGCTGTGGATGTGGGAGTCGCCGGCCAGCCACTCGCGGTCGGCGGCGCGCGTGGCCAGCGCGACGGCGGCTGCCAGGCACAGCACGCAGGACCAGACGAGACGCGGCGCGGCGGCTTTCCGCGAAGGCATCGCGAGCGATCCTACCACCCGTCTCTAGCCCCCGCTCAAGCGCGGATCATTCAAGCGGGAAACACCTGGATCCAGCGTTTGTTTCAGGTCAGAACCCGATCACCAGCGCGGTGCGGAAGATGGTGTCGAGACGGTCGCGGCGGACCTGGCGCTCGCCCACCGCTATCGTCGTGCCGCCGTCGGCCACGGTCTCGAACAGCTCGTCGCCGCTGCCCGAAACGCCGTCCGGGTCCACCACGGCGGCGCGGGCGAGCACCGCGACGTCCTCCTGCGCCGGATCGTTCTCGTACAGCAGCTGGAGGCTCAGGCGCAGCGCCAGGTGCCGGCTCAGCGACACGCTGAGCGCGGTCTCCGCGTTGACCGAATAGTCGGAGGCGGAGCCGAGGTTGACGTTCGCGGCGACGATGCCGTCGTGGACCACGGCGTCGTTGATGCGGCTGCGGTAGTCCAGGCCTAGCCGCGCGCCGGCAAAGCGGGCGTCCTTGCCCGGATCCTCGGTTTCCTCCCGGCGGTTGGTGAAGCTGACGGCATACGTGGTCGCCAGGCGCAGCGCCTCGCCGTCGCTCCAGGTGTTGCCCAGCCCGCCGAATGTGCTGTAGCGGCTGAGGATGCCGGCCTCGCGGTTGCGGTCCCAGGTGCCGCCGGCGTTCCAGAAGAAACGCTCGCTGATCTCCGTGTCGTAGCGCCCGGTGACCGCGTAGTGCTCGGTGTCCGGCTCCGATCCGGGCTTGACCAGCGCCGCCGGAGGATTATCCGGCGTGCCGGTCAACGGGAATCTGACGCCTGGCGCAACGAGCAGGAACGGGTCGACCGCGGCGCGGGAGCGCAGGCCGTTCACGCGGAGCTGCAGCCTCGACGACTCGCCGTCGTATTGCAGGGAGTTGCCGAAGCCGAACGTCCGCGCGGCCGAGTTGCCGCCGGTCAGCGCGAGGCTGAGCTCCGTCTCGTTGGTCCAGCCCGGCTCGGGCTCAGCGTCCGATTCCTCCTGCGCCCCCGCGGGGGCCGCGAGCCAACTGCAGCAGGCGGCGACGCCGAGCAGTGCTGTGATCCGCGCGGGTCGCCCGGTGCGGCGGTGCTCCCTCACTCGAGATCAGGTAGTCAGACCAGTCGGACAGGCGACGCCGGTACCGCCGAGACCGCAGTAGCCGAACGGATTCTTGGCGAGGTACTGCTGGTGGTAGTCCTCGGCGTAGTAGAACTCGCCGGCAGGCAGGATCTCGGTGCTGATCCGCTCGTAGCCCGCGGCGGCCAGCACCGCCTGGTAGGCGTCCCGCGACGCTTCCGCGACCTGCCGCTGGGCGTCCGAATCGCAGTAGACCGCCGAGCGGTACTGCGTGCCGACGTCGTTGCCCTGGCGCATGCCCTGGGTCGGGTCGTGCCCCTCCCAGAACAGGCGCAGCAACTCGTCGAAGCTCACCTGATCGGGATGGAAGACCGCCAGCACCACCTCGGTGTGACCGGTCTGCCCGCTGCAAACCTCCTGATAGGTGGGGTTGGGCGTGAAGCCGCCGGCATAGCCGGCCGCGGTGGTGTAGACGCCGGACGTTTCCCACAGCTTGCGCTCGGCGCCCCAGAAGCAGCCCATGCCGAACACGGCGCGTTCGGCGCCGGCCGGAAACGGCGGCTCCAGCGCCGCGCCGCTCACAGCGTGGCGGGCCGGGACGCGCATCCGTTCGGGTCGACCGGCGAGCGCATCCTCGCGTTTCGGCAGCACCAGCTTGCGGGGCTCGATCAGTGAATGCCAGATCACTCGCGGACTCCCTTGTCAGGCTCTAGCGATACGGCGTAGTGGCCCCACTCACCGTCTAGCGTGGGAATCGGGCGATCCCATAACTGCCTCTGATCCCGCCAATCCAGATCTCATCATTCGCCTCGATGGCCACGGTGCCGAGCTTGAAGAACTCATTTCCCTTGTAGTCCACCAGCTGCCGGACGTCAAACGTCGTCGGATCGACCTCGGCCACACGAGCGGCGGACGGCTCACAAGGATCAACGTCTTCACACTCGGTCAGGTGGCCGGCGACGATGACCTTGCCCGAGGCTCCCCAGCGCACGTTGTCGACGTTGAAACCAACCGCAATCCGGTCGACGCGCACCGGACTCTGGCCGCGTGACAGCCGCACCAGCGCCCGATCGCTCCAGCCTCCAATGTAGAACCACTGCCCGTCGTCCGAGGACACGAGACCGTTGGGACCGGGCATCTGGCTGCCGGGCACTTCGATCCAGCCGGTAGTGGGATGCCATTCCCAGAGCTCCCCACCTTCGCGGTCGAAGTTCGTCGCGCCAAGATAGCCGTCCGGCAGCGCCGTAATGGAGTTGATGCGGGCGGTGCCCTCCGGCGCCGGGATGCATCCGATCCACTTCATCGTGGGCACGGTGCCGCCGACGTCCAGCGCAAAGACCTCGATGGCCTCGCGCGAGCGTATGCACATCGCCGCCGCCCTCCCGCAGGGTCAGTCCGTGCGGCTGGAACACGTTGTTCGGACCGGGGCAGGCGGCATAGGTATCGCGGTCGTGCTCCGGCGGCAACGCTCCCGCGGGAAAGATCTCCTGGGCGCGGTGATCACGAAGGCTCACCGCGTAGAGGGGACCTTCGGTAGCGGAGTAGCGTCCCGATGCGATTACCCAGGGGGCGCCCGGAACGAGGTAGAGATCTTCCGGATTGGTCGTGCCGCAGACGAACTTCACCTCTCCGGCCGGATCGCAGGTCTGGGCGCCCAGAGGGTGCCCGCTGACAAGACCCAACACCGACGCGACGAGCACGATCACTCGCGACATGGGGCGCCTCCGGAAGTTCATGACGCCTTGTACCATACAGGGCGTTCAGACGACAGCGTCACTCCCAATCTCCGTCGTCAGGCTTTTGCCACGGGCTGTTAGTGATACGCTGTACTTGCGTACAGCATACTGGAGGCAGCAGTGGGTCAACGGTTCAGGGCGGCCATTCCTTCGCACCGGATCACGCCGCCCGAAGTCTTCTTCAACCGGCGGCAATTCATGTCCACCGTCGGGATGGGCGTGCTGGCGGCGCCGTTCGCCGGCTGCATCCTCGGCGCGGAGCAGGCCCGCCCGCAGGGCTCGCTGCTTGAGGTTCCGCTGCAGCGGCCGTCCGTGTTCCCCCCGATGCGCAACGCCGCGTTCGAGTCGCCTCCGGCGGCCATCCGCCGCCAGGATATGACGCCGCGCGACATCGCGGCTTCCCACAATAATTTCTACGAGTTCCTGTCCGGCCGCGGCGGCCCCGTGTGGCAGTTCTGCGGCGATTTCGAGGTGGAGCCGTGGCAGGTCGAGATCACGGGGGAGTGCAACAACCCGATGACGCTCGACCTCGACGACCTGTTCGCATTCGACCACGAAGAACGCGTCTACCACTTCCGCTGCGTCGAACGCTGGGCGATGAACGTCCCCTGGTCCGGATTCCCGCTGAGCCGGCTGATCGAGAAGGCGGACCCGAATTCGTCCGCGCGCTACGTCCGTTTCGAGACGGCCGTCATCGAAGACCAGATGCCGGGCGTCAGCGGGTCGCCGTGGTATCCGTGGCCGTATCACGAGGCGCTGCGCATCGACGAAGCGATGAACGAGCTGGCGATGGTCGTGACCGGCGTCTACGGCGAGCCGCTGCTCCGCCAGCACGGCTCCCCGGTGCGCATCATCGTGCCCTGGAAGTACGGCTACAAGAGCCCGAAGTCGATCGTGAAGATCGAGTTCATCCGGGACGAGCCCACGATCTTCTGGCAGGTGCAGCCGCACGAGTACGGCTTCATCTCGAACATCAACCCGAATATCCCGCACCCGCGCTGGCCGCAGAACGTGTCTTATTGGTTGGATACCGAGGACACGTTCCCGACGCCGATCTACAACGGGTATGAAGAGTACGTCGCGGACCTTTATCCCGATGAGCCGCGCGAGATGCAGCGGCCGCTCCGCCAGGGGCAGACGGCGCGTTAGCTCGTCGGCCGGCGCGGGTCGGCTCCAACCGACGGACGGACGCGTCCGCGGAGGGAACGGCGAGCATGGAAGTAGCCGTCCCAGGCCGCGCACGGCGCGGCCCGCCCGCCACGGAGTGGGGCGAAGGGGCCCCGCGAGTGGCCGGCGGGGGTTTGGGGCGTAGCCCCATCTAACAATGACGTACGCCCCGCTGCGCCTGGCCCCCGACGACGAGCACAACCAAGCGCTGATCGCCAACGTGCATCCCCCGGCGTGGCGCAATCCGGAGCCGGCCGGACGCTACAACCTCGTTGTCGTCGGCGCCGGTACGGCCGGGCTCGTCACGGCGGCGGTGGCCGCCGGGGTCGGCGCGCGGGTGGCGCTGGTCGAGCGCCACCTTATGGGAGGCGACTGCCTCAACGTCGGCTGCGTTCCGTCGAAGGGGCTCGTGCGGGCATCGCGCGCCTGGGCCGAGGTGGCGGACGGCGGGGAGTTCGGGCTGGCGTTTCCCGGCGCGGTGGAACGCGATTTCGGCGCCGTCATGACCCGTATGCGGAAGCTGCGGGCGCGCCTGAGCCGCGTCGACTCCGCCGAGCGGTTCACCGGCCTCGGCGTGGACGTGTTCGTCGGCAACGGTCGCTTCAGCGGACCCGAAACCGTTGAAGTGGATGGCGCCCGGCTACGCTTCGCCCGCGCCGTCATCTGCACCGGCGCGCGCGCCGCGGCGCCGCCCATTGCGGGGCTGGCGGAATCCGGCTACCTCACCAACGAGACGGTCTTCTCGCTGACCGAGCTGCCGCGGCGGCTTGCCGTGATCGGCGCCGGTCCGATCGGTTGCGAGATGGCGCAGGCGTTCGCGCGGTTCGGCAGCGACGTGACGCTAATCGAGATGACCTCCCGCATCCTGCCGCGGGAGGACGCCGACGCGGCCGCCATCGTGCAGGCGCGCATGCGCAAGGACGGCGTGCGCCTGGCGCTTGACGCCGCTATCAGCGGCGTGGAACGGCAGCCGGACGGCACGAAGCTGATCCGCTACGCCGCCGGCGGCGCCGAGCACGAGATCGAGGCGGACGAGATCCTGGTGGGCGTCGGCCGCGCGCCGAACGTCGACGGCCTGGGACTGGAACAGGCCGGCGTGCAGTACGACCGCACCGGCCTGAAGGTGAACGACCACCTGCAGACCGCAAACCCCCGGATCTTTGCCGCGGGAGACATCTGCTCACCGTTCAAGTTCACGCACACGGCCGATGCGATGGCGCAGATCGTGATCCAGAATGCCCTGTTCCCCCATCCCTTCGGTCTCGGGCGCGCAACGACCCGCTCGCTGGTCGTTCCCTGGTGTACCTATACGGAGCCGGAGGTGGCGCACGTTGGGATGTACGAGGCGGACGCACGCGCGAAGGGGATTGCGGTGGAGACGTTCACCCAGACATTCGACGAAGTGGACCGCGCCGTGCTCGACGGCGAGGAGGACGGCTTCGCCCGGATTCACCTGCGTAAGGGCACCGACCGCATCCTGGGCGCCACCATCGTCGGCGGCAACGCCGGCAACATGATCAGCGAGGTGACGGTGGCCATGAAGGCGGGCGCCGGCCTCGGCACGATCGGCGGCGCCATCCACCCGTATCCCACGCAGGCCGAGGCGTTGCGGAAGTTGGCGAACCAGTTGCGCCGGGCGCGCTTCTCCGCCGGGCAGAAGCGCCTGCTGACCCGCTGGTTCGCCTGGCGGCGCTAGCCGGCGGCCACGGCCGGCTGCGCCGCCACCTGGCGACGTACGGCGGCCGCGATGCACGCCGCGGATATGCCGTAGCGCTCCAGGAGCTCCCCCGGCTTTCCGCTGCGGGGCGCTTCGCGCACGGCCAGGCGGCAGACCGTGACGCCGTGCTCCGCGACGGCGTCGCTTACGGCGTCGCCCAGGCCGCCTGCGGCATAGTGGTCCTCCACCGTGATGATCCGCCGGCCGGTTAGCAGGCCGGCGCGCACCAGGGTCGGCGCGTCGATAGGCTGCACCGAATAGGCATCGATCACGCGCACGGCGATGCCCTCCTCCTGCAGCATCCGGTACGCCTTGCGGGCCTCGTACACGGTGACGCCGGCAGCGACAACGGTGGCCGCGTCGTCGTCACTCGCGTGCAACGTCTTCGACCCGCCGATCCCGAACTGTTCCGAGTTGGGATAGATCACTTCCGTCTTCGGGCGGCTCGTGCGGAGGTACGCCATCCCCTGGTGCGCCGCCGCCGCGGCCACCAGCCGCTCGGAGCTGACGGCGTCGCAGGGGTACAGCACCGCGCAACCGGGCACCGCGCGCATCATCGCCAGGTCTTCCAGCGCCATCTGGGACGGTCCGTCCTCGCCGATGGAAATGCCGGCGTGCGAACCGGCGAGCTTGATGTTCGCGGACGTCGCGCCTATGCCGCACATGCGGATGAAGTCGGACGCGCGCGTGAGGAAACAGGCGAAGCTGGACGGAAACGGGACTGCTCCGCGGCTCGCCAGGCCGGCGGCGGCGCCCAGCATCACCTGCTCGGCGATGTACGTCTGGTAGAACCGCTCGGGGTGCTGGCGCTCGAACGTCTGGCTGAACGTGGAATTTCCGACGTCGGCGTCCAGCGCCACCACGCGCGGGTCGGCCGCGCCCAGCGCCGCCAGCGCGGTGCCGTACGCCACCCGCGTGGCGACCATGTCGCCCAAGCTGTACGCCGGGTCCGGAATCGGGGACGGCACGGCCGGCGCCTGCGCCGAGCGCGGCGGCGGCGGCGGAATGGGCGGCGTCTGCGTTCCGGCCACCATCTGCTGCTCGAGCCCGGCGACCGCGCGGTCCAGCTCTTCGCCCTTCGGCACCGGCTTGCCGTGCCAGCCGTCGCGGCCCTCGATCAGCGGCACACCCTTGCCCTTGAGGGTGCGAGCGAGGATGACGGTCGGGCAGCCGCTGGTGTTCCGCGCTTCGGCCAGCGCATCCAGCAACTCGCCGAGATCGTGCCCGTCGACCACGACGGCGTGCCAGCCGAAGGCGCGCCAGCGCCGGGCGTACGCGGCCATGTCGTGGCCCCACTGGGTCGACCGGCTCTGGCCGAAGGCGTTGACGTCGGTGATGACGCACAGGTTGTCGAGGTCGAGATTGGCCCCGGCCTGCGCTGCTTCCCACACCGATCCCTCCGCCGACTCGCCGTCGCCCAGCAGTACGTACGTGCGGTAATCGGATCCAAGGCGGCGCGCATTCAGGGCAATCCCGATTGCCGCGCATATCCCCTGCCCAAGGGACCCGGTCGCAACGTCGACGAACGGCAGCCGCGGCGTGGGGTGACCTTCGAGGTCGCACTCCAATCGTCGCAGCGACAGCAGTTCGTCGCGGTCGATGAAGCCGGCCTCGGCCCAGGCGGCGTACAGCAGCGGCGCCGCGTGGCCCTTCGACAACACGAACCGGTCATTGTCGTCGTGCTGCGGGTTGCGCGGATCGAACCGCATCTCCCCGAAGAACAGGGCGGCAACGATATCCGCCGCCGAGCAGCAGCTCGACGGGTGGCCGCTGCCGGCCTCGGACGTGGCCCGCACGGACTCGATACGGAGCCGGGCGGCGATGGATTGCAGTGCAGGAATCAGGGAAGACCGGTCGGCGGACAAGCGCACCTCCGGTGCGGAGTCTACCACGGTGCCCGGCCGCTATACGTGGAGATCGAGGGACGCCAGAGCCCAGGGCGCCGCATCCGCGCCGCGCGCCTGCGCAGCCGGCGCCAGCGCGTCGAGCAGTGCCGTCGCGCGACGCCCGAATTCGTCCTTTCCCGTCAGCCGGCCCAGGCGCGCGAGCACGCCGGCTGCCGCGCAGTTGGTGTCGAACGGGATGAGCGGCTCCCGCAACAGGCCGACGTCGTCCGCGGCCACGACGCGGTCGATGAAGCGGCCGGCAGCAGCGTCGAACAGGTGCCGCAGCGAGAACCGCATCAATTCGTGCGCCATGTCGAGATGCACCTCGCGATCGGCCGCGGCGTACAGATCGAGCAGCGCCGCGCTCGTCCACACCTGATCCGCCAACAGGCCGCGGACCGACTCGCCGCCGCCCGCGGCATGTGCGATGCCGTTGCCCCGCTCATAGGTTTCAGCGACGACGCGCTCCAGCGCGGCGGCCGCAAACTCAACGAGCGACGAATCGTCGAACCGTTCGCCGGCATGCAGAAACGCAGCGGCCATGCGGGCGGTGCCCTCGGCGTAGACTGACCGATCCACCAGCGGGGCGCTCAACCGCGCGCGCCTGTCGGCGGCCGCGGCATAGTAGCCGTCGTCGCCGTACTGGCTGGCGTAGAACCCGCCGCCGTCCGGCGCCGCCAGATTGTCCCGGACGTAGCGGATGACGCCAATCGCCAGGTCACGGCAGCGCATGTCGCCCAGGACGGACCAGCCGTCGAGCAGCAGATCCAGCGCATCGGCATTTTCCGCCAGCAGCTTCTCGACGCGGGGCGCGCTCCAGTCGCGCCCCGTGCAATAGCGGAACGCTCCGCCCTCCACGCCGTCGAACAGACCGCCCTGGAATACGGCGTCGAGCGTCTGCGTCACCACTTCCACCAGCACGTCATGTCCCGCGGCGATGCGGCGGAGGCCGTAGCGCAGCGCGGGCGCGTGCAGGTGCTTGGAAGCGCTGCCGAAGCCGCCGTGCAGCGGGTCGAACTGTTCGAGCAGGCGCCGCTCCAGCCAATCGGGATCGTCTCCCGCCGGCGGCGGCACGGCGGAATCGGACGCCGGAAGTGGCGGCGGCGCGCCGATCTCGTCCGCGCGGCGCCCGAATGCCTCGGCGACACGGCGCAGCAGCACCAGCATGCGCTGCGGATCGACGTACGTCTCGCCGCCGAGGAGATGTCCGGCCGGCGTCAGAAACGCCGTGGTGGGCCAACCGCCCAGCGTATAGCGTTCACCGATGTCGGGGCGCCGGACCGCATCGACCCGAATCGGCACGAACCCGCTCTCGATCAGATCGCATACCGCCGGATCGCGGTACGTCGCGCGCGCCATCCCGGCGCACGCCGGACACCACGTGGCGCCGATCGCCAGCAGGACGGGACGGCGCTCCGCCGCCGCCCAGTCAAACGCCGCCGGACCCCACGGCAGCCAGTCCACCCCTTCGGACCGGCTGCCGGCGGCGGTCTGCTCCACGCCCAGGATTCTAATCCCACCTGTCTCACCAGCGTTCTACTGCGGCCGCCGATGAGAAATGCGGGATAATTACGACCGTCCGGCTGGCCCCCTGGCTCCCCATGGCACACAGGATCACGCTGATTCCCGGTGACGGCATCGGTCCCGAGGTGACCGCGGCCGTCGTGCACGTGCTCGACCGGGCCGGCGTCGACATAGAGTGGGAACCGGAAGAGGCGGGCGCCGCGGTCGCGCAGCGCGAAGGCAAGCCGCTCCCCCGCCGCGTCCTCGATTCGATTACCCGCAACCGCGTGGCGCTGAAGGGCCCGATCGGCACGCCGGTGGGCTCGGGCTTTCCGAGCGTCAACGTCGAGGTGCGCCGCTCGCTCGACCTGTACGCCAACCTGCGCCCCGTCCTTTCGCTGCCGGGCATCGAATCCCGCTACGACGGCGTCGATCTGATCGTCGTCCGCGAGAACACCGAGGATCTCTATTCCGGCCTGGAGCACCAGGTGGTGCCCGGCGTCGTCGAGTCGCTGAAGATCATCACGTCCAAGGCATCGAAGCGGATTGCCCGCTTCGCCTTCTCGTGCGCCACGCGGCACCGGCGGCGCAAGGTGACCGCCGTGCACAAGGCGAACATCATGAAGCTCGGCGACGGCCTGTTTCTGGACTCGGTCCGCGCCGTGGCCGGCGACTTCCCCGCGATCGAGTACGACGAGCGGATTGTCGACGCCACCTGCATGCACCTGGTCATCGATCCGGGCCGCTTCGACGTCCTGCTGCTGCCGAACCTGTACGGCGACATCGTGTCGGACCTGTGCGCCGGGCTCGTGGGCGGCCTGGGCCTGGTGCCGTCGGCCAACCTGGGCGACGATATGGCCGTGTTCGAGGCGGTGCACGGGACCGCGCCGGACATCGCCGGCCGGCAGCTCGCCAACCCGACCGCCCTGCTGCTGTCGGCCCTGCTGATGCTGCGCTATCTGGACGAGGACGAGCAGGCGGCCAGGATTCTCGCGGCGCTGGAGCAGGTGCTGGCCAGCGGCGAGGCGCGCACCCCCGACCTGGGCGGCGACGCCACGACGCAGGAGTTCGCGGACGCGATCTCCAGGCAGGTCGAGACTACGGCGCCTCGCTGATGTCAGCCTTGATATCGATGTCGATGCAGCCCTGCACGGTGTTCCAGGCAGGACATCCGCTCGGGTGCACGGCCACCGCCCGCTCGGCCGTCGCGCGCTTCCCGGGGGGCACCGTCAGCGCGTAGCTCACGCGGATGCGCGTGATGCGCAGCACGTTGTCGATCGCTTCGATGTCGCCCTCGACCGCCGCGCCGATGCGGTCCGGGGGCGCGGGAACGTCGCGCACTTCCAGTGCGCGTGCAAGGGTGCCGAGCAGTCAAGCGCCGACGGCGGCCACGATGTGGTCGAGCGTCGCGGGCACCTCTTCGTCCGGCTCGGCGCGGTAGAACTTCTTGATGCCGCTGTGCACGCCGAACCGGATGGGCGTGTCGAAGTTCTCGAGAAACGCTTGCCGCGTAGGACCCTGCACGCGCTCGATGCGCAGGCGGCTGGTATGCACGATGTCTGCCACGATCGTCCCTCCAGCTAGCCCGCATGTCTCACCAACCTTCTGCTGCGGACGCCGATCCGCTCGCCGTGGCGGGCCGTACTCCCTCACGCCGCTTCGACGTAGTTACGTTCAGTCCGTGCGACCCACCACACCGGCGCCTCGACGCCCTCGCGACGAACGCTGGTGAGAAATGCGGGCTAGTGGTCGCAATGGTACAATCATTCGACCATGAACCAATCAAGTCTCGCGGCGTCGTTGGCGGCGGCAATGGTGGCTGCAGGCGCGCTTGCGTGCGGCGGCGGGTCCGGGGAGACCCCGGCGGCGGAGGCGGTCGAGTCCGCGCCGGCCCGGCAGGCGGCTCCTGCCGCCGCGGCCGGGCAAGCCGAGGAAGGCCCGGAGGGCGTCGTCAACTACACGCGGATCGACGCTACCGTCGCCTGCGCCGGCGCGACGCCTCCGGAAGCGATGGCCGAGCTCAAGGCCCGCGGATTCGCCTCGGTAATCAACTTCCGGACCGCCGGGGAGCGCGGCGCCACGGTCGATGCGGGACAGGCTGCCGCCGAGGCGGCCGGGCTGCGCTACCACCATCTGCCGTTCCGCGAGGCGACCGCGGAGGTAGCGGAAGCGTTCCTTGCGACCGTGGGCGACCCGTCGAATCAGCCGGCCTTCATCCATTGCGGATCGGCCAACCGCGTCGGCGCGATGTGGCTCATCAAACGGGTGAAACAGGACGGCTGGACCGTGGACAGCGCGCTGGCGGAAGCCGAGACGATCGGACTCCGCTCGGAGGCCCTCAGGGAGTTCGCGCTCGCGTACGTGCGGGATGGCGCCTGATCCGCTCGGTGATATGACGCCGGAGGAATTCCGGCGGCACGGCCACGACCTCGTCGACTGGATCGCGTCCTATCTCAGCCAGGACGACCGCTACCCCGTACTCTCCCGCTCCCGGCCGGGCGAGATTCGCGCGCAACTGCCGGTCGCCCCGCCGCAGTCCGGCGCGCCGTTCGACGCGATCTTCGCGGATTTCGAACGGATCCTTCTACCGGGCATCACCCACTGGAATCACCCGGGCTTCTTCGCCTACTTCGCCATTTCCGGCAGCGCGCCGGGCGTGCTGGCGGAGCTGCTGATCGGCGCCCTGAACGTGCAGGCGATGCTGTGGCGCACCTCGCCCGCCGCGACGGAGCTGGAGGAGGTGGCGCTCGGTTGGCTGCGGCAACTGCTGGGACTGCCTGCCGCGTTCGAAGGCGTGATTTACGACACCGCCTCCGTCGCCAGCCTGCACGCGCTGGCGGCCGCGCGCGAGGCGGCCGTGCCGGATGTCCGCAGGGCGGGGCTGGCGGGACGCGACCTGCCGCCGTGCCGTGTCTACGCGTCCGAGCAGGCGCATTCATCGATCGACAAGGCGGTGATGACGCTCGGCCTGGGCCAGCGGGCATTGCGCCATATCGAGGTTGACGGCCGGTTTCGCATGCGGCCCGCGGCGCTGCAGGACGCCATCGCGGATGATCGGGCCAATGGCCGGACACCGCTCGCGGTGGTGGCGACCGTAGGCACCACCTCGACGACGAGCGTCGATCCGGTGCCGGAGATTGCCGACGTGTGCGCATCCGAAGGGGTGTGGCTGCACGTGGATGCGGCGTACGCCGGAGCCGCCGCCCTGGTGCCCGAGACCGCCGGCGTCATGGACGGTTGCGGACGCGCCGACTCGCTCGTCACGAACCCGCACAAGTGGCTCTACACGCCGTTCGACCTGAGCGCGTTCTACTGCCGCCGGATGGACATGGTGCGCGCCGCGTTCGCCCTGACCCCCGACTACTTGAGCACACCGGAAGCAGGGCAGGTCAGGAACCTGATGGACACCGGCGTGCAGCTCGGACGGCGCTTCCGAGCGCTCAAGCTGTGGGCCGTGCTGCGCTACTTCGGGGCGTCCGGCCTCCAGAAGAGGCTGGCGGAGCACATGCGGCTGGCGCGCCTGTTCGCTGGCTGGGTGGACGCCAGCGAGCAGTTCGAACGGCTGGCGCCGGTGCCGCTGGGCGTGGTCTGCTTTCGGGCGCGGCCCGCGCACCTGGCGGACGCCCCGGAGACGCCCGCCGTCGATGAGCGGCTGGACCTGCTGAACGAGCAGGTGCTGGAAACAGTCAACGCTTCAGGCGAGGTATTCCTGTCGCACACCCGCATCGCCGGCCGCTTTGCGCTGCGGCTGGCGGTGGGTCACATCAGGACGACCGAGCGGCACGTGGCGCGCGCGTGGGAGTTGCTGCAGGAAGCGGCGGCTCTCCCCAAGCCGCGCACGGCGCGGCGCGGCGGGCGCGGCGCGGGGCAACGGGGTCCCCGCTAGCGCCTGCCGGGGGTTCGGGGCGCAGCCCCATCTGACGACGCGGAACGACCGTACCCACCCTGACAGGTGGAACAAGGAGGGGACTGCAAGCACCAACGCAGCAGTCCCCAAGCCGCGCACCGCGTGGCCCGGCGGCGCGGGGCAACGGGGTCCCCGCTAGCAGCCGCCGGGGGTTTGGGGCGAAGCCCCATCTAACGTTAGTTGGCCGAGATGTGCTTCACGGCGTCGGTGGTGATGGTCTTCACACCACCCGACTCCATCACATCACCGGTGATCTCCACCGTGTGGCTCATGTGATTGGCCAGCGCGGCATTGTTGTCCGCGGTGACACCACCGGCCAGCATGTAGATCTCACCGTCCGCCGTGACCAGCGCAACCGGCATGCCCTTCATGGCGCAGTCCTTCGCGCAGGCCGAATGGCCCGAACCGGACCCGTCTTCCGCGCCCCGCTTGGTATAGCAGGCGTGGTCGACCAACTCGCCCGTGACGGTCATCTCGGCCGCCAGCGCGGGCGCCGCCGCCACAACCGCCAACGCCGTCAACACAAACATCAAACGCCGCATCGGTACCTCCAAGGAAAATACCTGAACTCCTATTGAAGCCCAGCCCGTCAACTCTGTCACCGCTGCCGGGTGATGTCAAGCGGCATTGCAACTCGGGGCTGCGCTGCTTCTTCCGCTCGGGGCTGCGCCCCGAACCCCCGGCGGCCGCTCGCGGGGGCGGCTTCATCAGCTCGGGGCTGCGCCCCGAACCCCCGGCAAGCGCTAGCGGGGACCCCTTTGCCCCGCGCCGCACTTGGCATCTCTTAATTGGGGCTGCGCCCCAAACCCCCGGCGGCCGCTCGCGGGGGCCCCATCGCCCCACTCCGCGTCCGCCGAGGCGCGCAATGCGAGCGCGATTAGGATGAGTGGGCGATATCCCGGATAGCGGTGATCACCCGGTCGATATCCGCGCGGGAGACGTCGAGGTGCGTCACCGCCCGGATCCAGCCGCCGATGGAGCTCATGCGGACGCCGGATGCCGCCAGCCGGTCCAGGAATTCCGCGTTGCTCATGCCCAGTCCGCGCGCATCGAAGAACACGATGTTGGTCTCCGGCTCCGGCGATCGCAGCCGGATGCCGTCCACCGCGTCCAGACCGCGCGCCAGGAGCCGCGCGTGTGCGTGGTCCACGGCGAGCCGCTCCACGTGATGGTCGAGCGCGTGCAGGCAGCCCGCCGCCGCAATCCCCGCCTGGCGCATTCCGCCGCCGAAGAGCTGCTTGTAGCGCCGCGCGCGGCGAATGAAGGCGCTGCTGCCGGCGAGCACGGCGCCGATCGGGGCGCCGAGTCCCTTGGTGAAATCGATCCACACGCTGTCCACGGCGGCGGCGAACGCCGCGGGCGGCACGCCCGACGCCGTACTGGCGTTCAACAGGCGGGCGCCGTCCATATGCACCGGCACCCCGCGTCCCCGGGCGCAGTCCGCAACCGCCGCCAGCGCGTCGAGCGGCCAGACCGAGCCGCCGCCAAGGTTGTGCGTCTGCTCGACGCAGATCAATCCCGCGGGCGCTCCCCACGGCGCCGGCACGGTGTGCACGCGGTCGAAGGCCGCTTCGAGCTCGGCCGCCGTGAAGATTCCCCGCGCCGTCCGGATCGTCTCGACGAGCACGCCGGACGCCAGCGCCGCGCCGCCCGACTCGGCGCGCACGACGTGGGCCTGCGCCTCGGCGATCACGACGTCGCCGGGTTGCGTGTGCAGCTTGACCGCGACCAGGTTGCACATCGTGCCGCTCGGGAACCACAGCGCCGACTCCGTGCCGAGCAGGCCGGCCACGCGCTCCTGCAACCGGTTGACGGTCGGGTCCTGGCCTTCCTGCTCGTCGCCCACCTCGGCCGCCGCCATCGCCGCGCGCATCGCGGCGGTCGGCTGCGTCCCGGTGTCGCTGAACAGCGATACGACATCATCCGGCATCGGAAGATCCTAGCCGAAACCCCGCGTCGCACCGAGACCGTCCAGGCACCCGGCTGACAAGGCATGAGAAGCGAGCATATTCGACTATATGTGAGCGCCGAACAACGCAGCTCAGGCGGTATGCATGGGCGAATGCAGCGGGGCTTTTGCCACGAGCTGCTAGCCCGCATTTCTCACCAACCTTCTGCTGCGGACGCCGATCCGCTCGCCGTGGCGGGCCGTACTCCCTCACGCCGCT
>JAGWAI010000027.1:24502-41864 GCA_021296485.1 Acidobacteriota bacterium
CCAGCCACTCGCGGGGACCCCTTCGCCCCACTCCGTGGCCGGCGGGCCGCGCTGTGCGCGGCTGTCGTTCGATCCGTCCGGGCGCCTCGTCGCCCTCGCGACGAACGCTGGTGAGAAATGCGGGCTAATCGTACCGTGCCAGGGTACGCGTCCCGGAGCCCCCGTGGAACGGGCGACGTGATCCCATCAGACATGTAGAATCAGGGCGAACCGACCCGGCGCGACCGATCCACATGAAACACTGGCAGGAAACGTCGCAGATCGTGGGCCGCGTTATCGAGCTGGCGGCGATCGGCCGGCGCGCGGCAATGGCTACCGTCGTGCAGATCGAAGGATCCGCGTATCGGCGTCCCGGCGCCAAGCTGCTCGTGGAAGAGAGCGGCGCAACCCGAGGGGGCGTGAGCGGTGGATGTCTCGAAGCGGACGTGCGCGAGATTGCCATGAACGTGATGCGCGAGGGACGGCCCCGGATCCGCCACTACGAGACCGGCGCCGACGACCGCACCGTTTGGGGACTCGGCCTGGGCTGCAACGGATCGGTCGACATCTTCGTGCAACCGGCCACATCGCCGGACACGCTGAACGTGGCGCGCAGCGTGCGGACGCTTCTTGCGGGAGATGCGCCCTTCGCCGTGTCCACCCTCGTCCGCGGTCCCGCCGCCCCCCTGGGCCGGATGCTCGTGACGCGGGACGGCCCGCCGGCCGGCTCGACGGGAACCCCCGGCCTGGACCGCGAGATAGCCCGACGCGCGGAAGCGCTCCTCGAGGCCGGCGAATCGAAGTGCTACGACATCGAACCGGCCGGCGTCTTCACGGAGGTTCATATCCCGCCGCCGCGGCTCGTCATCTGCGGCGCCGGCGACGACGCGATTTGCCTGTCGGCCTATGCGTCGCAGGTCGGCTTCCGCGTGACCGTCATCGATCACCGCCCCGCGTACCTGACCCGAGATCGCTTTCCGGACGCTGAGCGCATCGATCGGAGAGCCGCCGACGGCCTGGAAGGACTTCCGCTCGGTCCGCGCACCTACCTGGTGGTAATGACCCACTCGTTCGCCCACGACCGGGAGTGGATCCGGCACCTTCTCCGCACCGACGCTCCCTACATCGGCCTGCTCGGCCCGCGCGCCCGCAAGGACGAAATACTCGACCAGATCGACGCGATGGGTACCGACCGGCTATTCGCTCCGGTCGGTATCGATCTGGGTGCGGACGGACCGGAGCAGGTGGCCGTGAGCATCCTGGCGGAGCTCCTGGCGGTGCGAGCCGCGAGCGCGCCGCACCACCTGCGCGAGAAGGATGGCGTCATCCATGCCGGCTGAACGCAGCGGCGCGGTGGCCGGCGTCGTGCTCGCCGCCGGCAGCTCGACCCGCATGGGACGCAACAAGCTGTTCTTTGAGCTCGACGGCGAGACGCTTCTGAGACGGGTCGTGCGCCGCGCGATCGACGCCGGTCTCGACCCGGTTGTCGTTGTCGTGGGCCACGAAGGGGAGCGCGCCCGCACGGAGATCTCGGGACTGTCGTGCACGCCTGTGGTCAATCCCGACCATGCCAAGGGCATCAACCGCTCGCTGCGGACCGGAATATCCCACGTTCCGGACCGCGCACGGGCGGCGGTCGTGATGCTGGCGGACATGCCCTTCGTCACGAGCAGCATGGTCACCGAGCTCGTCGCGCGTTATCGCCAAGGCACGGCTCCGCTCGTCATTTCCGCCTACGGGGATGTCAACGCGCCGCCGATGCTGTACGACCGCGCGCTGTTCCCCGAGCTGCGGCAAATGGCGGGCGAAGGATGCGGGCGCCAGGTCGTGCGGCGGCACCGTCACGAGGCGGTTGCGGTCTCCTGGCCGGAAGCGGCGCTGCAGGACATCGACGTTCCCGAGGACTACGAACGAATCAGGTCCGCCACGGGGTGACACCGATGCGTACCGACAGCCTGCAGCTTGCCTCCGAGCTCGCCTCCCGCAGCGAGGCGTTCGCGCTGGCCACGGTGGTCCGCCGCGAGCCGCCGAGCTCGGCCCGGGTCGGCGACAGCGCCGTGGTAACCCCGGACGGCGGGTTCCACGGCTGGCTGGGCGGAAGCTGCACGCGGCCCACCGTGATCCGCGAAGCGCTCGCCGCCCTCGCCGACGGGGCGCCGCGGCTGATCGGGATCGTCCGCGACCCCGACTCCGTGTCACAGTCTCGATCCGGACTGACGGTGTTTCCCATGGCCTGCCACAGCGGGGGAAGCGTGGAGATCTACATAGAGCCGATGCTGCCGGCGCGCCGGCTGCTGATATTCGGGGTTTCGCCGACGGCGCAGGCCCTTGCACGCCTGGCGACCGTACTTGGCTACCGGGTGGACGCGGTCGATCCGGAAGCCAGCGAAACGCTGTTCCCGGACGCGAGTCGACTGGTGACCAGCGACGAGTCAATCGAGTCCCCCGCTTCCGGACGGGACGCCGCCCGCTGCTTCGCGGTGGTCGCGACGCTCGGCCAGCGGGACGAGGAGGCGGCCTGGGCGGCCGCCCGACTGAAGCCGGCGTACGTCGGCGTGGTGGCCAGCCGCAAGCGGTTCGCACAGATGCGCGAGACGCTGGCCGGGCGCGGCGCCACGGCGGAACAGCTCGACCGGATCACCAATCCGGCCGGCCTGGACATCGGCGCGGAGACGCCCGAGGAGATTGCCTTGAGCATCCTCGCCGAGATCACCCGGCGCGGGCACGCCCGCCACTCCGCCCGGCCTGCGGCGCCCGCCGCGACATCTGCGGACACCGAGCGCGACCCGGTGTGCGGCATGACCGTATCCGCCGCGTCCGCCGGTCACCAGGCGGACGCCGGCGGGAAGACCTACTACTTCTGCTGTGCGCACTGCCGCGATCAGTTCCTGGCGGAGCCGCAGAAGTACGCCGCCGCGGCGGCAGGAGCAGGGGGCTGACGTGCGGCCGGAGGTGCGGGCGATGCAGGCGGCGATGGAGCGCGAGGGATACATCGCGGAGCCCGCTATCGCCACGGCGGTCCACCTGGCCCGCACGATGCGCAAGCCGCTCCTCGTCGAAGGGGACGCCGGGGTTGGCAAGACCGAGATCGGCAAGGTGCTGGCCCGGATCCTGGACACCGAACTGATCAGGCTGCAGTGCTACGAGGGGATCGACGTCAACACGGCCCTCTACGAGTGGAACTACCAGCGGCAACTGCTGCGCCTCCGCATCGCGGGAACGGAGGACCGGGATCCTGCACAGACCGAGCAGATGATCTTCAGCCGCGACTGCCTGCTGGAACGCCCGCTGCTGCGCGCCATCACCCGCCGCGAGGGTCCGCCGCTGCTGCTGATCGACGAGGTCGATCGGGCCGACGACGGCTTCGAGGCCTTCCTGCTGGAAATCCTCTCGGACTTCCAGGTGACGATTCCCGAGCTCGGCCCCATCGCCGCCACGCACGTGCCGTACGTCGTCCTGACGTCGAACCGCACCCGCGAGATCGGCGACGCGCTGCGCCGCAGGTGTTTCTACCTCTACGTGGAGCACCCGTCCCCGGAGAAGGAGATCCGCATAATCCGCGCCAGGGTGCCGGAGGCCATGGACGGGTTGGCCCGGGAGATAGCAGCGGTCATGCAGGCCCTCCGCGGACGCCGTCTCCAAAAGGCGCCGGGCGTCGCCGAGACCCTGGACTGGACGCGCGCGCTGATGTCCCTTCAACTCGATAGTCTCGACGCCGACACGGTGTCGGAAACGCTCGGGTGCGTTCTGAAGGACCACCACGACGTACAGGACCTTACCGCGCACGACATCGAATCGATGCTCGCCGGCGCACGGTCAGCGAGCGGCGCCGATGGATGACCCCGACGTCGTTGAGCGGCTCGCCCGCCTTGCGGGCCGGCTGCGGGAACGGGGCGTTGACGTGTCCGTCAGGGACGAGATCGACGCCGCCGTTGCCCTTCTGCTCGTGGATCTCGACGATCGGGATGAAGTCCGCTACGCGTTGCGCGCGGCCCTGAAGGTCCGACGGTCCGACTGGGACACGTTCGACGATCTGTTGCAGGGTTTCTGGGCCGTCGAGGACACGCCGGCGAGACCCCCGGAGCGGCCGGCCGAGCCGCCGGAGCTCCCGTCGCGGCCGCGCGCCGGCCGCAACGGCCCGGCCCGATGGCATTGGATCGAGGCAATCGCGCCGCCGGCCGGCGCACGTGAACGCGAAGCTACCGGCGGAGATGCGCCAGGCTACTCGTCGGACGTGCTCCTGCGCCGCAAACCGTTCGACGACTGGTGCGCGGACGACCTGCCCGCCATGGAGCGGCTGCTGGCGCGGGCGGTGCGCCGGCTGAGATGCCGCCCGAGCCGCCGCCTGGTTCCGGTCAGCGGCCGGGGCCGGGCGGATCTGCGACGCAGCTTCCGCCGTGCGGTGGGAACCGGAGGTGAGTTCCTTTCGCTGGCGCGGCGGGACCGCGCCGTGGAACGGCCGGATGTCGTCTTGCTGTGCGACACCAGCGGCTCGATGGACCCGCACACCCGTTTCCTGCTGACCTTCGCGCTGTCCCTCAAGCGCGTGGTGAGACGCTGCGAGGTCTTCGCGTTCAACACGTCGCTTACGCGGTTGACGCCGTGGCTGAAACCGGGAAAGATTGGTCCCACTCTGGACCGACTGGCCGCCGGCGTACCCGACTGGTCCGGCGGGACCCGGATCGGCGCGAGTCTGGACGAGTTCGTTACGCGATATCTGGAAGAGCTGGTGAGCGCGAAGACCGTCGTCGTGGTGCTCAGTGACGGGCTGGACATGGACGGTCCGGCCGTGCTGGCCGAGGCGATGCGCGCGATCCGGGGCAGGGCACGGAAAGTGATCTGGCTGAACCCCCTGCTCGGCGACCCGCGCTACCGGCCCGAGGCGCGCGGGATGCGCGCCGCCCTTCCGTTCGTCGAGCATTTCGTCCCCGCACACAACCTGCAATCGCTCGAGCGGCTGCTGCCTCTCCTGGCTTCCTGACGTGGGTATCCCGATAGAGCAGCGCTTCGTCATCAACGCCGCCCGACCGGACGTGTGGGCGTTTCTCACCGATCCGTCCAGGGTAGCCGGTTGCCTGCCCGGCGCCGCGATCACCGAGCAGGTCGACGAGCGGACCCACAGCGGGACGATCGCCGTCAAGGTGGGGCCGGTCTCGGCCCGCTACAAGGGCAAGGTGCGCTTCGAGCGGCTGGACGAGGAGGAAGGCGTGGCGGAGATCGCCGCAGCCGGCCAGGACGTCCGCGGCAAGGGCGGGGCCGACCTGCGCATGACGAGCCGAGTCGCCGCGCGCGGCCCCTCCGAAACCGAGGTGACCGTGGCGTCGACCGTGAATGTTACCGGCATCCTGGCGCAGTTCGGACGGGGCATGATCCAGGACCTCAGCGACCAGATGTTCCGCCAGTTCACCGACGCGATGCGGGCGGCGCTGGAGCCGCCGCCCGCGGCGGGCGCGGATCGTCCGGTCGACGACCGCCCTGTCGCGACGAGCCCGACCGCGGATCCCTCGGGCGCGCAAGCTCCCGCCGCCGGCGCTCCCGCCGGCGACGCAATCGACGCCGTATCCCTCGGCGCCACTGTCGGGCGGCGGGCGCTCGGCCGTGCGCTGCGGCGGCCGGGCTTGTGGCTGGCCGTCGTCATCGTGGCCGCGATCCTGTGGCTGCTTGTGGACTAAGGAGCGTTTCCATGATTCCCTCGGCATTCGACTACCACGCACCGGGCACGCTCGAGGAGGCGGTGGCGCTGCTCGAACGCCTCGGGGACGACGCGAAGGTGTTGTCCGGCGGCCAGAGCCTCCTGCCGCTTCTCAAGCTTCGGCTCGGTGACGCCGGCCACCTGGTGGACATCGGGCGCATCCCGGGACTCACGGATATCACGGAGGCGGATGGCTACCTGAGAATCGGCGGAACCGCGCGCGAAGCGGATCTGGAACGCTCCGATCTCATTCGCGAGAAATATCCGATCCTGCTGGACACCGCCGCCGTCATCGCCGACCCGCTGGTGCGCAACCGCGCCACGGTGGGCGGCAACCTGGCCCACGGCGATCCGGCGAACGACCACCCGGCGACGATGCTCGCGCTCGGGGCGGAAGTGGTGGCGCGAGGTCCCGACGGCGAGCGCACCATCCCGATCACGGGCTTTTTCACCGGGCTCTTCGCCACGGCGCTGGCGCCGGCGGAGATCCTCACCGAAATCAGGATTCCCGTTCCGCCGCCCCGCAGCGGCGGCGCCTACGTCAAGCTCGAGCGCAAGGTGGGCGACTTCGCCACCGCCGCCGCCGCGGCGCAGGTCACGCTCGGCGAGCAGGGCGAGATCGTGCGGGTCGGGATCGGTCTCACCAACGCCGGCCCGACGCCGATCAAGGCGACCGCGGCGGAACGCTATCTCCAGCGGCGGCAACCGGACGCGGAGGCCGTCGCCGCAGCCGCGCAGCTGGCGGCGGACGCCACGTCACCGAGCGCCGACCGGCGCGGGTCGGTGGAGTACAAACGCGACATGGCGCGGGTGCTGACCGGCCGTGCCATCACCCGGGCGGTGCAACGGGCGGGGGGGCAGTAGACATGGCGACACACGACGTTCGGATCACCGTGAACGGGGAGCCGCAGGCAGCCGCGGTCGAATCGCGCCTTCTGCTCGTGCACTGGCTGCGCGAGGTGCTGCGCCTCACCGGGACCCATATCGGCTGCGATACGACGCACTGCGGCGCCTGCACGGTGCTGCTCGACGGTGAGCCCGTCAAGTCGTGCACGGTCCTGGCCGTACAGGCGGACGGCCGGGAAGTGACGACGGTGGAGGGCCTGGAGCATGACGGAACGCTGCATCCGCTCCAGGAAGGGTTCCAGCAGGAGCACGGGCTGCAATGCGGCTTCTGCACGCCGGGGATGCTGATGACCGGACGCGCCCTGCTCGAGCGGAACGCCGATCCGAGCGAGGCGGAGATCCGGCAGGCGATCTCGGGGAACCTTTGCCGCTGCACCGGCTACGTGAACATCGTCAAGTCGATCGAGTACGCGGCCGCCAAGCTGCGCTAGGAGAAACCATGGCACCTCAGACGACGGCAGAAGTTGGCGGCATGGGCCACTCGATGAAGCGCAAGGAGGACCCGCGCTTCATCCGCGGCCAGGGCAACTACGTGGACGACATCCAGTTGCCGGGGATGCTCTACCTGGACATTGTCCGCAGCCCGTTCGCGCACGCCCGGATCACGTCCATCAACTCGGAGAATGCGCTCAAGATCCCCGGCGTGCTGGCGGTCATCACCGGCGAGACGCTCAAGCAGTACAACCTGCACTGGATGCCGACCCTGATGTCCGACACCCAGATGGTGCTGCCGACCGAGAAGGTCATGTACCACGGTCATCGCGACGGACCGCTACGCGGCGGCCGACGGAGTCGAGGCAGTGGAGGTGGACTACGAGCCGCTGCCGGTGGTCGTCGATCCGTTCAAGGCGCTGGAGCCGGATGCGCCGGTGCTGCGCACGGACAAGGAGGGCAAGCAGGACAACCACATCTTCCACTGGGAGGTGGGCGACCGGGCCGCGACGGACGACGCCCTCGCCGGCGCCGACGTCGTGGTCAAGCAGGATATCTACATCCCCCGCATCCACGTCGCGTCCATCGAGACGTGCGGCTGCGTGGCGGACTTCGACCGGGTCATGGGGAAGCTCAGGGTCTACCTGACCACCCAGGCGCCGCACGCCGTCCGCACGGTGCTGGCCCTCGTGGCCGGGCACGTCGGTTTGTCGGAAGAGAAGATCCAGGTGATCTCCCCCGACATCGGCGGCGGGTTCGGCGGCAAGGTGCCCGTCTATCCGGGGTACGTGCTGGCAATCGCTGCGTCGGTCGTGGTGGGCAAGCCGGTCAAGTGGGTCGAGGACCGGATGGAAAACCTGCAGGCGGACTCCTTCGCGCGCGACTACCACCTGACGGCCGAGCTCGGGGCAAAGAAGGACGGCACGCTCACCGCCCTCAAGATCAAGACGGTGGCCGACCACGGCTATACGGACGCCGCCGCGAACCCGTCGAAGTTCCCGGCCGGCCTGTTCTCCATCGTCACCGGGGGTTACGACCTGAAACACGCGTTCGCCGAGGTTGACGGCGTGTACACGAACAAGCCGCCGGGCGGCATCGCCTACCGCTGCTCGTTCCGCGTGACCGAGGCGGTCCACACCAGCCCAGAAGCTCGCGATGGACCCGGCCGACCTGCGCCTCAAGAACTTCATCCCCGCGGATAAATTCCCCTACAAGTCCGTGCTCGGATGGGAGTACGACAGCGGCAACTACCAAGCCGCCCTCGAGAAGGCGATGGACCGGATCGGGTACGCCGAGCTACGCAAGGAGCAGGCCGAGAAGCGGGAGCGGGGCGAGCTGATGGGCATCGGCATCTCGAGCTTCACCGAGATCGTCGGCGCCGGACCTTCGCGGCACTTCGACATCCTCGGCCTCAAGATGTTCGACTCGTGCGAGATCCGCGTTCATCCCACCGGCAAGGCGACCGCACGCTTCGGCACCAAGTCGCAGGGCCAGGGCCACGAGACCACCTACGCGCAGATACTTGCCGAAGAGCTCGGCATTCCGGCCGCGCACATCCAGATCGAGGAGGGCGACACCGATACCGCGCCCTACGGGCTGGGCACCTACGCCAGCCGCTCGACGCCGACGGCCGGGGCGGCCGGGGCGATGGCCGCGCGCAAGGTCCGCGACAAGGCGAAGAAGATCGCCGCCTACCTGCTGGAAGTGAGCGAGGACGACCTGGAATGGACGCCCGGCGCCTTCTCGGTGAAGGGCGCGCCGCAGAAATCGAAGACGATCCAGGATATTGCGTTCGCCGCCTACACCAACCACCCGCCCGGCATGGAGGGCGGCCTGGAAGCGGTCTCGTACTACGATCCGCCAAACCTGACGTTCCCCTTCGGCAGCTACATCTGCGTCGTCGACATCGACCGCGGCACGGGGAAAGTGAAGATACGCCGGTTCGTGGCGGTGGACGACTGCGGCAACATCATCAATCCGATGATCGTCGACGGGCAGATACACGGCGGCCTGACGATGGGCATGGCGCCCGCGCTGCTCGAGGAGATCAGCTACGACGAGAACGGCAACATCTCGGGCGGGAGCTTCATGGACTACCTGGTCCCCACGGCCATGGAGACGCCGCGGTGGGAAACGGACAAGACCGTGACCCCGTCGCCTCACCATCCGCTGGGCGCGAAGGGCGTCGGCGAATCGGCCACCGTGGGCGCGCCGCCGGCAATCGCCAATGCCGTCGTGGATGCGCTGGCGCATCTCGGCGTACGGCACATCGACATTCCCATCACGCCCGAGAAGGTGTGGAAGATTCTGAGGGACGCCGGGGCCGGCCTGTAACTGTTCCCAACCACGCCTTCGCCCGGCGGCCCGCCGTCGACCGCGACGAAACGGCCCTGCGGTATACTCGCCGCCCATGGACGTGGCCGCAATCTCGCTCGGCGCTCTCGTGGTCGCGATCGTCGTCAGTTGCACCATCCGGCTGCACGTCGGCTTCCTCGCCATTGCCCTCGCCTGGATCGTGGGCGTCTACGTGGCCGGGATGAGTCCCCGAGAGGTGATGTCGGGCTTTCCGACCAGCCTCTTCCTGACGCTGGCCGGCGTGACGCTGCTGTTCTCGCAGGCGCAGGCGAACGGCACGCTCGACCGGATCGCGCGCAAGGCGGTGCTGCTATGCCGCGGGAACGTCGGCGTCATGCCGATGATGTTCTTCGCCCTGTCCTTCGTGATCGCATCGATCGGGCCGGGCAACATCGCAACGACCGCGCTGATCGCACCGATGGGGATGGCCGTGGCGGGACAGGTCGGCGTGCCGGCGTTCCTGATGGCGATCATGGTCGGCAACGGCGCCAACGCCGGCTCGCTGTCGCCCATCGCGCCGACCGGCGTGATCGTCAACGGCGTGATGGCCGACATCGGGCTGGGCGGCTACGAGACGCTGACCTACCTGAACAACATGACGGCGCACGTCGTGATCGCCTTCACGGCGTATTTCCTGTTCGGCGGCTGGCGTCTGCTGGGCCGCTATCACGCCGGCGCGGTGGCAGTCCCCTCCGCCACGGAGGACGCCGACGACGACGGCCGGACGGGTGACGGCTTCAGCCGCGCACAATTGATCACGCTGGCGGTCATCGGCACCCTGGTGACGAGCGTCGTATTCTTCGACGTGCACGTCGGCCTGGGCGCATTCGCCGGCGCCGTCCTGCTTTCGCTGCTCAAGGCGGGCGACGAGCTCGAAGCGGTCAACATCATGCCGTGGCGCGTAATCATGATGGTCTGCGGCGTCACGGTCCTCATCTCGGTCCTGCAGGCCACTGGCGGCCTCGACCTGTTCACGCAACTGCTCGCCGGCGTGTCCACGCCGGAATCCGTGACCGGGATCATCGCCTTCTCGACCGGCTTCGTGTCGATCTACAGCAGCACGTCGGGCGTCGTGCTGCCGGCCTTCCTGCCGACGGTTCCGGGCCTGGCCGAGCAGCTCGGCGGCGTGGCGCCGCTGGCCATCGCGTCGTCCATGAACGTCGGCGGGCATCTCGTGGACGTTTCGCCGCTGTCCACCCTCGGCGCGCTCTGCATGGCCGCCGCCCCGGCCCACGAAGACAGCCGGGCGCTGTTCAACAAGCTGATGGCGTGGGGATTCTCGATGACCGTGGTCGGCGGCCTGACCTGTTACCTCCTGTTCACGGTGATCGGCGTCGGCATCCGCTGAACACTCTGCCATGGCCATGCTGACCGTGCGTGAGGCCGCCGCGCGACTCGGGATCGGCTATTCGACGCTGAAGGGCTGGATCTACAAGGGCAGCGTGCGCACCACGCGGACCGCCGGCGGACACCATCGGATACGCGATACGGAGGTGGAGCGCCTGCTGGCCCGCCAGGGCAAGCCGCCGCGCGCGCGGCGGCTGTCCTCGCCGGGCGGCGTGCTGGTGTCGGTCAGCGGCCGCAACCGGCTGCTCGGCGTCGTTGAGGAGGTGCGCCGCGACGGCCTGCTCGCGCAGGTCCGGCTGCGCGTGGGCAACCAGCTGCTGACCGCCGTGATCACGCGCGACGCGGCGGACGAGTTGCGCCTGCGGCGCGGCGACGAGGCCGCCGCCATCATCAAGTCCACGGATGTGATGGTCGGCCGCGAGACGGGCAGCGGCGATCCGGCCGCGCCGGCGGTCAGGGCGCCTGAAACGTCGCGGGCAGGATCGACTGCAGCTGAAGCCCCCAGTCGCCGTTCTGTTTCGTGATCACGAACAGCCCAGGAACGGTGCGGTAGGCGATGCCGTCCGCGTGGCGCCTGCTGAATACGACCTTGAAGTGCACCGTGTCCGGCGACACCTGCATGGCTTCCACGAGATCGAGCGTGCTGTGATCCCAGCCCTCGACCTGCCGCAGCAGGGCGAAATCGGTCTCGATCTCGGCCGGCTCCGCGCGCACGACCACCTGCCCGTTGCGGCCCAGGCTGAGCCGCGGAAAGTTGCTGATCGCCACGAGCGCCTCGTTGTCCTCGGCGTTGAAGGCGCGGAAGTACTCCTCCAGCGCCGCCCGCGCGTCCGCCAGATCGTCCTGGGCCGACAGCGGCCCGGCCAGCGCCACCACCAGCACGAGCGCCGCGCCGAGCACGTGCTTCTGCATTTCCACAACCTCCCTCTCGTATCAGACGTGATTGTAACCGCCGTCGGTTGACAGCGTTTCGGCGGCTGCGCTAGGGTACGGCCACCATGCAGTTTGCCGGCCACCATGCGCGCCATCATCATCTGCCGCGGCAGGGCGGTCACTGGCGGCTTGCGTGAGATAGACACGACACGTAGCACGTCAGGCGCAAGACACCGCCTCGCCGACCATACGGCGAGGCTTTTTTGTTGAGGGCAACGATGGGGATGGATTTCGAAAAGCTCAATGGGCTGATCCCGGCGGTGGTGCAGGACGACGAGAGCAACGAGGTGCTGATGGTGGGGTTCATGAACGACGAGGCGCTCCAACGGACCGTTGCGTCCGGATTCGCCACCTTCTTCAGCCGCACGCGGAACAAGCTCTGGACCAAGGGCGAGACGTCCGGCAACCGCCTGCAGGTCGTCCGGATACTGACCGACTGCGACGACGACACCGTGCTGGTGCGCGTGAAGCGGCTCGGCGTGGGCAACGTGTGCCACACCGGCACGCGCTCCTGCTTTTCGCGCGATCTCGAGCCGGCGGAGTGATCCCGAGATGAAGCTGAGACTGGGACTACCCAAGGGATCGCTGCAGGAATCCACGATCGACCTGTTCGCGCGGGCCGGCTTCAACATCTATGCGAGCCCGCGGTCGTACTTCCCTACCATCGACGATCCGGAAATCGAATGCACGCTGATCCGCGCGCAGGAGATGGCGCGCTACGTCGCCGACGAGGCGGTCGACGCCGGCCTGACCGGGCAGGACTGGATAGCGGAGCATCTGGCCGCCACCGGCGACCGGGTGAACGCCGTCGCCGACCTGGTCTATTCGAAGCAGAGCTTCCGCAAGGTGCGCTGGGTGCTGGCCGTGCCCGAGGAATCGCGCTTCCGGACCGTCGAGGACCTGGAGGGCGGCACCGTTGCGACCGAGCTGGTGCGGGTGACCGAGGCGTACTTCGCCGAACGCAACATGAAGGTCAACGTCGAGTTCTCCTGGGGCGCGACGGAGGTCAAGCCGCCCCGGCTGGCGGACGCCATCGTCGAGGCGACCGAAACCGGATCCACGTTGCGGGCCAACCATCTGCGGATCATCGACACCGTGATGACCTCGAATCCGCAGCTCATCGCCAACGACAGCGCCGTCGCGGACGACTGGAAGCGTCGCAAGCTCGACAACATCTCGCTGCTGCTGAAGGCGGGCATCGAGGCCCAGGACCGCGTCGGCCTGATGCTGAACGCGCGCCGGGCCGAGCTGGACAACGTATTGGCGCTGCTGCCGGCGCTGCAGCGTCCGACGGTCGCGGCGCTGAGCGACAGCGACTGGGTTTCGATAACGACCGTGCTCGAGGAGCGCACGGTCCGCGAGCTGATCCCGAAGCTGAAGGCCGCCGGGGGCCACGGCATCGTGGAGTACCCCCTGAACAAGGTTGTCTTGTAGGAGCCGGCGTTGAAGGTCATATCCCCTACCAACGTGCGCGCGCGGCGGCGGCTGCTCGAGCGCGGCCAGGCCGCCGATCCGGCCGTTGCGGAGCAGGCGGCGCGGATTGTCGATGACGTCAGAACGCGCGGCGACCGCGCGCTGCGGGAGTACGCGCGCCGCTTCGACAAGCTGCGGGGATCGCTCGAAGTGACGGAGCAGGAGATCCGCGACAACGCCGCCGAAGCGCCGTCCGCCGTCCGGCGCGCCATAGCGCAGGCCGCCCGGCACATCCGGCGGATTGCGAAGCGGCAGGTGCCGCGCGAGTGGCGCGCCGCAACCGTGCCGGGCGTGGTGGTCGAGCAGCGCGTGACGCCGCTCGCACGCGTCGGCTGCTACGTGCCGGGCGGACGGTACCCACTGCCATCGTCGCTGCTGATGACGGCGGTGCCGGCACGCGTGGCCGGCGTGAACGAGGTGATTGCCGTCTGCCCGCGGCCCGATCCGTCCGTCTGCGCCGCCGCGCTGGAGGCGGGCATAGCGCGACTGTTCCGGATCGGCGGCGCGCACGCCGTGGCCGCGCTCGCGTACGGCACCAGGACGGTTCCGCACGTCGACAAGATAGTCGGCCCGGGCAACGCCTATGTCGCGGCGGCCAAGGCCCACGTTGCCGCGGACTGCCCGATCGACTTCTTCGCCGGACCGACCGAGATCGTGATCGTGGCGGCCGACGGCAACGCGAGCTGGATCGCCGCCGACCTCGTGGCGCAGGCCGAGCACGACCCCGATGCGCGCGCCCTGCTGCTTACGCCGAACGCCGAGCTGGCGCGCGCCGTGGCGCGCGCGGTCGACAGCCAGCTGGAGCACCACCCGGCAGCACGGCAGTCCATTGAGCAGCACGGCGGGGCGGTCGTCACGAACGACCTCGGCGAGGCGGTCGACCTGGCCAACGCCATCGCTCCGGAACATGCGGTGTGCGACGACGAATTCACGGCACGCGCTCTGACGCGCGCCGGCACCGTATTCGTAGGCCCGTACGGCGCGCAGGCGGCCGGGGACTACGCGACCGGGTCGAACCACGTGCTGCCGACCGGCGGGGCCGCGCGCTTCCGGGGCGGTCTGAGCGCGGCCGACTTCGTGCGGGTAAGCAGCGTGCAGCATCTGAGCGGCGACGGACTGCGGCGGCTGGCGCCAACCGCCATTTCACTGGCCAACGCCGAGGGACTTGTGGCCCACGCCGCGTCGATCGCGGTAAGGCTGCGGTGAGGGGATCGTGCGCGAAGGCGTGATAGACCGGCGCACCCGCGAGACGGCCATAAGCGTCCGGCTCGACCTCGATGGACAGGGGCGCTACGACGTGCAGACCGGCATCCGGTTCCTGGACCACATGCTCGAGCTGGCCGCCCGGCATGGCGTGATGGACCTGACCCTGAAGGCCACGGGCGACCTCGATGTCGATCAGCACCACACCGTCGAGGATGTCGGCATCGCGCTCGGCGAGGCGTTCGACAAGGCGCTCGGCACGCGCCAGGGCATCAACCGGGCGGGCTATTTCGTCATGCCGATGGACGAGACGCTGGCCGTCGCGGCAATCGATTTCAGCGGCCGGACGCACGCGGTGGTCGACCTCCGCCTGCGCGTGCGGCGGGTGGGCGATCTGCAGTCCGAGCTCGTCACCGACTTCTTCGAAGGATTCGCGCAGGGCGCCCGCGCCAACGTGCACCTGAAGCTGCTGTACGGGCGGTCCAGCCACCACAAGGTAGAGGCGATATTCAAGGCGTTCGCGCGTGCGCTGCGGGTGGCCTGCTCCCGCGATCCGCAGCTCGGCGAGATGCTGCCCAGCACCAAGGGACTCCTGTAGGGAAGCAAGGAACGATGATTGCGCTCATCGACTACGGCGCCGGGAACCTGACATCGGTCCGCAAGGCGTTGCGGCATCTCGGCGCGGCGTTTCGGGTACCGAAAGGACCGGCCGACCTGGAAGGCATGGCGGGCATTGTCGTTCCCGGCGTAGGCAACTTCGAAGCCACCGCCGTCCTCGCACCGGAATGGCGCGGCGCCATCGCATCCGCGGTCGGCCGCGGGACGCCGCTGCTGGGCATCTGCCTCGGTTTGCAGTGGCTCTTCGAAGGCAGCGAGGAAGCACCGACCTTGGACGGGCTGGCGGCCATGCCGGGCACCTGCGCGCTCATCCGCGGCGACGGCTATGACGGGTTCGGCGTGTTCAAGGTGCCGCACGTCGGGTGGAACAGCCTCCACGTCGTGCGCGATTCGTGGCTGCTCGACGGCGTCGGCGAGGGCGATCAGGTGTACTTCACGCATTCCTACGCCGCGCCGGTGACGGCGGACTGCGTCGCCTCGACGCGCTACGGCGTCGACTTCGCCAGCGCCGTCCAGCGCGACCATGTAGCCGGCGTGCAGTTTCACCCGGAGAAGTCGGGCGACGTGGGCCTGCGCATCCTGCGGAACTTCCTGGAGATGGCAGGCCGATAGGTGCCGCACGCGACTCGAATGGTACTGTTGCCGAGGCCAGGCACGTTGGAAGCAGGCAAGGCGACGACATGCGCGTCACTTGTCGGCGCCCAAGCCGCGCACAGCGCGGCTCGGCAAGCCCGGCGCGGGGCGGCGGGGTCCCCGCCAGGGCTTGCCGGGGGTTCGGGGCGCAGCCCCGAGTTAGTGAAGCCGCGCAGCCCCATCTAACAATGCTGTCAAAACGCATCATCGCCTGCCTGGACGTCCGCGACGGCCAGGTCGTGAAGGGCATCAACTTCGAGGGCCTGCGGTCGGCGGGCGACCCCGCCGCGCTGGCGCAGCGCTACAACCGCGAGGGCATCGACGAGGTCGTGATTCTCGACGTCACCGCGACGATCGAGAAGCGCAAGGCGATGGCCCGCACTATCCAGGCAGTTGCGCAGGAGATCTTCCTGCCGCTCTGCGTCGGCGGCGGCATCAACGACGAAGCACACGCCGACGCCGCCATCGAGGCCGGCGCCGACAAGGTGAGTCTCAACACCGCCGCCATCGCCCGGCCCGAGCTGTTGACCGCTCTGGCGCGGCGCTACGGAAGCCAGGCCGTGATCGTCGCCATCGACGCCAAGCGGGAAGGCGGCGCCTTCCGGATCTACGTGCGCAGCGGACGGCAGGCCACCGACCGCGACGCGGTCGAATGGGCGCGCGAAGCGGCCGGCCGCGGCGCGGGAGAAATCCTCCTCACCTCGATCGACCGCGACGGCACGAAGAGCGGATTCGACTGCGAGCTGACGGCGGCCGTGTCGGAGGCGGTCTCGATTCCGGTCATCGCGTCCGGCGGCGCCGGCACGTTCGACCACTTCGTTGATGTATTCAAGGCGGGCAAGGCGGACGCCGCCCTGGCCGCGTCGATCTTTCACTACGCCGAGCACGCGGTGGTCGACCTGAAGCGACACCTGGCCGCGAACGGCGTGCCGGTCCGCCGCTGACCCGCATCGATATCGATGCTCGTTCCCTCCATCGACCTCAAGGGCGGCCAGGTCGTGCAGCTCGTGCAGGGCGAGCGTCCGGCCATCGCCTCGGATGACATCGAAGCGTGGGTGCGGAAGTTCCAGCGATTCCCCCGCGTACAGCTGATCGACCTCGATGCGGCCATTGGATCGGGCACGAACGACGGGATCGTGCGGGAGATAACCCCGCGGCTGACGTGCCGCGTCGGCGGCGGCATCCGCACCGTGGAGCGGGCGCGCGCGGTGCTGGGCTACGGCGCGTCGGCGGTCATCGTGGGCTCGTCCCTGTTCCGCAACGGCCTGGCGGACCTCGCGTTCGCCGAGCGGCTGGCCGCCGCGGTAGGCCCCGATCGGATCATCGCGGCGGTAGACAGCCGCGCCGGCCGCGTGGTGATCAAGGGGTGGAAGGAATCGGTCGCGCTGACCGCGGTCGACGCGGTCCGGGCGCTGGAGCCGTTCTGCGGGGAATTCCTCTACACCCACGTCGACAAGGAAGGTCTGATGCAGGGCACGGACCTGGACGCTATCATGGCGGTGCGACAGGCGACGACCCGCAAGCTCACGGCCGCCGGCGGCATCACGACGCAGGCAGAGATCGACGCACTCGACGCGGCGGACATCGACGCCGTGGTAGGCATGGCAATCTACACCGGCCGGCTGCCGCTCCCCGAGCCGCCGCCGTCCGCCGGAGGGCTGGGCAGTGGGGTTGCCGAATAGGTGCAATAGCACCCCGGCAGGTTGAATTGAAAAGGGGACGGCGAGCGAGGACGCAGCCGTCCCCAGGCCGCGCACGGCGCGGCCCGGCGGTAGCGGCGCGGGGCGAAGG
>JAGWAI010000027.1:42098-66871 GCA_021296485.1 Acidobacteriota bacterium
GGGCGAAGGGGCCCCGCTAGCAACCGCCGGGGGTTTGGGGCGCAGCCCCAACTAGGTAATGCCCACGGCGCGGCCCGGCAAGCCCGGCGCGGGGCGAGGGCCCCCCGCTAGGGCTTGCCGGGGGTTTGGGGCGCAGCCCCAAGCAGAGATGATGCGGCGCAGCCCAAACTAGGTAATGCTCGCGGCGCAGCCCCGACTAGAGACGATGCCCTGGGTGTGGAAGCTGGCGCGCCGCGCGGTCCGCACGTTCTACCGGATCGAGCGGGTGGGCGGGCCGCTGCCCGCTGGGCCGTTGCTGCTCGTTGCGAACCATCCGAACACGCTGGTCGATCCCGCGCTGATCCACGCCACCGCCGGCTGCAGCCTGCGATTCCTGGCCAAGTCGACGCTCTTTGCGGGCCACCCGCTCAGTTGGGTCATTCGCGGGTCCGGCGCCATTCCGGTCTATCGCCCGATCGACCCGGGCGTGGATACGTCCCGCAACGTGGAGATGTTCGCCGCCGTTAAGGCCGCCCTGGCCGCGGGCGAGGCAATCTGCCTTTTTCCGGAAGGGATCAGCCACTCCGAGGGCCGCCTCGAGCCGCTGCGGACGGGCGCCGCGCGGATGGCGCTCTCCAGCGCCGCGGACGGCCATCCGGTGACCATTGTGCCGGTCGGCCTCAACTTCGAGCACGTGGCCAGCTTTCGGTCGCGCGTGGCGGTCGTATTCGGCCGGCCGTTCACCACCGACGATCTCGCTGAAGCGTTTGCCGCGGACGAGCAGACCGCGGTCCGCCGGTTGACCGACCGGATCGAGCGCCGGCTGCGACGGCTGATGGTGGAGGCGGAACCCCGCCACGACCTTCCGATCGTCATGCGCATCGACCACCTGTATTCGGCGGCGCGCGGCGTATCCCGCGACCCGCGAGAACTGGTCGCGCGGCGCCGGGTGATCGCCTCGGGCATGGCGCAGCTCCGCGAGCGGGCCCCCGAGCGGCTGGCCGAGATCACGGCCGGCGTCGCCGAGTACGACGCGAGCCTGGCGCGCTTCGGCCTGCGCGACCGCGATATCGACCGGCGCATCCCGTTCAGGGCTGCCGCGCGCTTTGCGATCCGCGAGGGGCTGCTCGCCCTGGTGCTCGTGCCGCTCGCGCTGCTGAGCCTGGCGTTCTTCGTCATCCCGTACCAGCTGACGGCGCTGGTCAGCCGCTTTGCACCCGATTACAAGAGCCGGGGCATCTGGTCGGTCTGCGCCGGCACCGTCGCCTACGGAGGCTGGACCGGCGCCATCGCGGGCGCCGTGGCCTGGCGAACCGACGCCGTCAGCGGCCTGCTGGCGGGCGGCGCCGTGGTGGCGCTGGCGTTCGGCGGCGTCGCCGCCATCGAGCGGGAGCGGGCGGTGCTGCGCACCGCACGTGCCTTCTTCGCGCTGCGGCAGACCCCGCTCGGGGCGCGGGCGCGGCTCCGTCGGCAGCGGGCGGCGCTCGCCGACGTCCTGGACCAGGTGCAGGACTGGCTACAAGCGGGCGCAGCTACTCCACCGCGCCGAGACTGAGCAGGTTGGCGAGCAACTGGTACGCGCCTGGCGTGCCGGCAGGCAGTTGCCGCCAAAGGCCGAGCCCGACGTACAGCCAGCGTCCGCGGCCGTGCTGCAGCTCGACCAGGGCACCCCGCTTCACGCCCGGGTTCCACTCGAACGAGTCCTCGAGCTCGACCAGGTCGACGTACGCCGGGTCTCGGTCGCCGAGGAAATACAATCCGCGCTCCTGCACCCACCCGCTCCACGCCGGAGCGCCGATCCGATTCGGCCAGCCGAACGCCGGGTGGTCCTGTGCAATGACGCGCACCGGCGCATGCTCGTCCGTCACGCGGTTGCGGCTGACCTGGGCCGGCAGCGGGCCGTACTGCGCCTGGTTGAACTCGAACTTGTTGTACTGCACGATGGCCACGCCGCCGTTGTCGACGTACTCGAGCAGCCGGTCGTTATTGGCGCGCAGGTCCTGGCGGCGCTCGTACGCCCGCACGCCGGTGACGATGACATCGAAGCGGTCCAGGTCACCCCACGCCAGCTCATCGGCGTCGATCAACTCCAACCGGACGCCGAGCTGCTCGATGGCCTGCGGGACGGCATCGCCGACGCCCACGATGTAGCCCACGAGGAGGTCCGGCGCGACCGACACGTCGATCACCTTGAACGCGCCCTCCGCCAGGCGGCCGACGTGCCGGCGGGCGGTGTGGGCGTACTCCACCACCTGGAAGCCGCGGTCGAACCGCCGGCCGGCCTGCTCCACCACCGCGCGGATGCGGTGCTCGCCTTCGGGGTCGACGCCGGCTGAACCCCCAGAAACGGTGAAGCGCACCGTTCGGGATTCATCCTCGCGGGAGAACCGCACGGACACCCGCTCCGGCCGCGCGCGCCAGCCGGCCGGCAGATCCAGTGTGACGTCGGCGGCGGCCGCCTCGCGGCCGGCGCTGGTCACGGTGACGCGCACCTCGCGCGAGCTCTCGCCGCCGGCCGGCACCACCGCGACCTCGGGCGTCATCGACACCGCGAAGCGCGGCGCCACGTGCAACTCCATCCGCTTCTCACCGGCAAAGATGTCGCTGGCGTAGCGGTATTCGACCGGCCGCTCCACGGCAAGGCCGGCGGCGCCCAGCTCGATGTCGAATACCGCCCGGAACGGCGTCGGCCGGAACGGCGCGCCGAACGGCGCTGCGGGATCGAATGCGTAGCGGTCGGCGCCGTCGACGTGGCTCCAGTGAATGTCAGTCGCCTCCGCGCCGGCTGGAATGCGCAGCTCGCGTTCGCAGCTGTACACGCCGCCGGCCGCCAGCGGCTCGGCGGCGCAGGACGCGTCAGCGCCGTCGAAACCGGCCAGCCGCACCCCGCGCACCTGGACGCCGGCATCGCCCTGACTCGCGGCCAGCACCGCAACGTTCAGCCGCTGGCCGGGCGTGACCAGCCCGTCATCGGCCAGCACCTCCAGACGCACGGCGTGCGCCAGGAGCAAGGCCTGCTCGAACTGCCGCTCCTTCGCCTCCAGGCGCAGGTCGATCTCCTCCGCCGCGCCGGATGCGAGCGCCATGCCGCCGAGTGCCGAACGCAGGCCGCGCACTGCCTGCAAACCCGCAGCCAGCGGCGCGCGGGCGCCGGCCATGCCGGACGCTTCGAACCCCTGGATCGCCGCGCGCGCGTCGCGCCCCAGCGCCGCCAGATCGCGGGTCAGCGCAGCAGGCGGATTGGCGCCGGCCATCCGGGCGAGACCTTCAATCGTGGTGTCGATGCCGTCGAACAGGGAGGTTTCGCCGCTGGGCGGCGATCCCGGAAGCGTCGTGTCCGCCAGGCGATATTGGGCGCCGGCCGCGGCGCTGGGCAACGCCACCAGCTGCGACATTCCCTGGCACTTGTGCATGCTCCGCGCGCGGCTGCCGATCTCCGCGTAGGTACGGCCGAGCAGCGCATCGTAGCCGCCGAGGTCGACGGTGGTCAGCGCCGGATCCGGATCGACTCCGGGTCGAAAGCCGGGCGGCCCGATTCCCATACCGAACGGAAAGCCGGCCTGAAAATAGAACTTCGCCGCCTGCCACGGCCGCAGGCCCGCGGCGATCTGCTCGGGAAACCGCGCCGGATCGGCGGCGGCGGCAAACGCCTCCCGCGCCAGAATCGCCGATGCCTGGTGGTGTTGACCGCCGTACTGTCCCTCCGGGCTCATCGCGGAGATCACGTCCGGCCGCACGGTGCGGATGATGCGCACCATGTCGCCCAGCACCTCCTGGCGGCCCCACCGCGCGAACGTCTCCTCGCGGCTGAAGGAGTAACCGAAATCGACCGCGCGGGTGAAGTACTGTTCGGCGCCGTCGAGCCGGTGCGCGGCCAGCAACTCTTCGGTCCGCAGGACTGCCAGGGCGTCGAACAACTCGGCGCCTATCTCGTTCTGCCCGCCGTCGCCCCGCGTGGCGGTGAGCAGCACCGCGCGGTGCCCCTCGCCCTTCGAGAGCAGCGCCAGCAGCGCGTTGTTCTCGTCATCCGGATGCGCCGTGATCATCAGGAACGTGCCGGTGCTGTTGAGCTGGCGCAGGACAAGGCCCAGCTCGACCCGGCCGTCGGTAGGTTGCAGCGGCTGGCTGAACGCGGGCGGGACCGCCTGCGGAACAGCGAACAGCAGGACGACAGCCGCGGCGCCGACCGCCGCGCGCGCGCGCCACATGATGACCCGAGTATACATGCGTGTTCAGGGTGACCCGCCCGGCTGCCGGCGGGCCGGCTAGGCGGACGATACGCTTGCCGGGTCGCGGGCGAGCACCTGCTCGTAGAATGCCTCGTAACGCGGCACGACTTCCTCGGCGCAGAATCGGGTGTGCACGGCCTGCAGGCCGCCGCGGGCGATTCCGCGGTGCAACGCCGGGTCGGAGAGCAGCCTGAGAGCGCTCGCGGTCATGCCGTCGAGGTCGTCGGGCGCGTGCAGGAACCCCGATTCGCCGTTCGTGATCACCTCCGGCAGGCCGCCGACGCGCGAGGCCACCACGGGCACCTCGCAGGCCATCGCCTCCAGGGCCGCCACGCCGAAGCTCTCCTGCGCGGAAGGCAGCAGGCTGAGGTCGGCGATCGACAGCAGCGGCACCACCAGTTCCTGCTCGCCGAGCGGCTCGATGTCTTCAGACAACCCGAGCTCCTGCGCACGACGGCAGGCGCCCGACAGATCCGGACCGTCGCCCACCAGCAGCAGCCGCGCCGGCAGCCGCTCGCGGATGCGGCGGAACAGCTCGACGACGACGTCAACGCGCTTCACCGGCCGGAAGTTCGAGACGTGAATCACGAGCTTCGTTTCCGGATTGCCGCGCCGGTAGCGCGCCAGCAGCCGTTCGTCGACCCTCCGCTGGTGATGCCGGCAGTCGAGGAAATTCGGGATGACGTTGATCTCGGCGCGCACCGGCAGGTGGCGGTACGTGTCGTCCCGCAGGCTTTCCGAGACCGCGGTCACGCCGTCGGACTGGTCGATGCAGAACGCGGCGGTCTCGGAGTACGACGGATCGCTGCCGATCAACGTCACGTCCGTGCCGTGCAGCGTGGTGATGATGCGCGGCACCCTGACGCGTCCCGAGCTCGCCAGAATCTGCCGCGCCAGATAACCGGCGGCGGCATGGGGAATAGCGTAGTGGGCGTGGATGATGTCGAGGTCGAACGAGCGCGTCACGTCGACCAGCTTGTTCGCAAGCGACAGCAGATATTGCGGATCCCGGAACAGCGGATAGCCGGGAGTGTGCACCTCGTGGAAGGCGAGGCCGGCCTGGAACTCCCCGAGACGGACCGGCCGTTCGGTGCTGATCAGGCGGACCTGGTGCCCACGGGCCGCGAGCACCTTGGCCAGCTCCGTGGCGACGATACCGCTACCGCCGACCGATGCGTAGCAGACGATCCCGACGTTCACGGGCTAGCAGCCTGTGGCGCAACCCCGCGTCGCACCGAGAGCGGCGAGGCGCGCGGCTGACAAGGCGCGAGGAGCGAGCATATTCGACAATATGTGAGCCCCTGGTGTTCTCAAAGCCCAACACAGGCCCTTGCGTGATGCATCGTCGTTCGAATGCAGCGGGGCTTTCGCCACAGGCTGCTAACTAGGTTGAACCGAACGTCAGCCACGTGCCGCGCAGGTCCGTCTGACTGACTCCCGGCTTGCTCCAATCGCAGACACCCTGCGGAAAGATGCCGCGAAGCCGCGCCATCTCATCCGCCGAGAATGCCGCGCCGTAGTCCTCCGGGTCGACCGGCTTGAGCTGGCACTTGGCGATATCACTGGTGAGCGGCGCGCCCGCTATCTCGCGCGGTGATGGCGACGAGGGGTACAACTCCTCGCAGTGTCCCGAGCCGCGCACCTGCGCTTCCTCCATCCTGACCGGCTCCTCGTCGCGCGACCAGCAGGCATCGGTCAGCTCCGCCGGCTTCGCGCGCGCAACCTTGTCGGCCTGCGGGTCGGAAGACGTATCGGCCGCCAGGTTCTCCAGCCAGCGATCCATCTGGCGCAGCGCGTCGGCCAGCACCGGGCTGGTGCTGCTGTACAGCCCGTAACGGTCGTCCTCGACCAGCATCACGTGGTTGTCGACCCGGCCGTTCGCCTTCCGCAGCCGCTCACGCATGGAGAACGAGTGATAGCGCGTATGGACGTCCCCTGCCTCGCGGTCGTCGCTGTAGGCGCGGTAGTCGATGATCGGGGTGGTCGCCAGCCCGCCGCCGCCGTTCGTCAGACGGCCGGTCTCGTACGCCGCGCGGATCGCCTCGGCGTCGCCCACGGTGCGCTCCGGATGGAAACCGCCGTCCCCGTCGTAGCCGCCGATGCCCTCGTTCAGATCGAGGAACTGCGCGGTGCTGATCGCGCCGTCGTTGAGCGCCTGCAGGCCGTACTGCACGCCGACGTTGTCGAGCGGGCGGCGCGCGAACCCGGTTTCCGGGTCACGTCCGTATACATTCACGTAATGCTCGTACACGTCGCAGCGCGCGCCGCCGGGATTGTCCGTCGGGTGGTAGCGCAGCGCCTCCGGCAGCGCGTCGGGGCAGAACTCGCCGACCGCTATGCGCCCGGCGTTGATTGACACCCTGGGCATCGTCTCCAGCACGAGGAATCCGGCGACCGCGCGCTGCTCTTCCTCCGTGAAGCGATCGGCTCCCGCATTCTGGAAGTAGTGGTTCAGCAGCCGCGCGTCGGTGATCATCGGGATGGTTCCGAAGCCGACGTCCGGGAAGCTGCAGCCGGGAATGATGCCGTCGAGCAGGCCGGGGTAGTTGTCGGCGATCTGGTGGTTCTGGTACGACCCGCCGGAGCAGCCCCAGCCGATGGTGTGGTGCGGCGCGCCGTAGCCTTCCACGAAGCGCTCCTTCACCATCATCATGGTCTCGGCAGCCAGCAGGTCGTTGCAGTTGTTGGCGTACACGTTGAGGCTGGAGGAGGCCACCGCGTAGCCCTGGCTGAGCATGACGTCGTCGGTCACGCCGCCGGTGCGGTTGCCCTGCCGGAACCAGCCGTTCACGCAGCCCCCGCCGAAGGTGTAGATGAGCCGCCCATTCCAACCAGGCGGCGCTGTCCAGGGGTCCGGATCGGCGGCGGATGGCTCGTGCAGCATCGCGATCTGGTAGATCGCGCGGTTGATCGTGCCGGTCTCGATGCGCACGATGTACGGCACGGTCGCCCCGCTCAGCGTGGTGGTGGTTGCGAGATCGGCCGGCCGCGCGGCCGGGTCGGAAAGCGGCTTCAGCTCGCCGTCCGCGGAACGATACAAGTAGTCGACGCGGCGGGCGATCGCGCAGTTGTCGTCGAGCGGCGCGCCCAGCGTCTCGCCCGACGGCATCTCGAACGCGTCCGTCTCGCACACGAACGGCTGCTCATGGGGACCGGAGAACACCGGGCCTTCGAGCGGGTGGTTCACCAGCGAAAGCGCACCCCGCGGTGTGCCGTCGGCGCTCGCCAGCAGCAACTCGCTGCTGCCGGACACCCCCTCCACCAACCCAACCAGCATGCCGGCGGAGGACGGCCGAAAGGCGGCGGTCACGTCTCGCCCGTCGAGCGTGACGTGCAACCCGGACAAGTCGGAGTCCGGCGCGGCGGCGATGCTCACCAGTGCGTCCCCGCCGGTAACCATGTCCGGGCGGCCGGACAGGACCTGCAGCTCGTACGCCACCTCGCCGGCATCGTCACCGCGCACGATGCAGGCGCCGATCCCGAGCGCAACACCGGCAGCCACGGCCACGGCAAGCATCACCCGCATCCCGCCGCAGCAATCGATTCCAGGCAGCCAGGAATTACCCATGCCTACACGCTCCCCTCTGCGAGACTCCGTGGGTCGGCGACCGTGGTCCGGTCGCTGCTAGCGTTCGGTCGGATCCGAGCCGTCGAGCGGCGCGCCGGTGCCCGACGAGCCTGCGAACAGCTTGGTGCCGTCCGGCAGCGTCACGTCACGGCCGTTGGCCTTGTTGGTGCCGTCCAGCGCCTGGTACCCCTCGATGAAGACTTCCGTGCCCGGCGCCACCGAATCCTTGCGCCAGCCGCGGCGCACGAGCGCTCCCGGCGGGCCGGCTTCGATCATCCAGCTGTCGACGGTGCCGTCGTCGTTGGTCACGTCCACGTGCATCCAGGAGTGCGGGTTGATCCACTCCATCCGGGTAATGGTGCCCTGCAGGCGGACCGGCTTCGTCGCGTCGAACTCGGCCGAGAACGCATGATGCGCCACCGCCGGCGCCGCCGCGACCAACAGGGCCGCTCCCAACAGCCATACTGTCAACGTTCGCATCGGGTTTGCCTCCTTACTTCTGCTTCCCTGACATCTTCTCACACCCGTCGAGCCGCGCGGGCTCCTAGCGCGGCTCCCGGCGCAGGTGCCCGTAGAGCAATTCTTCCGAGAATTCGACGCACTTGAACTCGATCAGCCGTGCGTTTTGCTCAAGGCGCCGGTAGAGCGGCAGCCGAATGGTCCACGGACGCGTGAACACGTTGTCATCCGTCAGCGTCGCTTCGTACATCATGGCGTTCGGGCCGATCGGCGTATAGCGCTCCTCGACGCGCAGCGCCTCGCTGTGGAAATTGCCGGCGCGGTCCAGCCACGCCTGTCCGTTGAATCCCTGGACGTCGACTACCAGCGTCTCCCCGTCCCAGCTGCCGTGGGAGCGCCCCATCCAGGAATCGATGGGCGGCGGCTCGGGGTCATCCTTGTCCATGTGGATCGTGCGCATCGCCTCGGCATAGCCGTAGGCAATCAGAATCTTCTCGGTGCCCTGCACGATCTGGAACGGATACGGAAGGTACGTGGCGCGCGGCACGCCCGGCAAGTAGCACTTCGCTTCGGGGTCCTCGGTCAAGCGGTTGTCGAAGTTCTCCTGCTTCTGCGTGACGGCCCAGTCCTGGTAGGGAATGTCGTTGCCCACGACCACGCCCTGCCCGGGCGGCACAGCGCCCAGCGCACCGCCGCCCGCCAGCCCCTCGTACGCCGCGTGGTCCTGCAGATTCCAGTGCGCCGTACCTATGGCCTGCCAGATCCCGTTCAGGTCCGGCACGCCGTCGCTGGTGCGCGGGGCCCTGTAGTCCGACGACTGGCCGGCAGTCTGACTCGCGGTCATCAGCAGGACCGCACCGGCCACCGCCGCCACCGTCAGCACCGCGCCTCGATACCCAGTTCGCATCTGACCGATCTCCTTTCGAACTCCGCCGGCGAGGCTCAACGCCCTGGAGTAGTGCGTTTCCGCATGCGCGATCCGCGCTCGACCCGGGGCGGCCGATCTCTGATGTAGACTGCCTCTATGGGAACTCCGCGCGGCGCCGCCACCGTCGTACTTGCCGTCACCCTCCCGATCGCGGCGCCGGCCGCGGCGCAACCGCCGCTGGCCGAGGTCGCCCGCGCCGAACAGGCACGCCGGGCAACCATCAGCGGAGAGTCAAGAGTTTACACCAACGCCGACCTTTCCACAGGCCGTCGCCTTACCACTTCGGCGGCAGTGACGCGCGCAGCGGAAAGCACGTCCCCCGCGGCCGGCGAACCGCCGCGGCCGGACCCGGAAACGGCGGCCGGCGCGACCGAACGGGACGAGAGCTACTGGCGGGAACGGATTAGCGCGGCGCGGGACGCGCGGCGGCGGGCCGAGCTCGTCGCGGCCGCGCTCCAGAACCGGGTGGACGGCCTGTGGGCCGAGTTCACCGCGCGCGATGACCCGGCGGCCCGTGCCGCTCTCGAACGCGACCGGCAGGCCGCGCTCGCCGAGTTGGAGCAGACCCGCAACGAGCTGGACCGGCTGGCCGGGGAGATCGCCGACATCCAGGAAGAAGCCCGCCGCGCCGGCGCGCCGCCCGGCTGGCTGCGATGACCCGCGCGATTGCCGACTGCTACCAGACCCGCGCGAAGTAGCCCCACAGGTCGAGAGTCAGCACGCCCTGACCGGCCGGCGTCGACGGCATCTGCTGGCGGAAGTCGTCGGGAGTGTCCTGCAGCCAGTGCATGACGCCCTCGTGGAGCTCGGCCGAGTACGGCGCCTCAATCTCGTAGACGCACAGGTAGGTAAGCGGCGCACCGGCGAGCTGCTGCAGCGGCGCGTAGCGGGTCGCGGCGCGGAAGTGCGGCGAGCGGGCCACGTCAATCATGTGGTTGTCGGTGTACCACGCGTTGTACTCCGCGTCGAAGCCCAGGTCGGTCGGGTGCGACAGGACGAGCATGGCGGCGGGCCGCGCAGCGCCCGCGGCGGCAGGCACGCCGTACACCGCGATCCGCCCGTAGGCGGCCGATCCGACAACCGAGATGCCGTCGATGGCATCCGCCGGCCGCGGCGCCGGAGCGCCGGGCTCGAGGTGGTACAGGCTGGCGTAGAACGGCGCGCGCAGCGGCACGGCCGGCTCCTGCTGCTGGCGCAGCTCGTATGTAGCGACGCCGGCAACCCCGCCCGCGGCCAACAGAGCCGCGCTCCGCTGCTCACGGTAGCGCGCCAGCGCCTCGTCCCCGTCGGCCGTGAACAGCTCGACCAGCAGCGCCGGGTCGCGCTCCGCGCCGCGCGCATCGACGTCCGGCAGCCGCTTGCCCGCGTACTCCAGCATCTGCCGCGTGAAGTCCTGCGGATAGGAGATATGCACGTCGGCTATCGCGCCGTCGGCGCCGGTGACCGCCTCCAGCTTCGGCATTACGAAGCCCGTGTATGACGGTAGATTGACCGTCTCCACGCGCTCCAGCACCTCGTCGCGCAGCAGCGGGTCGAACTGGATGCCGTACGTCTCGAACAATGACTTCGCGGCGTCGTAGTCGCCCTCCGACTTGATCCGCTGCACCTCGGCCAGCAGGCGCGCGACGCCGTCCCGGAACGCCTGCGCGTCGGTCACGACGTTGTACGTCTTGCCGTCCCGGCGGCGCACCTCGACTGCATCGGTGTTGTCGATCAGCCAGTGGACCACCATCTGGCGGTTGCGCATGTGGTCCTGTTCGAGCTGGCTCCCCTCGCGGACGCGGCGGAGCTGCAGGATGGCGTTGCGGGCGTACGCCTCGTATTCGGCGAGGATCACGTCCGCGTGGTGCTCGGCGTCGATCACGCCGATCTCGACGAGCTTCGGGTCGGCGATGAAATAGAGCGCCACCAGGTCGGCCCGCGCCTCCTCCAGCGCCGAGTACTGCTCCTTGAGGAAAGTCTGCGGGTTGCCGCCGACATGTTCCGCGACCTGGCCGGACGCGTGCCCGATCACCTCGTGCATGTTCGTCGTCATGTCGCCCGCGAATCCGGCCCACTGCTCCGCGCGGCGGTCCTCGTCAGCGTCCCACGTGAACTCGGCGCGGTATGCCGGCGGCCGGGAGAGGTCGTACGCCTCGATGACGTTCGACAGCGACACCGACTTGCTGCCGTACTCCTCGCGCACGGTCTGGTCGTTCGGCAGGTTGATGCCGATGGGCGTGACCGGCCCGGAGTCGCCCATCTCGACCACCACGTCGATGGCGTTCGCGGTGATGCCGCGCACCCCTTCCTTGCGGTAGCGGGGGTCCCAGGGCATGTGGTCCTCGAACCACTGGGCGTGCTCGGCCAGCGTGCGGATGGTCTCGGTCTTCTCGCGGTTGACGTAGAAGACGAGCGCCTCCCAGGCGCCCTTGACCCCGCGCGCGTCCATGTACACCTCGGTGAAGCCGTTGATCGTGTCGACCGGCGACTCGCGGTCGGCAACCCAGGCGATGTCGTACGCGCGGCGGTCCTCCGGCTCGCCCGTGCGGTACCACTGCGCCAGCGCGGCGAGCGCCTCCGCCATCGGCTCCGTGGCGTACGGGATGGCCGCCTCCAGGTGCGTGACGATCTCCGCGATTTGCTCGCCGTAACGGCCGTCGATGCTGTACACCTCCTCGTGCAGCCGGCCGTCGCGCTTCACCAGCCGCGAGTTCAGCGGATAGCGCTCCTCGAAGTCCGTCAGGTCGGCCATCGACACGCCGTCGTACAGGTTGTTCGCGCTCGACAGCAGCAGGTCCTGGCCCTCTGCCGGCGACTTGTTGGTGACGATGGGGTCCACGTCGGGATCGAGGAACAGCGGCTCGAGGCGGGTGACGAGCTGATCGAGGCTCTCGCCGTCGCGACGGGGCAGGCTGGCGCCGGACGCCGCGGCCGCGCGCAGCGCCGCCCCGAACGCCTCGGGCGTCAGCTCAACGACGAACCTGCGCGCCGTGAGGTTGTTGAACGGGCCGGTATTTATCCAGAAGAGCTTGGCGTAGCGGTGGATTTCCTCCAGCGCCGCCGGCTCCAGCGCGCCGCCGTGGACGAGGAGCTCCTCGAGCACCCCGCGCATCTCCAGGTTGTGGACGTAGCGCTGGTCGTAGAAGATGTCCCGCCCGGCGAGCGCGGCGTGGTACAGGTGCCAGATGAGCGTCTTCTCGCGCAGCGGGAGAGCACTGAAGCCGTCGGCGTAGATCTGGACGATCGCCGCGTCGTCGACACGCTCGAGCAGGTAGGGCCGCTGCGGTTCGGACACCGCGGGCGCATCCGCTGCCGGCGGGTCCGGCGAACCGCCGCCGCCTGACGCACCGCATGCGATCATGCCGTTCATCGCCACCGCCACGCACAGGATCCGTACGCACATCATCAGCTTCCCCCATCCAGGACTGCCGACTCCACTCCACTGCAAGACGGATCTGCTACGCTCTGGATCATACGTGATATGGCATAGAACTACGGGCGTTCCGGTACTGCTCGCGGCGGTCGCGACCGTCTGCCTGGCGCCCGCCGTGCACGCCCAGCAGCGGCTCACCCTCGAGGCCATCTTCCACCCTGCGCAGCGGGTGGATTTCGACGGCAGTCCGCCCCGCAACCTGGAGTGGCTCGACGACGATCACTACCTGCAGCCCGCGACGGACGGCCGGCTGTTCAAGGTCGATGCGTCATCCGGCGAGCGCGAGCTGCTGCTCGATCCCGACGCGATGGCGGACGCAATCGCCGCGCTGCCCGGCATCGGCGCCGGCGAGGCGCGGCGTCTGGCGCGGCAGCGGCGGCGGCTGCTGTCGACGGTGGACGGCGAGCGGCCGGCGGTGGCCTTCACCTTCGCCAACGACTTGTACCACTACCGGAGCGGCGCCGACCGGGTGGTGCGCCTGACGCACACGCCGGAGCCGGAGGAGGAAGTCTCCTTCAGCCCGGACGGCCGCCTCATGGCGTTCGTCCGCGATCACGATCTGCACGTGGTCGGCGTGAAGGACGGGCGCGGGCGCGCGCTCACCACCGACGGCTCGGCGGACGTGCGGAACGGTCTTCTGGACTGGGTGTACCAGGAGGAGATTTACGGCCGGGGCAACTTCCGCGGCTACTGGTGGAGCCCCGACTCCACGCAGCTGGCGTTCCTGCAGCTCGACGATTCGCGGGTCCCGGAATTCACGATCGTCGATCACATCGAATACCACCCCGAGGTCGAGCGCTGGGAGTATCCGAAAGCGGGCGATCCGAATCCGGCCGTGCGCCTCGGCATCGTCCGGGCCGCCGGCGGCGACGTCACCTGGGTGGAGCTCGATAGGTACGCGCCGAGCCAGCCGTTGATCGTCGATGTCGGCTGGACGCCGGACAGCCGGAGCGTCGTGTTCCAGGTGCAGGACCGCGAGCAGACCTGGCTCGACCTCAACCTCGCTTATCCGGAGTCCGGACGGATCTCGCGCCTGTTGCGGGAGACCACCGAGGCGTGGGTCAACGTGAACGGCCCGCCGCACTGGCTGGCCGACGGGTCGTTCCTGTGGCTGAGCGAGCGCAGCGGCTGGAAGCACCTGTATCACTACGCCGGCGACGGCGAGCTCCTGAAGCAGGTCACCAGCGGGGAGTGGGAGGTGCGCACGCTCCACGGCATGGACGAGGAGGGCGGCTGGATCTACTGGTCCGGCACCGAGCGCAGCCACATTGGCGGCGACGTGTACCGGGTGCGGCTGGACGGCTCCCGCCTCACGCGGCTGTCGGCGCGCACGGGAAGCCATGGCGCGCGCTTCAGCCCTGGCTTCACGCACTACATCGACACCTGGAGCAACCTCTCCACGCCGCCCCAGGTGCGGCTGCACTCGGCGGACGGCGCGGAAACGCGCGCGATCGACCCGAACCCGGCGGACGTATTGGCGGAGTACGGACTATCCGAACCCGAGCTGCTGCAGGTGCCGAACCGCGACGGATTCCTCATGGAGGCCATCCTGATCAAGCCGCCGGACTTCGACCCGGCGCGCCGCTATCCGGTCTACCAGCACGTGTACGGCGGCCCGCACGTGCAGCGCGTGCGCGACCGCTGGAGCGGCTCGACATACATGTACTGGCAACTGCTCGCCCAGCAGGGGATCGTCGTCTGGGTGATGGACAACCGGACGGCGAGCGGCAAGGGCGCCATCTCCACCTGGCCGGTCTACCGCAACTTCGGCGAGTCCGAGCTGCGCGATATCGAGGACGGCATCGACTGGCTGGCGCGCCAGCCGTACGTGGACGCCACGCGGATCGGGATCGAAGGCTGGAGCTACGGCGGGTTCATGGTCAGCTACGCCCTCACCCACAGCGACCGCTTCGCGATGGGCATCGCCGGCGGGTCGGTGACCGACTGGCGGGACTACGACACGATCTACACCGAGCGCTACATGCTGATGCCGCAGAACAACCCCGAGGGGTACAGCCGCAGCGCGCCGCGATTCGCGGCAGCCGACCTGACGGGCGCCCTGCTGCTGGTGCACGGCACAATGGACGAGAACGTGCACATGCAGAACACGCTCCAGTTCGCCTACGAGCTGCAAAAGGCCGGCAAGCGGTTCGAGATGATGGTCTATCCGCGATCACGCCACCGGCTGGGCGGCCTCGACCAGGAGCACCACCGGCACGTCACCATGCTCGACTTCGTCCGGCGCCACCTGCGCCCGGAGAGCGGCGGCCACCCCCACGAGAGCGCCAGCCGGTAGGGCCAGTCCACCGAGCACTGCCGGTTCGCATTCGCCAACTCCGATCGCCGTTTGGCGCATCCGCATGCGATGGCGGGTTCAGTCCGCAAAGAACGCGCGGCGCAACTCTACCGACGGGACGAGGCGCGCCGCCTGCCGGTAGATGGCGTGCAGCGTCCCGGTCGCCAGGTTGCCGTGGATAGGTACCACAAGAACCTGCTTTTCGCCGCCGGGAGCGATGCGCACCAGCTTGGCATGGCTGCCCCGTTGCGTTGCCACCTGGAAGCCGGATCGGCCGAGGATGCGCAGCACGTCGCTGGACGAGAGCCGCCACAGGCGCGGCATCAAGCGCCGACCGGCGGCGCTTCATAGCTTATGAGCAGCCGCGGCGAGCGGGACAGGCCCAGGCGCGCAGGATCCTCACCCTCCAGGTGCAGCGCCACGGCTTCCCGGAGGCCGACCATCAGCGCATCGAGCGATCTCGCCTGGGTGACGACAGCGATTTCCAGGCACTCGGCGACGTACCACCCCTCGCTCTCGATCACAACGCCGTGGATGGCGTCCCGAGCGTCGGGGAGGGCGTGACCGTACGCCGGGGCGGTTTCAGCAACCTGCGCGGCAGGAGCGGGACGGCCCGTCCGCCCATCACGGGCAATCGCCGGCGCTGGCGGGCGCTGACGGAATTGCGGTTCGATCCGGTACCGGCCGCGGCCCACGCGGCGGAAGTACGGCCAGCGCCGCGCGTGATGCTCGGGAGCGTCCACGCAGCACCGGCTGGTAACCTCCGTTCGCACAGTTCTCGGATTCTCGCCGGGCAACGCGCGCACGACATCGACCGGCCTGAACGTCCAGGCTTCGTCACACAGGCGTTGCGCCGCCGCGAGCACCCGCTTCTGGATTGGATCCCAGGACATACTGTTGCTCCTTCGATGACTCAAATTATCACGTGAAAGTTTTTATTTTCAAGTGCAAGACAGGGTGCGCGGCCGCATCCCTGCCCGGCAGCGGTGTATGATGCGCGGGCATTCTGCAGGAAAGGCGGCGGGCATGCTGGTTACGACGACCCACAATATTGAAGGCAAGCGCATCACGAAGTACTGCGGCATCGTCTCGGGCGAGGCGATCCTCGGCGCCAACATCTTTCGCGACTTTCTCGCCGGCGTGCGCGACATCGTCGGCGGGCGTTCGGCGTCCTACGAGAAGGAGCTGCACCAGGCGCGCGAGATCGCCATGCGGGAGATCGAGGAGGAAGCTGCGAAGCTCGGCGCCACCGCGGTTGTCGGCGTCGACATCGACTACGAGGTCGTCGGGCAGGGCTCCAGCATGCTGATGGTCAGCGTGAGCGGCACCGCGGTCGAGGTGGAGTAGGCGCGCGGCTCAGCGCAGGTGGCGGCCGCCGTCCACGCGCAGCGTCTCGCCCGTGATGAAGTCCGTCTCGATCAGCGCCAGCACCGCCTGCACAATCGCGTCATCCCCGCCCCAGCGGCCGAGCGGCGTCTCCTGCACCACGGCCTGAACGGTGTCCGGGGTGATTCCCTCCGGCGGGCGAATCGGTCCGGGCGCGACGGCGTTTACCAGGATCCCGTCATCCGCCAGCTCCAGCGCCAGCGCCTCAGTCAGGCCGATAACAGCGGACTTGGCCACGTAGTACGGCAGATATCCCCGGTAGCGCGGGCGGCCGCTGGCGGCAATCCAGTCCGAGACATTGACGATGCGCCCGCCGCCGGCCGCGCGCAGATGCGGCGCCGCCGCCAGCGCGCACAGGTAGGCCGCGCGCGCGTCTACAGCGAGCGCCCGATCCCAGTGTGACGCGTCAAGCTCGCCGACCGGTGTCGCGTCGTACACGGACGCCATGTTGATCAGGATGTCGAGCCGGCCGAGCTCCGCCGCGGTCTCGTCGACCAGCCGCCGGCAGTCGGCGGCGTCCGTCAGATCCGCCCGCTTCGTGACGACGCTGCCACCCACGCCGGCAACCGGCGCCGGCGCGCTCCGCACGTCGCCGGAGGCCTGCCGGTAGGACAACGCGACCCGCGCGCCGCGCCGCGCGAGCTCGGCCGCCACCGGCGCACCGATGCGCCTGGCGCCGGTCATGAGCGCGACCTTGCCGCGGAGATCCATGCCTTACGAGACCGTGGTGAATCCCCCGCTGCATTCGACCGGCGATGCATCCCGCCTGAGCTGCGTTGCTCGTCGCTCACATATTGGGAATATGCTCACTCGCCTCGCCGGTCTCGGTGCTACGCTGGGATTCACCACGGTCTCGTTGCCAGCCGGCGTCAGGCGGTGGGATTCTCGGGGTGAGGAGCGTCTGGAACCCGCGGATTGAGGATTTCGTCGATCAGGAAGACGTCGGTCAACAGCGCCCGCAGATGAATCATTGCGTTGAGATTGTCGATCATCTGCGAGCTGACGACCGGCTGCCGGCGCACCAGCCGGACGGCTGCGAGTGAGCTTGCGGCATCGCGCCGGAGCACCTCTATGAACGGCTGGCAGGCAACCAGCTCGGCTTCATCCCGCTCGGCCAGGGCGGCCGAGAACAGATCCGCCAGCACGACAAGCGCCTCGTCCAGCTTCTTGAGGAATTCGCCGACCTGCCCGGCAGAACCGGAACCCTGTTCCCCCGGCACGCCCTGGGCGGCGTAGGCGAGAAAGAACTCGTAGCTTTCCTCGATGACGTCGACGCGAGCCTGCAGCTCGCCGGCCGTGGTCACCCTTCGGTGGAGTCCCGCGGGACGACCCAGCGCTGCGGGTCGTGATGCTCGAGGTAACGATCGCGGTCTACGTACCCGAAGATCATTGACTTCGTAATCCACAGCTTCTCGGGGCGGATGGCGAAGTAGATGTGCGTGAGCGTCAGGGTAACGAACAGCACCGAGCCCAGACCATGCAGGACGTACATCAGACCCCACGTCGCGTCGCTCAGGAAGTACGGATTGCGCGGCCAGAGGGCGCCGTCGATGCGCAGCATCATTACCAGGCCGGTGCCGATCACGGCCAGGCCGGCGACGGTCACCGCCAAGTGATACAGCTTGTGGTCCAGCGGGTACTTGCCATGCTTCCGTATGGCGGGCGTCTCCTGCCCCATCTGGTGCCGCACGCGCTGCCACGCTTCCTGCAGATCGGCCGGAAGAATCCAGATCGACCAGAAATCGAGGAAGAACGTCGCGTGCACGATGTGGTAAAGGATGGAAATCGTCAGCAATACGCCGGAGATCCAGTGGATGGTCACCCACGGGAACTGAATGCCGACAATCGGAAAGAAACCGGTAATGAGCAGCGCGATCATCGCCGCTGCCATCACCCAGTGGAAGAACCTGGCCGCGGAGGTATGCCGGACGATGCGCGCCGGCACGTCCGTCGCGGATCCGCCGGCGTCAGCGCCGGCGCTGGCGCTGGCGCGCGCCAACCGCGGCAGCCAGACGACGGCGTACGCTATATGGAACAGGATGAACGCGATCCCGGCCCAGAAAGCCAGGTACAGCAGATCCCAGGAGATACGGACCAGCGTCTCCTGCCCCCACGGGTTCGAGCCCCACTGAAACAATTCCATCTACGCCTCGTCGCCGCGCACCGCGCGGGTGACCAGGTTGCGCAGCAGCGCAACCTTGAAGCCGTTGTGATGCAGCGGCCGGACGCCCTGCACCGCCGCTTCGCCGGCGCGGGCCGCGACTTCTTCGGTCAGTTGCCGGCCGCGCACCGCATCCTCGGAGGCGCGCAGCCGCAGCGGGGTGGGCGCCACGCCGTTCACCGCAATCCGGACGTCCTCTACGGTGCCGTTCACGATCTTCACCGCCGAAGCGACGCTGGCCAGTGCGAAGTCCCACACCTGACGGTCGCGGCTCTTCTCGAAGTAGAAGCGCGCGCCGGCCCACGTCTCGGGCAGCCTGACCGCCGTGAGCAGGTCGCCCGGCTCCAGCACGGTCATACGCATGATGTCGACGTCCGGCCCGACGAAGTAGTCCTCCGCCGCCACCACGCGCGTACCGCCGCCGCCTTGAATCTCCATCTCCGCGTCAAGCGCGACGAGCGCCGGCGCCGTATCCGACGGGTTGACCGCCACGCAGCGGCTGGCGCCGATGATGCAGTGCTCGCGGTTCATGGCCGTCGGCGTATCCGCGTAGCAGATGGTGCCGCCCGCGCGGTAGCAATTCCAGCCGTCCCGGTAGTACCAGCAGCGCGTGTCCTGCGTGAGGTTGCCGCCCAGCGTGCCCTGGTTGCGGATCTGTGGAGAAGCCACCAGATCGGCGGCATCCGCGAGCAAGCCGTAGCGGTCGCGCACGTCGGCGTGCCGGCCAACCTCCCGCAACGTCGTCATCGCGCCGATCTCCAACCCGCCCGCCGCCGGGCGGATGGCGCGCAGCGCCTCGATGCCGCCGAGGTCGACCACCGCCGCGGGCCGCTTCACGCGGTCCTTGAGCCAATCGAACGAGTCGAGGCCGCCGGCCAGCACCCATGCCCGCTCCCTGTACTCGTCGAGAAGCCCCAGCGCCTCGTCGGTAGTCGTCGGCTGAAACAGTTGGAACGCCGGCATCATGTCGCGAATCACGGCCATGTCAGTTCTCCTATGCTCGCTCCTACACGTGCGCCGTCAGCGTGGAAAACGCAGGGGGCAATTGCTCGATCTTGGTCAGGATCAGGTCGAGCTGCAACGGCGTACGGTTGAAGTATCCGTCGCCCAGCGCGTCGGCAATCGCGCACAGCACCGCGCCCGAACCGGCGCCTTCCGCCGTTTCGCCGACTCCCTTGGCCCCCATCGGGTTGAACGGGTCCGGCTTGTCCTGCGCCGCCCAGGCCATCGGCTGCTCGTGCGGCACGTCGAGTATGGTCGGCGGGCGGTTCGTATAGAACCGCTTGGACACCTGCAGGCCCCAGCGGCGGTCGTACACCCATTTCTGGGCCAGCGCCGCGCTGAACCCCTGGATGCCGCCGCCGTGCAGCTGCGCGGCCAAACCCCGCGGGTTGATCACGGTGCCCACGTCGGTCGAGACGCGGTAGTCCTTCAACACCACCGCACCGGTTTCGACGTCGACCTCCACCTCGGCAAACCCGATGGCGTGCGAGATGACCCGGCCGCCCGTGGGATAGTTGTCCCTCGCGACCCCCATCAGCCCGAGGCCGGCCAGCGCAGTGGCCGCTCCCGTGGTTACCGCGTTGATGTCCTCGGGCAGCTCGTGGCCGTCGAAGCGACCGCCCAGCTCGATGGCCCGCCGCGCCGCCTGGGCGAAGCTCAGGCCGCTCGACCGTGCGCCGCGCCGGAACACCCGGCCATCCGCAACGTCGTAGTCGTCAGGCGAGCCGCCCAGATCGCCCGCGGCAATCTCCTGTAGCTTGCGCCTCGCATCCTCACCCGCGGCATAGTTGGTCCGCGTGTGCGTATGAATCGTGTTGCTGCCGGCCTGCACGATGCTCCAGGGCAGGTGCTTGCTGGTGTCGCCCCAGATGACCTCGGCCTGATCCCAGTCGGTCTTGAGCGCCTCCATCGCGGCCCGGCCGGTATCGAACACCGACCCCGTGCCGAGATTGCCGATACCCTGCTGGATGTACACCTTGCCGTCGGGCCGGATCGTCAGCAGGCCGTCCATGCCCCACGCGCCGGCGTTGAACGAGCTCAGCGCCACGCCGACGCCGGTCACCCTGGTGCCGTTCCGCTGGCCGCTCCTGGCCCGCATCGCCTGCCAGTCGAAGGTCTGCTCCGCCAAGTCGGCCGCCTCGACCACGAACGCGCTCGAGACGTTCCCCTGCTCGCCGTTCTCGTCCGGGCGCCCCAGCTTGGCCTGCCCGGCCGGCGCGTTGATGCGGATCATCTCCAGCGGGTCGATGCCGAGCTCCTTGGCCGCCTTTTGCATCAGCGGGGAGAACATCGACACGGCCTGCAGGCCGCCGGGGGCGCGCTGCGGGGAACGCGGCGGCGTATTCGTGTAGACCGAGATGCCGCGGAAGCGGTGGCTGAGCGGCTGGTACATGAGCGTCGACTGATCGGGCACCACGACGTAGTCGCCCGACATGCCGTAAGGGCCGCCGTCCTGGACGAAGAACATGTCCATTGCGGTGATGCGGCCGTCACGGCGGAAACCGATCTTGACGCGCCCCTGCAACCCGGGGCGGGCGCGGCCGATGAAATGCTCCTCCTGGCGGGTGATGCGCATCATCACCGGCTTGCCGGCCTTCTGCGACAGCAGGGCGGGGATTTTCATCTGGATGGAGCCGAAGATCTTGCTGCCGAATCCGCCGCCGCAGTACTCGGCGACCAGCACCAGATCCTCGGGCGCGATGCCGATGCCGCGCGCCGCCGCACCGTGGGTGCGCTGCGTGCTCTGGGTCGACGTATGCAGGTAGCACTTGCCGTTCTGCCAGTACGCCATGCTCGTGCGGCTCTCCAGCGGCTGGTGCCCCATCGACTGGTGGAAAACCGTCTCGTCGATCACCAGGTCGGCCTCGGCCAGACCGGCCTCCACGTCGCCGACCTCCCACTCCTCGGCAACCTCGCCGTTCGTCTGCATCTCGCCGCGGTCGATGGCGGCCCAGTCGACGTCGTCCCACTTGACGTTCGCCAGCTCGCGGTTGACCATGGTGTTGCCGTCGAGCCGCGCGTTCGACCCGCCGGGACGCAGGCTGTCGAGCGGATCAACAGCGAACGGCAGCGGCTCCATGTCCACGCGGATGGCCTCGATTGCATTGGCCGCGGTCGTCTCGTCCACGGCGGCCACCGCGAGGATCGGCTCCCCTTCGTACATCGGCTCGTTCGTCAGGCCGGCTTCGCCGGGTGCGTCGACCGGCGGCAGGTCGTCCGCCGTCAGGATCGCCTCGACGCCCGGCATCGCCTCGGCCGCGCTCGTGTCGATGCTGCGGACCCGGCCGTGCGGCATCGGACTCGACAGCAGCTTGGCGAACAACATGCCGTCCGCCCGGAAATCCTCGGCATACTTCGCCCGGCCGGTCACTTTCGCGACCAGGTCGGCGATGCTATACGGCTTGCCGATCAGCTTGTAGTCAGCCACCTCAGCCCCTCCGCGTGTATTCCGCGCCCTGCAGCGCGACGTTCAGGATCTTGTTGTAGTCGGCGCAGCGGCACAGGTTCCCCGAAAGGAATTGCGCCGCCTCCTTGCGCGTGGGGTTCGGATTCTCGTCGATCATCGCGACCATGTTCATCACGAAGCCGGGCATGCAGAATGCGCACTGGAAGCCCTGCTCGTCCACGACGGCCTGCTGTATCGGGTGCAACGTGCCATCCTCGGCCTGGAGCCCCTCGATGGTCTGCAGCGCCCGCCCCCGCACCTGATGGGTGAGCATCGAGCAGGAATATTGCGGCACACCGTCGACCAGCACCGTGCAGGCGCCGCACTCTGACCGGTCGCAACCGATCTTCGTGCCCGTCAGCCCCAGCTTGTAGCGCAGCGTCGTGGCCAGCGTTTCCTGCGGCAGGACGTCGACGCGCCGCTGCCGGCCGTTGACCGTCAGCGTCACGAGACGCTCCACCGCGCCCGGGGCCTGCGCCCGCGCCACGGCGCCTTCCTTGAACACGTAGCTCGACGCGGAGACGCTCGCACCGGCGGCGATGACGCCCTTGATGAAGTTCCGCCGGGAATGGCCGGCCTGGGCGGCCTGCATGTGGCCGGCCTGGCAATCGTCTTCCACTGGTCTCACGTCCTCCATGAGACAACCTCCTCAGCGCGGGCCACCTGTATCTCGACCCGCGAAAGCACAGCCACGAACGCCGAGCGTCCCTGCTGGTGCGGACAGTCTGCCAGTGGCGGATTCTATCACACACGCAGCCCACCCAATCGGCATCCAGCGACCGGGCCGACGCAAGAAAAATGCCTTTGATTCCAAACTTAGTTCATGCGTATGATTGAAACATACGTTTGACCGAGGAAGTCGTGGAGTAGCAATGGCTGCCGAGACAAGAGAACGGATACTCGACGTTGCGGAACGCCTGTTCGCCGCCTCCGGTTTCGTTTCGACCTCGCTGCGGGACATAACGAACGAAGCGGGAGTCAATCTCGCGGCGGTCAACTACCACTTCGGCTCCAAGGAGGCGCTGCTGGTCGCCATCCTCGAGCGGCGCATTCGGCCAGTCAATGATCAGCGCCTCGCGCTGCTCGACGATCTGGAGTCCCGCACCGCCAACGGCGGACCGACGCTCGAACAGATCGTGGCTGCATTCGTCTGTCCGCCCTTCCAGTCCGCCATAATCGCGGGCACCCACCGTCGGGAAATCCTGAAGCTGGTCGGCCAACTCCATTCTCAGGCGAACCCGGAGGTTCGCAGGCTGTTCATCCAGCAGTTCGACGAGGTCCGCATCCGCTTCACCGCCAGCCTGCAGCGCGCGCTACCCGATATCGATCCGGAGGAGGTGGCAAGACGCGTGATGTACGTCGTCGGCTCCATGATCTACATCATGTCGTGGGGTGAGGAGTCCGGGCATTCGCCATCCCATGCTCCGGACCGCCTGCTGCAATCGCTGATCGATTTCGCCAGCGCCGGCATGGCCGCACCCGAAACGCTCCCGGCCGGCGCGCGCGTTGCCGCACACGGAGGCCACGCATGATCAGATTTATTGCGCTGCTTGTGCTGCTGGCGGCAGTCGGCGGGTGTTCGGCGGCGCCGCCCGTGGCCGCGCCGGACATCGGCGTCCCGGTGCCGGAGACGTGGACCGCCGCCGCCACGCCGGACGGCCAGGTCGCAATCGACTGGTGGAAGGACTTCGGCGACGATGGCCTGTCGTCGGCGGTCGACGCCGCCCTCGCGGGCAACTTCGACCTGCAGGCCGCGGCCGCCCGCCTGGAGATCGCCGCGTCGGACGCCCGCCTGGCGCGCGCCGAGCTGTTTCCGTCCGTGGACGCGGCGTACGTCGGCGCGCGCCAGAAGCAGAACTTCGTCGGCTTCCCGATTCCCGGCGCGGAAGACCAGGTGCTGAGCACGATCTTCACGAATCACGGCGTATCGCTCGACGTGTCGTGGGAGATCGACCTGTGGGGCCGCCTGCGCGCGGCCAGCCAGGTGGTGCTGGCCGACCTGCAGGCGTCCGCCGCCGATCTGCGCGGCTCGCAGCTCTCCATGGCCGGACAGACCGCGAAGGCCTGGTTCGCCGTCGCCGAAGCGCAGCAGCAGATCGAGTTGTCGCGCACGACGGTGGAGAGCTTCCGCGAGTCGGCGGAACGGGTCCGCGGGCGGTTCGAAGCCGGCATCCGGCCGCCGCTGGATCTGCGGCTCGCACTGCTCAACCTGACGAACGCCGAGGCGCTGCTGCAGCAGCGGTTGCAGCAGTTCGATGCCGCGGCGCGCCAGCTCAAGGTACTGCTGGGCGAGTACGCCGACAACGTCATCGACGCGCCGCTCGAGCTGCCCGATCTGACCACCAGCGTTCCCGGCGGGCTGCCGGCCGAGCTGGTGCGACGCCGGCCGGACCTGGTGGCGGCCGAACGCCGCCTGGCGGCCCTCGACGCCCGTGTCGGCATCACGCGCCAGAACCGCTTGCCCGAATTGACCCTGACGGGCGGCACCGGCATCGCCACCGACGCGCTCCGCTCGCTGGTCAACGGTGACTTCAGCGTCTGGAACCTGCTGGCCAACGTGACCGCGCCGCTCTGGCAGGGCGGGCGCCTGCGCGAGGAAGTGACCCGGGCGGAGGCCGAGAGCGCCCAGGCGCTCGCTGCGTTCGCGAATACCGCGCTGACCGCCTACGCGGAGGTCGAGACCGCGCTGGCCGCCGAGGCGATCCTGCTGGAGCGCGAGCGCCAGCTGGCGGCGTCGGTCGAGCATGCCCAGGGCGCGTCGCGGCTGGCCTACGAGCGGTACATCACCGGCATCGACACCTATATCACCGTCCTCGAGTCCCAGCGCTCCGCGGCGCAGGCCGAGGGCGAGTTGATTGCAGCCAGGCGGCTGCGCCTCGAGAACCGTGTCGACCTGTACCTGGC